>JBDNIG010000237.1:0-3503 GCA_041688415.1 Rhodopirellula sp. | reverse complement strand
TCACCGACATCGCAAAATTTCATCGCCAATTTAAGTTGGGATGCCGCCGCGTGCGCGGACGCGAAACATCGAAATTTCTGAAAAAGCAACGGGGGCGTTCGCTTGATTAAGGACTAGCGTCGCTGCGAGGCCAAATCGCAAGTATGCGTTGACAATGTCATTTTTGCTAAACCCGCGTGCCCGTCGGGGCCGCGCGTTTAGCGACAGCGCAAGAATAAGTCGCGTAGTGGACGAGGCAACGAGTCCTTCCCTGCTGGACTCGTTGCCTCGTCCACTACCATTCAGCGCGTTTTGTTTACCCGTTGTCGCAAAGCCGATGGCTGGGGTTGGTGTCCACACAACCAACAGTCAATTCCATACTGGTGCTCAGCTAGGAATGGAAATGTCGCGATGGTATCGAGTGAAGTATGGCATTTTGAATCACACGGTTTATGGATCCAATGTCAACTTCGAAATCCGTTTGCTGTTCAACCAAAACTAGGCAGGTATGAGTAATGATAAAATTTTGTAAGTCGTGCATCTTTCTGATGTTAGCGATCATCGTCGGCTGTGGTGACTCTGGTCCAGAGCTGGTTCCCGTGACCGGTACCTTATCCTTGGATGGCCAGCCGCTCGCTTTCAAGAGCGTAACGCTTGTACCCATCGAAGGAACATCAGGGCATGGTGCCGCAGGATTTACGGACGGTGCAGGCAGTATGAAGCTTCTCGCGGTGGTGCCTGGTGCCATTCGTGATTTTCAGGGCTGTCCACCCGGACGCTATCAAGTTGTGATAACGGAGCCGCTGATACCGATGACGGAAAAGAGTTTCCAAGACGCCGAACTGGGCGTGGTCCCTGACGAAAGCGAACCGGCGGCCGCGATCTTCATTCCAACCTCCCGGCGCAAGAAGCACAAAAAAGGAGATATTCCATCAATGTACACGTCTACCATCTCATCGCCATTAGTGATTGATGTGGCTGAAGGCAATGAAGATATCAGTCTAGAACTCGACTCGAAGGCAAGGTAACTTCGTAGCGGCTGGCTGTGCGTGTATGCATCCGACTAAGTCCTTCGGTTCAGGGGAGGATCGAGGGGCTCGTTGATGAACCTGATGCGGTCGTCGGCGAGTCGGTTGCGGTTGCAGACGGCGGTGGGGAGGCTCACGACGGGCGGAGCCGTCGGTTGACAATGTAGCCAGACGGCTCCGCCCGTCTGAGCTGAGTACGCGCCGGTTTCTCGCGACGGGCGGAGCCGTCGGTCGACAATTTGCAACGATGGGTTTCTATCGCCTGTGTCGATTAACGAACAGTCCGATCCGGTCGGGCCGTGTGAGAGTGAATCGGGAAAATGCTGTGCCCCCAAACACCCCAGTACCCCCAAGCACCGGATGAACGCGAGTCACGTAATCTCCGTCCGCCAGGGATACACACTGATCTTCACGGATGATATTGAGGCCCGATCCGTGTCAATCCGTTAATATCCGTGGCTGCAACTCCGCGGCACGAAACCATCCGATTGTCTGCCATTTGCATAGATCAAATGTACTCAAGGCGATCTTATGTTGTGGCGAATGAATTGCACGCGAGTAGGCTGCTCCTGCGACCATTCAACCTTTTTTCGGACTATCGACTTTAGTCGCACTTCGCCCTTTTCGATTTGATCCGCAAGCCACGTCAATCCTCAGCACATCCGCTCAAGTCTTTCCGTTTAGCCGCGTGGGCATCGCCCCGCGCGAGTTCGCGAAACGTGGCCCGTTGGGCACGCGGTTAAACGAGTTATGCCGAATGATTTCCCTTGATGTGCTTAGCGTTAGGTCATCTCATTGTTGAGGGACATCAGGGGTCTTGGGTTTGAGCAGGCCGGACTCGACTGCTTTATCAATCTCGGCTTGCAGATCCACGTATTTGGGTTCAGGAAGTTCGGCGCCGAAGCGTACGATTTCCATGCGTAATACCGCATCGGGTGGCAATTGAATCTGTTCTTTCTTTTTAGATGGATCGATTCGCCGCAGATTGGAGACGACATCCATCCCATCGATCACCCGTCCGATCACGCTTTGCGTTCCCGAAACGGCGGGGATGGGGAGAAACAGGATGGCGATCTGGGAGCTACTGGAGTTCTCAATGAACTTTCCTTCGCCAACGGACATCTTCGCCATCACGACGGATCCGCGCATCCCCGGCCGAGATTCTTCGCGACCATGTTCGTCAATTAAGAACTCACCCGTGTTGCCGCGTCCGTCGCCCGTCGCGTCACCGGTCATGGCCAGCAGATTGTGCGTAACGACGGAGAAATCCAGGCCGTCATAGAACCCTTCTTTGACGAGTTTGCGAAAATGAGCCACCGCCGACGGTGCCGCATCGGGGAACAATTCGATCAGAACATCCCCCTGCGTCGTCTCTAATCGAATGTGAGGTAACGCATCTGGATCGGCGCGTTTGATTGCCGCTTGTTCTTGATCGTACTGCACTTCCAAACTGTCCAGCTGATGCTTCAGACGAAGATCGACTTCCTGCAGTTCCTCGCCTTCAAGGGTGTCGTAGATATTTTTAGCCGCTTCAAATTGCCCCGCCACGACGGCGGATCTCGCTGCGGCGAGGTACAAGAACCTAAAGCTGTGTCCCAAATCGAGCATACGCGTGGCGGCCTCGTACGTCTCGGCATCGTAGATGTCATGTACGAGGTGATGCTGCACCATTGTCATGAGGTACCGCGCCGCCTCGACACTTGGAACGTAACGGATCAGAGCGAGCGCGTTGGTGAACTGCTGCTGCATTAATTCCCAAGTCCGCTTGCGCTGTTCGCGAAAGCGTGCTGCGGCGTCGCTCGTTTGATCCAGCCCATTTCGGTAGCGAAGTTGATCGCTGCGCAGTGCCAACATCGCCGAGGCGAGAGTTTCGCCGGTTTCCCGAAAACGATCCCAAGCGGCTTGGCCGTCTTCGCGGACATCCTCGGGCAGGTTGCCAATCGCTTTCTTGAGTTCCTCGGGGTCGTCTAACATGTCTTTGCCCGGTGTTAGAACTTGCCCCCGCAAATCGTCGGGCGCCGATGTCTCCACTGCCGAAGAATCGGGCGTGGATGCCGCGACGTCCGATTGGGCTGCCTCGGCTGCCCCCTGCGCCACCGCGGGGCGGGCTGGTACCACAACACAAGAAATTACACAGCACAGAACCAAGACCGTCGGGGAGGTGGCTCGACTAAGATAGCTGCGGGCAGCGAGCGATGCGGAATCGTTGTAGAAAGACGACGTAAACACAAGCATTTCGTGGTTCCGAGGAGCAGCGAAGGAGGCCAGAGCGGTCCTCACTTGGCTGGTACGCAGCCACCGGCGGAAGTGTTTCAAACGCTCGCGTTTTGAGCGTCTCGAAGCGACGGAGCACGGAGCCTTGGGCTGACGACCCAAGCGATTGTTGCACCCGCCTCGCACACTTATTACCTCCACAGTCCGGCAGCCAGAGTCTCAGGAGCTTGACTGCGAGAGTAACTGGACAGCGATCCTTTTGTGAGCGACAAGGCGCTAGCC
>JBDNIG010000236.1:0-27321 GCA_041688415.1 Rhodopirellula sp. | reverse complement strand
GATCGATGAGGGTGCGAGCCAGTTCGTGACCCTCACGATAAAACGTGTCACCGTTAGTCTGCGCCTTCTTCCAGTCGAAATGATAGTAGCAGGGACGAGTTTGATCGCCGGTGTAGCGAAATCTTGGTTCGGTCGGCTCAAAGGTGGCTTCACCATTCAATTCGCTGCGAGTCAGATTCAGCAACCACTGTTCTCGCTCCGAAAGACTTTCGAGTGTTTTGTCCCGATGTACCTTCAAGCGAGCGGCAACGTCCTCGTCAAAGTTTTCAAGCAGGACTTCACGAGTATCTTCCATCCGAGATTGGATTTGATCATCGAGGTCAGCTTGCAACTTATCAAATGCTTGGGCAATTTGCTCGGGTGTTCGGCATGTCTGGTAAGCCAGAGCGATGCGACGTTCGATGTCTACTCCCGATTCCAATGCCCCCAGGACTTGATCGCTTGCACCGAAGACACCGTCGAACAGGGTGAATTTTTCGCTGAGGAGTTCGAAAACTCGCTCGTCGGCTTGATTGCGACGGTTCAAAAAATTGACAACAACGACATCGTGTTTTTGCCCGTAGCGATGGCAGCGACCGATGCGTTGTTCGATCCGCTGTGGGTTCCAAGGTAAGTCGAAATTGACGACCAAGGAGCAGAATTGCAGGTTGATGCCTTCGGCGGCAGCTTCGGTAGCGATCAAAATCGTCGCTCGGTCTTTGAACTCTTCGACAATCGCCGCTTTGATATCGACGGACTTGGAACCGCTGACGCATTTCTGTCCCTCGTGCCGTTTCAACCATTCTTTGTAGATGTCTTTTGACAGCGGGTCGTCGTTCGCCCCGTTCATCAGAATTGTTTGACCGTCGTATCCGTTCTTGTTGAGCAGATTGAACAGGTATTCTTGGGTTCGTCGTGATTCGGTGAACACAACCGCCTTCCGCTGGGCACCGATCGCTGTGGCACGACTGAGTGCGGTTTCGAGCGCAGGGATCAACGCTTCGCCCTTAGCGTTGATCGTGATTCGATCAGCCAGGCTTGAGAATTTGAGCAGTTCGTCGAGTTCTTCAGCAAGTAGCTCTGGATCGATGTGCGATAGGCTGCCAGCTTGTTGGTTTACGTTGGCGGGTTGGACGCCAAGTCCACTCTCAGAATCCCATTCCTCTTTCAGTTCGCCGATGCCATCGAACTCGGACTCTTCGATCAGAACGTCGTCTTCGTCCTGTTGCTGCATCTCTTGCTGCATCGCTTGCAATCGATCGACCAACCGCCTGAGTGTCCCGGCGATAGCGAAAGTGGATGACGCCAAAAGTTTTCGCAGCACCAGGGTAATCAGATGCCTTTGACTCACCGGCAGTGAAATTAGCGTCTCTCGCTGCAAGAACGCCGACACGCTTTCATAAAGTTGATGCTCATCGTCGCGGGGCGTGAAGTCTTGCGTGATCGGAATTCGACGGGTGTACGACACGTATTCGACGACCTGCTTCCGAAGTGTCCGAATGCAGATCGGGGTGAGCCGGTTGCGGAGCGACTGATTGCGTTGGCTGTCGTTGGTCGCACGAACGAATTGATCCCGAAACGAGGCAGCATCTCCAAAAACGTGTTCGTCGATGACGCTGACCAAGCCATAGAGTTCCATCAATGAGTTTTGCAGCGGCGTGGCAGTCAGCAGCAGCTTGTGAGCGGGAGCGATCGAATCGGCGATCCGACTGCCATTCCAATCTGCGGTTTGTAAACATTGCGAAGCCGGTGCGCTTCATCGAGGACGACGAGATCCCACGGCACCCGCCCCACGAGATCGGCTTTGCCGGAAGCAAAGTGATACGAGCAGATGACGACCGTGTCGGTCTGCGTGAATGGATTGCGATTTCCCTGTTTTCGCAATCGATTGAACGCTGGACCATCCAGCACGATGGACGGCAGATAGAACTTTTCGTCGAGTTCTTGCTGCCACTGTTTTCGCAGGGTGGCGGGGACGATCAGGAGAATTCGCCGCTTCCGTTCCGCCCATCGCTGCGCTAAAACGATGCCCGCCTCGATCGTTTTCCCCAGCCCCACTTCGTCAGCGAGGATTGCACCTTTGGACAGTGGTGAGCGAAGCGCAAACAGGGCAGCATCCACTTGGTGCGGATTGAGATCCACACGAGCGTTCGAGATCGACCGGGTCAGGTTTTCGATGCTGCCCCCGGCTCCCTTCAGGGTCAACAGGCTCGCCCAATATTGGCAGTGATACGGCGTCATAGGGGAGCACTGTCGTGCGCGCGAATCGTTCGCATGAAACAAGTTGGCTTCTCAGCTAGCTTGTGCGCACACGGTACCATTCGGGGGAGTGGCCGACAATGCGCCCAGCGCATACGTGCGTGATGAATCATTCAGGTTGACAAGAAATCGTTCCGGTGACAACGCCAATTTTCCGTGTCAAGACCAACGATTCAACGGCCCCGGCTTCAGCCCGTCATTCGGCAATGTTCCAGAATTTCTTGGCCCTCGGCACGGTAGCCGATGAAGAACGGACCGAACTCACCGTACTTGGCACTCGCTTCGTCAAATCGCATCTTGTACACGATCTCCTTGAGGTACTCCGGATTGCGACCCCATAGTGTGACCATCCACTCCCAGTCATCCAGGCCGACTCCGACGGAGATTAACTGGGTGACTTTGCCCGCGAACGACATCCCGCTCTGAGCGTGCTCGGCCATCATTTGATTGCGCAAGCTAAACGGTTCGGTAAACCAGTTCGCCCCAGGCACGCGGCTCTTGTTCATCGGATAGAAACACGCTGCGGGCCAGTCGGGGATATCGGGTTGCAGGCGGTTGCGGTTCATCATCGGCAAGCGGCGTTCATAATCGCTGACTTTCGCGACGAGTTCGGGTGAGTCCGGTTCACCGCCCTGCCGGATCAACCGTTCGCGGTACGCTTCCACCGAGGGCACGTACTCGCTGACTTCGCTGACCGAGGTAAACGACCACGCCGGTTCGATCCAGCGACCGATTCCCGGGGCGAGCAAGGCTTGATGAATACCATCGACCTTGGCTGGATGGGGGTCCATCACGATGACACCAAAATCCGCTTCATGACCGCTGGTCCAGTACGCCGCCAGCCGCTCAGGGCGGTGATCATCGTTCGGCGCCAGGGCGGCACAGAATTGCTGGCAAAGCTCGGGTGACAAGGGTGCATCGAGCTGATCGCGGCGGAACCGATAGAAGAAATGTCCGACGTGCCATCCATCCTCAGGAATCACGGACGGTTCGGGCAGCGACGCATGGGGTCGAACGCCCGGCGGTGGTCCGCCGGCCGCTGGCGTGTGCGAGGAGGCAGGTCGTCCAGTGGGAGCAGAGGGCGAGGGTTGATCGGACATTGTGCTGGCTCCGTGGGTGGGTTGAGAACGTGTTGAGGTCACCTTGGTTGTACCGTTTAAGGTGCTTCAGCGCAAGCCGCCCGGTGATCGAGTCGACGTGGCTCGGAACCTTCGGGAAGGATCGAGAGTTGACGGCAATGATGCCACCGCAAGAATTCTCAAAAAACATCTTGGCAATCAGGCATTCCGGCACGTCACACGATGATCCCCTGGTCGGTGCCCTCATCCACGCTGACGGTTCCTAGCGGGAGCCAACACGACGCTGCGCCAGATGCCCCTCGCGGCACGTATTTTATGTCCCATCCTTGGGAGCCTCTCGCAACGTTGACCGATCGTGCCAGGCGGGTAATATCCGGATCAAGATTCACAGTTTTCAATCATCTTCGCTAAATCGTTATGCTGAATTTCTTCCGTCATCAATCCAACTCGTATAAGAACGATGTGCTATCGGGGCTGACCGTCTCCCTGGCTTTGGTTCCCGAGGCAATCGCATTTGCATTCGTGGCGGGCGTCTCGCCGCTGATCGGTCTCTATTCTGCCTTTTTCATGGGATTGGTCACGGCAATTGTCGGTGGTCGACCGGGCATGATTTCTGGTGCGACTGGGGCGATGGCGGTTGTCATAGTCGCGTTGGTTCATGAAAACGGCATCGAGTATCTATTTCCCGCCGTGATGCTGTGTGGGCTGCTACAGATCGCAATCGGGGTGGGCAGACTCGGGAAACTGATCCGGATGGTGCCCCACAGCGTGATGCTGGGGTTCGTCAACGGACTCGCCATCGTGATCGGCATGGCGCAGTTGGGCAGTTTCAAAACGCTTTCGGACGGCGGTAACCTCGTCTATCTGAGCGGAACTCCGCTGGTGGTCATGCTGGCGCTGGTCGCCCTGACGATGGCAATGATCTACCTGCTGCCCAAACTAACCACCGCCGTCCCCGCTTCACTCGCGGCCATCCTCACCGTCACGTTCCTGTCCGTTGCCATCAACCAGACCATGTCGACCAGCAGCGGCAAGAACATGCTCGCGACCGTCGGCGACATGCTCACCACCAACACGCAGGCCGCGATGATACAAGACGCCCGCCAAGCCTCAGCGAGTACGGACGGTAACAGTCTCAGCGGCAGTCTCAGCGGCGACGTTTCGACGACCTTGGTGAGTGCTCAAGCGGCGAATATTGACGACACCGTGCGCCGCAATTTCGACGGGCACGCGTCGGCCATCGCGGCGACGCCCGCGGTGAAGATTCCAGAGGTTGAATCGGGCATCAGCGGCGGTTTACCCGTACCATTTTTCATGAGTGAGTATCCCTTTGCACCATTCAACCTTGAAACACTCAAGATCATTTTCCCCTACGCGATCGTGCTCTGCGGCGTTGGCCTGATCGAATCGTTGATGACGCTGACATTGATCGACGAAATTACCGAGACGCGCGGCCAAGGTAATCGCGAGTGCGTCGGCCAAGGAGTGGCGAATGTGGTCTCTGGCTTTTTCGGTGGCATGGGCGGATGTGCGATGATTGGCCAATCCCTGATCAATGTCAACTCGGGTGGTCGTGGGCGACTTTCGGGCGTCACCGCCGCGGTTTGCTTGCTCGCGTTCGTGTTATTTTTCGCACCTTGGATCGAACAGATTCCCATGGCGGCACTCGTCGGCGTGATGTTCATGGTCGTCATCGGTACGTTTGAATGGGCTTCGCTGAAAATGTTCCGCCGGATGCCCCGGAGCGATATGTTTGTGATGGTCCTCGTCGCCGGCTACACCGTCATCATGCACGACCTCGCCTCCGCGGTGATCATCGGAGTGATTGTTTCGGCGCTCGTGTTTGCCTGGCAGCATGCCACGCACATCGCTGCCGATGTGAAATTCAATGAGTTTGGCAGCAAGATCTACCAACTTCACGGGCCGCTCTTCTTCGCCTCGGTGACTTCTTTCAAAGATATGTTCACGGTCGTTGATGATCCCGATGATGTCGTCATCGACTTCTACTACACGCGGGTCTACGACCAATCGGCGATCGAAGCGATCAATACGGTTTCGGATAAGTATTTGGCCGCGGGTAAGCGAGTTCATCTGACGCACTTGAGCAAGGAGTGCCGCAAACTGCTCGACAAGGCCGGTGACTTGGTCGAGGTCAACGTCAGCGAAGACCCGCAATACCACATCGCCACCGACCGGTTGGGGTAGAGAAAGGGTTCAGGGTTCAACTGGCCGGTCACTGTGATCCTAACATTGATCCTGTGCAGCGGGTATGTTCTCGAACATGACACATCTCCTGCTTCCTCTGTTAGCCAGCCTGCTGTTCGTCGGGGGCATGATTTTTACCAAACGTGCCAGCATCGCGGGGGTTGGACCACTGACATTTATGTTCGTGACCAACATCACTGCGGCTGGGTTGTTTTCGTTTCTGTGGCTGCTCGGTGGCGAAGAGGTCTCCATCAAGTTGTGGTGGCAACCCGTCTCGATTGCAAGTCTGTACATGGTGGGGCTATCGTTCACCTTTTTGGCGATTCAAAAGGGCGACGTCTCCATCGCGGCGCCGGTGTTTGGCATCAAAGTCGTCTTGGTCGCTTTCCTACTGACCGCCGTCGATGCGGTACCTCTGGAAGGTTCCATTTGGGTCGCGGCCTGCTTGGCAACGCTGGGCATTGGATTGATCAAGTGGACTGGGCAGGGCGAGCGGCATCACGTTTGGATGACTGTTATCTATGCGTGCATATCATCCGGTGCGTTTGCAGCGTTCGATGTCTTGGTGCAGCGTTGGGCACCGCAATGGGGCGCCGGTCGTCTGTTACCGGTGATCTACTGGACCATCGGTGTGGTCTCGCTGCTGCTGCTGCCGTGGGTCCAGTGGTCCGAGTTGAAACGCGTGGAAATCCAGAAGCTTGTGCTGCCCGCTGCCCTGCTGGTATCACTGCAAGCGATCTGCATCGTCGTGGCCGTCGGCATGTTTGGCGACGCCGCTCGCGTGAATGTTGTCTACTCGCTGCGGGGATTGTGGGGCGTGGGGCTTGCGTGGCTGGCGGCGCGGATTTGGGGCGGTCGCGAGGCTCACCTGACCTGGTCAACCCTGTTCACGCGGTTTCTCGGCGCCGCCGTCCTGACGGCCGCGGTCGTGGTGGTGATCCTCGCGGGAGGGTAACTTGATCACGCCTCGTTGTCGGATCGTGAGGTACCTCCGCGAGTGAATCCGTTGAGAGGTAAAGCGGGATCAATTGAACTCACACATTTGACTCGCGCTATTCTCGTTGATAAAGTGGTGAGCTTCCCACCGAACGCATCGGCTTTCACTTCTTCGCCGAACTGTTTAAGTACCATTCCGAAAAACCGGAGTCGCCGGCGCTAGCCGCAGGTTATTCGACGTTTTTGGGATAGGCTTTGACGCTCACGGCAACGAAGTACAGCATCGCGTTGCGTTTCACAAACCTGAATAGCGAGATTGCAATGCCGTTGCACATGATCCCTCCAACACGCCGACGTTTCTTGCAAACGACACTTGTCGGAGGGACGGCGTGGTTCGCCTCGCGTTACTCCGGGGCCGCGGAGTCCGAACCGAGCGATGAATGGTGGGCGTTGCTGTCCGATCCACACATTGACGCGGATCCGAAGAGGAGTGCTCGGGGGATCACGATGTTGGATTGTCTCAACCGGATTATCGATGAGGTATTGGCGGAGCCATCGCCCCCGGCGGGCGTCATTATCAATGGGGATTGTGCATTCTCGCGAGGGCTTGCCAATGACTATGCGACCTTGAGCACGGCACTGCAGCGACTTGCCGACGCCGGCTTGCCGATCCACATGACGATGGGTAATCACGATGACCGCGGGCCGTTCTACGACGCTTTTGCTAGTCATCGGGCTGATAATCCATTGGTCGACGGCAAGCATGTCAGTATCCTTTCGACTCCCACGACCAATCTGTTTTTAGTGGATTCACTCTTGGAGGTGAACCTCGTGACCGGCGAGATCGGTCAGACGCAATTGGATTGGCTCGCCTCGGCATTGGACGCCCACGCTGAAAAGCCGGCCATTGTGATGGGGCACCACACGCTTCAATTCCTGCCGAAAGGGTCGCAGGCGAGAATCAGCGGGTTGAAGGATTCCCAACAACTCGTCGATCTACTCAACGCGCGACCGCACGTGCAAGCTTACATTTTTGGACACTCGCATCATTGGAGCGTCAGCGAAATGCAAGACGACTTGCACTTGGTCAATCTTCCCGCATGCTCGTACGTGTTCAACCCCGCGCATCCCAATGGTTGGGTGAAAGCCAAGTTCGGGCAAAACGAACTCGCGTTGGAGCTTCGCGCCCTCGATCACTCTCATTCTCAACAAGGAGAACAACACGAACTACCCTACGCCTTGGCGACCAACGTTCAGTAAGCGATCAGCTTGCGATTTGAGAAATATAAGCTTCCAGCTTGCGATTTCAGAAACGCAAGCTGGAAGCTTACGCCACGTCAATACACCGTCACCACACCTAGAATGAAGAGGCCTTGACATGAGAGTTTCGATACGAATGAGATGGATGAGCATCACGTCGTTGATGGTCAGTATGGTTTTACTACTCGGCGGCCAGAGCCGAGTTCACGCCGAGGATGCCAAGCCTGTCTTCCGAGCCGGGGCAGCAACGAGCAACATCACACCGCCACTGGGTGAGTTGATCGTCGGAGGTTGGCGACCTATCCCCGCCACCAACATCCACGACGAGCTGCATGCCCGGTGCCTCGTCCTGGATGACGGTCAAAATCAGTTGGCCATCGTGATTTGCGACAACGTTGGCATTCCTGTCGAGGTCTACGATCTGGCCAAGCAACAGGTACACGAAGCCACTGGCATACCGGCTTCGCATGTATTGACGGCGGCCACCCACTCGCATTCGGCGACCACGGCGCGTGGTCCGTTGAAAACACTGCCGGAAACGGAGCTGAGCGACTATCAAAAGTTCGTCGCCCACCGCATCTCCGACGGCATCCGCAGGGCGCTCGCTCAGTTGGAGCCGGCGCAAATCGGCTGGGGATCGGTCGATGAACCGTCGGAACTTTTCAACCGCCGTTGGTTCGTTAACGACGGAAGTTTGTTGAGCAATCCTTTCGGTGGCATCGACCAGGTCCGGATGAACCCACCCCGTGGCAGTTCCAAGCTCGACCGGCCCGCCGGTCCGACCGATCCAGAGATTAGCTTCGTATCCGTGCAAGGCACCGACGGTCATCCGATCGCGTTGCTCGCCAACTATTCCTTGCACTACGTCGGCGGTGTCCGATCCGGCGATGTTTCAGCGGATTATTTTGGTTACTTCGCAAAATTCATCGGGGAAAAACTGGAGGCCACCGATCAGTCACCGCCGTTCGTCGGCATTCTCTCCAACGGCACCAGCGGCGACGTGAACAACATCAATTTCCCCGAAAAAGCCACGCGGAAATACCAACGCTATGAGAAAATGCAGGAGGTTGCCGAAAAGATCGCGAGTCGCGTGTTTGAAGCCAATCAGAAAATCGACTTTCATGACTGGGTTCCCTTGGCTGCCAAGCAAGAAAACTTGACGTTGAAAACGAGGCAACCCACGCCGGAGATGATTGCTCATTTCGCCAAGATAACCACCGGCGAGGACTACGATCCGAGGCAACGACACAGTCGCGAAGAGATCTACGCGGATCGAATCGCGAAGATTCAGACGGCTCCCAAGCAGATTGACATTCAATTGCAAGCGTTCCGCATCGGCGATTTAGGAATCACCGCGATCCCGTTCGAGGTGTTTACCCAAACGGGTTTGGAACTGAAGGATCTCAGCCCCTTCGCCGACACCTTCACCATTGAACTCGCCAACGGATCGTACGGTTATTTACCGACCCCCGAGCAACATCGTTTGGGTGGCTACGAAACGTGGCTGGGCAGCAATTACGTTGAGAAGAAGGCGACCACGAAGATCGTCGCCAACCTGCTCGAGATGCTGAAAGAGCTCCATCAAGAGAGTCCGAGCCAGTAGAAAAGTAGCTGCCGTTGCGTTCGCCGTGGAGTCCACGCTCTGGCGAAGCGTGGCTACTCGGGTTATTACCAATCGAAAATAGTATCACACAATGAGGTCATGGTATGAACGGAATTGCGAGATGGCGTTGGTGGAAAACCGGCATGCCGGTGTTGATGGTGTGTTGCGTGGGATGGTCGATCGCCTCGGCGTCACCGCCTGATCGTGCAACCACCTCCGCGACATTGCCCGACGTCATCACTCCCAACGAATTTGTTGGAACGGACATCGAGCGGATTAACCAGGCGATCGAGGTAGCCGCAGACGCTGGCTGCCGAGCGGTCATCCCGCGAGTCAACCTCGTCGACGGTCAGCGACGAGATACCTGGCTGCTCGATTCGGCAATTTTGCTGCACAGTGATACCACGCTTGAGTTGGACAACTGTCACCTCAAACTGTCCGATCGTTGTCGAGATAACTTCATGCGTAGCGCGAACTGTGGGTTGGGAATTACTGACATCGAGCCGATGCAAAATATTCATATCCGCGGCATTGGTCATGTCGTGCTCGAGGGTGCGGATCGCCCTCGCGCAAGCGGCGACAGCGGCAAGACCCTCGGTACCAGAACCTACGGCACCGATGCCGGTGTCGAGGGGGAAAGCCAACTGGGCGACTGGCGGAATATTGGAATCCTGCTGGCCTTTGTCGAGCATTTCAGCATTGAGAACATCACGGTAAAGGATTCCCACTGCTGGGCGATTTCTCTCGAACGCTGTGCACACGGTACGCTGCGCGATCTTGACTTTGAATCGAGCGGATACAAGATGATCGACCACGCACGCCAAACGATTTTGAACCAAGACGGGATCGATCTACGACTGGGATGCCACGATATCCTGATCGACAACATCACGGGTTACACCGGTGACGACTTGGTCGCCCTGACGGCTATTCCACGTAGCGACAGACCGGCCGGCGGACTGGCTTCGACCATGGTCAGTGCTGGCGAGGATCGCGGCGACGGGCTTGACGATATCCGGCATATTATCGTCAGAAACGTCAAGGGATACTGTGCTGGCAGACACCACATCATCAGGCTACTGAATACTTCGGGAGTCAAAATGCACGACATTTTGGTGGATGGATTGATCGACACATCGCCCGATGACTTGCGATGCAAAGCCGCGGTGAAGATCGGAGACAATAACTACGGTGGCGGCGTGGCACCGCTTGGCGATACTTCCCGCATCATGGTGAGCAACGTCACCAGCCAGTCGCAGCACACGATCCTGATCGGCGGATCGCTCGCCGACTCAATCCTCACCAATCTCATCCGGTACGGATCGCCAGGCGATGCGGTAACGGTCCAGGCCGGAGCGGAATACATTCGAGACGTTACGATCACGAATGTCCACGTCATGGGCAAATGAGAGTCAACGAAGTCACGTAGAGTCAGAGCGGATTTTTCACGGAGAGAAGTTAAGCTGTTCGATAGGAAACAGACCGTCTGCTTGCTATGCCTGCGGCAATCCAACTGCGACGAAAGAATCGCGGTGACCCGGTCGCCAGTAACACGGCGCCAGCGAGCAGCCAACTCAACCGAGGCTCGGGAACCGCGACGACGTTGATTTGGTAACCATCGCGAGCGGTGAGCGTTTGAATTTGGTCCAGGTACGGCAGCACGAAGCTATCAAAACTGTAGAAATCACCGGTTTCGTCATCCGTTCCGATGCCCATGTGAATGCCGACGACGGCCATCTGGCCATTGATATTAATAGTCGACGCGCGACCGGAATCCCCACCACTGAACCGCAGTTCATCCGACGCGGGCAATCCCGGGGGATTGTCGTAGCGATACATCACCGACTCGGTAATGGCGCCGGTATTGAGCTGGACCGTTAGGACATCGTCAGCGGTGTCGCTGCCCGCTTGATTGCTTTGCACGAACATGTCGACATCTCGCCCCACGATCGCGCTGCTCGGGCCGCCGAACAGGGGTTGCGGATCGATCCCGTCAGCAGCCGATATCGGACTGGCCAGCCGAACCAAGGACAAGTCGCTCCAATGGACGCTGCCGGCGGGCAAGACGTCGCCGTTGCCGAGAGTCAAATCGGAGGAGAGCGTCGTTTGCAGTACGGTTCGCGAGTTCGCCGCGTAGGTGTGGCGGATTCCATCGGCCGTCACAAACGTCGCGTTGGGTGTTGATACGTGGGTGGCGGTCAGGAAATGCTGTGGCGTGATCAACACTCCCTGCGTCAAGGCGACGCCCGTAATCCGCGAGTGGTCGAACAAGAAATTCGGATTGAGAGGATCAGGATCCGCCGGAGCACCCACGACAAACCGATCGTGACGCGCAGCCGAAAAATCAGCAAAGATCGCGGCGGATGCTGAGCCGGGATCGAGCGACATCGCTACCCATCCCAAAATCACTCCGAGTGACAGCCAAATTTTTGGAAACATGTCGATTTTCCTCATCCACAAAACACAAAATGAGATCGATCGAGCGGATCGCAACCTCGACTCGAATGATGGCCTAGGATAGCTGAACAGCACAGTCACGGAGACAAGTTTCCAACGAACGGGCGCATTTTTCACGTCCACTGAATCAAGTACGATGATGCTTGCATTTTCACTACCAGCTCGGAACAAACTCGAACATCGTGCCACGTCTTGAAACTCGCTGGCGGATTGCGATTATCTTTTACGAGACCTACTTGGGTTGCGCGCCGAGCCTGATCAATGCGGCTCGGCTGTTCGATGAGAACGGCTGGGACGTGGATATTGTGATGCGTGATACGGCAGCCGATTTTGCCCAACCGCCGCAACTCGGCGAACATGTTGAAATCCTGAGAATCGCCTCGGGTGGGGGTACCAACGAAGTCCCTGGCACCGTGACGAGCGACCTTGGCAATCCAGTGACGTGGAAGTCACGAGTTCGCCAAGCCTTGCCCGACGTGTTGGCGTCATCGTTGGCAGCGGCCCGCGACCGAACCCAGGCGATCACCGCCGGACTGAAACCCGCCGCCTGGATGACTCGACGGCGTTTCGTGGAGGGGGTGGCCGCGACGACGCGGGGGCGACATTACGACGCGGTGATCGGCGTCGACATGCTGGGTTTGGCCGCCGCTCGACCGCTCGCCGAGGAACATCGTGTGCCGCTCGTGTATTGGTCGTTGGAGATCATGTTTTTGCAAGACTTCTGGTCCCCGGCCTGGCGACGGACCAAGCGACGTGAGCGGGTCGATCATCGTGCCGCGAGCGTGTTGGTGATCCAAGACTCCGAACGGCAACAAGCGTTGTGCGACGAGAATCGAGCCTCGGAGGTGCCGACCCTCTTGATTCCCAACTCGCCGCGCGGGCACGTCGCGCCGGATTTAGCACGCGATCACTTCCACCGGCAGTTCAACCTACCCGCTTTCACTGGCGTGATCCTGCACGCGGGCTCGATCTGTGAGGGCATGCGATCGAGTGATCTGGCAGCCGTCGCCGCGGTTTGGCCGAACGATCGCGTCTTGATCTTTCACAGTCACACGCCCATCGATTTGAAAACGCACTACTACCGCGATATTCAGCGCAGCGGCGAGGGGCGAGTGTTGATCTCGACGCAGCCGGTGGCCTACGACGAGCTCGATCAATTGATGGCGTCGGCGGACGTCGGAATCGTGATTTATGACAGCACGCTCGGGCCAAATTTTCAGTTGCTCGCCGGTGCCTCGGGGAAACTGTCGCACTATCTGCGGTGTGGCGTGCCGGTCGTTAGCGTTGATAATCCGAGCATTGCACGTGTGCTCGAGGAGAATCAATGCGGCATCGGCGTCAATCGAGTCGAAGAGATCGCCGACGCCGTGCACGCTATTTTATCGGATCACGCGAACTACCGGTCCCGAGCCACGAAAACGTATCAAGACCTTTTTGAATTCGAAAAGCATTTTCACTCACTGCTCACTTTTCTCGAAAGTACAACGTGACGTCTGAAATTCCCCCACCGCTTCACGATCGCAAGGGTTGGCCGTGGGACGCGGTACCGGACGAGCCAGCCGAAACGACGAAGCGGAAGTGGCCACGGATCACGGTGGTCACGCCCAGTTTCAATCAAGGTGAATTTCTCGAGGAAGCGATTCGTTCGGTGCTGCTGCAGGACTACCCGAACCTGGAATACACCGTCGTCGATGCCGGTAGCACCGATCTCAGTGGTGAGGTCTTGGATCACTACGCCGACTACATCACGCACGTCATCCGCGAACCCGATGACGGACAATCCGATGCCATTTGCAAGGGACTCGATCTGGCCACGGGCGAGCTGTTCAACTGGATCAATTCCGACGATCGACTGGCTCCGGGAACACTGTTGGAATTAGCACGTCGTTTCGATGCGGCGAATGATCTGTACGCCTTTGAAGTCAGTGTCGAAGACGCTCACGGACGATTACCGCAGGGCGCCGACGCCACGATGGTGAGCCGGAATCTATCCGCGATTGCAATGTTGCGGTGCGATCGATACTCATTCAGTCAACCGGGGCTTTGGTTTCGCATGGATGCCTTGCGAAGTTGTGGCGGCATCGATCGTTCGCTCCACTATGGATTCGATTGGGATTTGATCGTGCGGTATCTCAGCGAGCATCCTCGGGTGCAGTATTCGCATTCGGTCGGTGCGATGTTTCGCTTGCATGACCAATCCAAGACGATGGTCGAGACGGCGAAAGCAAACACGTCGGAGAATCGGTTTCAGCAGGAGAACGAGCGTATCCGCGACAAATTTGAAGCGACGCTTTCGCCACGACTCGCCGCGGCGTCGCGATTGGGACGGCGGCGTGAGCCGTGGAACCAACACCTGATTGAGGTACTCGATGACTTCGCTCGCTCTCCGCTGGGGGCCGCCTGCAGCATCCTGCGTGAGACCGTCAACGAGCCACGGACGAGGGCATCTCGACGGACGTTTGGTTCGGTGGCGCGATTGCTGTCGCGATACGTGCGGCGGATGCCCCAGCGGACTATCGAACCGGTGAGCCGAGACGCGTGACAGCTCGTCGATTTAGTAACCCGACGCGTTAGCGAGGACTTCGATGAAATCCCTCGCTAACGCGTCGGGTTATCATTTGCATGCGAGAATAACAGCGGTCGCAATGTGGTAGCGAGTTGTTAATGGCGTGAAACCGCACGCTATCGCATTGTGGCTGATGGGATCGACTTGCCGTCACGGCACTCGGCTTGCATTGTGGCGTCCACCATCTGGCGATGATTCAGTAGTCGCGGGCACATCTTTCCTGACCGGGTCGATCTTTCCTGATCGGATTGACTGGTCGGTCGGTTGGCCGATTTCGACGGCGTGGGGAGAGATGGCAATGGTTTTGCAAGCGGATTCGCGGTAGCCTGTGTTGGTTGTTGATCCATGAGTCGGTTGCTCCGCAATTCCATTTTACCGCCGCACTGCCGCGTATGAACTCGAATTCTCCCTCGCGTTCCATTTTAGAACGTCCCGGCCCTTGGGGTACCAGCGTCGCGTTGCTGGTGCTAATGGCGTTCTTCTTCATTTTGCCGTCCGCGTTTCGCGCGGCCCGGATGGGGTTGCAAAACAAAGAAAACGACATCAAGGACTGGTTGCCGAGCGATTTCCCCGAAACCGCCGAACTGGATTGGTTCGCGGAGCATTTCGCGGGCGAGAGCTTCGTGCTGGCGACCTGGCCGGGCTGCACGGTGGGCGACCAGCGTCTGCATTTGCTCGAAACCAAGCTGCTGTACGAATCCGCGGATTTTCGTTCCAAAATATTGGATCCGGAGGCGGGCGAGGCGACTGGACTGTCCCTGGCCGAGCGTCGGGATCGTGTGCGGGCGCGGGAACTCGGCGAAGAACTGGAGTTACTATCACCGGGGAAATCGCTTGATAACTGGGGCGGCCGCGACGAGAAATGGGTCGCCTCGGCCGATGGGACGTGGTTCTTCATCACTCCCGATGGCCGCTTTTATCGCTGGGAAGAAGCCAGCAACGGCCCGGCCGGGTTATTTCGCGCGATCAAGAAATCGCTCGGACTTTATGAGCTCAAGGGGCAGTTGGTCACCGCGTTCGGCGAGCCATCGACCGCGACCAAGACCAACGCGTTCTACAACGACCCATCCCTGCTGTGCGCGCCGCTGTTTGAAACCGTGCAAACCGGAGCAACAATCGTCGCGGAGTTGTCCGCCGAAGGCGGCGCGTTGTGGCCCGTTGACCTGACCGCGCCCGAGTTGCGGGCACAGGTCGCCCGCCGTCGAGCAATGGAACGACTCACCGGCAGCCTGTTTGCACCGGCGGTTCCACCCGGTTTTGACTGGACGGCCGAGAGTTTCGCCGCGGCGGTGCCACCCGAACGCCGCGATCAGTTGCCCGTCGGTTACGAAGGGATTGTGCCGCGTGCCTTACAGAAATTCGCTGACGAGAGATTGGAGGGCGACGTCGACCGGATTGCAGAGTCGATCACACCGATCCAAGCCGAGGCGTGGTACGCGGTGTTCGATGCGATGGAAGTCGAACCGCCACCGCGACTTACCTGCTTGCTCGTTACTTTAACGAGGCTCGCCAAAGATAATTTGGCCTATGCGATCGGACGCGGCACGCTGGGCAGCCCGCGAGGGCGACTTTTGACGTTAGCTGAACAAAGTGGAGTCCATCCGCCATCGCCACCCTCGACCGCACCACCGCCATTCAACCGCGAACCACCCGAGACCGTCGGCGGCATGCCGCCGCTACGGATGGGCGGACCGCCCGTCGACAATATCGCGATTGATGAAGAAGGCACCGTGACGCTGGTACGGTTGATCGGTTACTGCATATTGGTCGGCGTGGTGCTGTCGTATTTCTGTTTCCGCAGTATCAAAGTCACGGTGATTATGTTCGTTGTCGGTGGTTCGGCAGCGATGTTGTCGATGGCGATGGTCGGTTGGACCGGCGGGCATGTCGATGCAATTTTGCTGAGCATGCCGGCGCTGGTGTACGTGCTCGGGCTCTCCGGCGCGATTCACGTCATCAATTACTACCGCGACGAGGTGCGTGTTCGAGGGCAGCGGGGTGCGGCCGATCGCGCCCTGCGTTATGCGCTGCTGCCCTGCACGCTCGCCGCCGTCACGACGGCGATCGGGTTGGGGTCGCTGATCACCAGCAATCTCAAACCGATCAGCAACTTTGGTTTGTATTCCGCGATCGGCGTGGTCGCCACCCTGGCTATTTTGTTCACGTATCTTCCCGCCGCACTCGAAGTCTTTTCGCCCAAGTTTGCGGATGATAAAAAGCAGCGGAAGAAAGCGAAGTCCGGCGCCTCATCGGTGGCGGCGACGAGCGGCACCGAGCCCGATCCAGAGGCTGCGATTCCGGACACCTCAAACACGGAACTGGCCGCATGGTGGGCCGCGATCGGACGTTTCGTTGCGAGCAATCACCGCGTTGTCGCGATGACCTGCATTACCGTGCTGTTGATCGCCGCGGCGGGGTTGCTAAACATCCGGACGTCGGTGCAACTGCTCAAATTGTTCGATTCCGACGCCCGGATTCTCCGCGACTACGCTTGGCTGGAAGAGAACTTTGGCAAGCTAGTGCCAATGGAAATCGTCGTGCGGATGCCAGTCGAACTGCAGCGTCAACCGGCGAGTTCGAAGCCGGACACGGACACCAAGGATGCCAATCCCGAGCGATTGAAAGTAGCCGGTGGCGGGTCGGGCGAAGACGCATCGCCTGCCGCGGCGGGCCGCATTTCGCTTACTTTGCTTGAACGCATCGAAGCGGTCAGACGGATTCGTATCGCGGTCACGCGGACGCTCGGGGAGGAGGGCAGCGGCGAAGTCGGACAGGCGTCGAGCATGGATACGTTCCTGCCGCCGTTGCCCGCAGTCGACAACGGGTACGGAATTGAAGGCATCAAACGCGCGGCGATGAATCGTCGGCTGATAGCGGCAAAAGACGAACTGTTGGCAAGCGACTACGTCAAAATCGAAGATTACGGGCCGCTCGCCGGTAGCGAGATGTGGCGACTGAGCTTGCGCGTCAGTGCGTTGTCAGACAACGATTACGGATTGTTTATCAACGATCTTCGCGACGTCGTCGCACCCGTGCTCGACGCCTACCGGACGCGCGCGGCATTATTGACCGCACTGGCTCAGTCCGAAGGTGGTCTGAGCGGCAAACAACGCGTGCTCGTCGTCGGCAGCAACCGCGTGCAAAATCTGGCGGACGCCAACCTGATCAACGAAGACGGGACCGCGAACGGCGCGGCCATCTTCTTGAGCACGCTGCATGAACTGCTCGGCAACGAGAACATCAAGACACCGGTGTGGGGAGACCCCAGGGACCCTGATGGGAAAGTCAACCTGGGTGATCCGAAATGGGAACGCTACGTCAGCAGCTTCGATGCCGCGATCTGGGTTGGTGGGATTGAGGCGTCGCTCGAGAGTCAACGCGCTGGAAACGAACCGCTGCACCTCGGCCCGGCATCGCCGGCCTCGGAGTGGCTGGCGTCGGCCAAGATCGTCATTCATGCCGATGAAATTGCAGCCCAATCAATCGGCAAGAGCATCGTTGCGGTCCCGGCCACACCGCAAGACCACATCAACCCCAATACGGTTCGCTTCACCCAAGGCGATCGGCAAGTTCCCGTCTTCGATGTCGACCAAGTCGTCGCGCCGCAGGTCGTCTTCACCGGCGTGGTGCCGGTGGTCTACAAGGCCCAGCGGACGTTGCTGACCAGTTTGGTCGAGTCGATCATTCTGGCATTTGTCTTGATCGGATTGGTCATGACTACCCTGCTCAATCCCGGCAGCTTCCCGTCGCAGTGGCTCAGGCCGCGAAACCTATTCGATGGTGTCATGGCGGGAATGATCTCCATGATCCCTAACCTGTTCCCAGTCATCTTGATCTTCGGGATGATGGGACTCGGTGGGATCGCCGTTGACATCGGAACGATGATGACCGCCTCGGTGGCGATGGGCGTCGCTGTCGATGACACGATCCACTTTCTCACTTGGTTTCGACAGTTTCTCGAGGAAGGTAAATCCCGTTATCAAGCCGTGATCGAGACCTACCGCAAGGTCGGCCCAGCAATGACTCAAACGACGATCGTCGGTGGGCTCGGGCTGTTTGTTTTTGCCCTGTCCACCTTCACGCCCACCCAGCGATTTGGAACGCTGATGTTGGTGATGTTGGCGGCCGCGCTGATCGGTGACTTGATCTTGCTGCCGGCGCTCCTGGTCAGTCCATTGGGAAAATTCTTCAAGCCGCGGGTTGGCTTGACAACCTCGTCTGCCAATGGAAAGAGTGGTGGCACGAGCGTCAACGGAGCCCCCAATACAGCAGCCCCCGTCACCGCTTGGCAAACCGACGTTGCCGAGAGTGGTATGTCGGATGTCACCGCAGAGGGAACCGGATCACTCGTCGCCTCCGAAGACGTTCCCGTCCTCAAGGTACACACACCGTCGTCGCGGGCATCGTCGTCCCAGCCGAAGCGAAAATAGGGAAACTACGAGGAGTCCCGCTCCACATAGTGAAGCTGAATCTCGGTATTGGGCAGCGATTTTTGAAGTTGATCAACGTCCACCTGCGTGACTTCCGTTCGCGTGACGATCAACTTTTCCAAGTTCACCAGCGATCGGAGTCGCGACAAACCCTCGTCCGTGATACCCGTCGAACCGAGGTGCAGGAATTTCAACTGGGTCAGCTTCTCCACGCCCGCCAGACCGGCATCCGTCAGGGGCGTGGCGTCGAGATTGAGCCACGTGAGCGAGCGGCAGTTGGCTAGCGAAATTGCGCCGGGATCGCCCACCATGGTGCGGTAAAGATTGAGTTTTTCGAGATTTGGTAGTTTCGAAAACTCTTTCGCCGCAGCATCGTCAATCCACTCGCATTCGCTCACATCGAGGTCGATTAATCCGGTCAAATTCGCGATCCGGCTAGCCGACTCCGCCGAGATCTTGGTCCCCGCCAAACGTAGTTTTTTCAGGTTGTGAAACTTCTCAAGTTCAGCCGTCGCGCCATCGTCGATGTTGGTTTTGGCCAGGTAGAGCTCTTGGAGCTTGTCCAGACCCCCGATGTGTTGGAGCCCGATACCCGAGATCGGCAAAAGATCGAGGGCCAGCACTTTCAATTGCGTCAATTTCCCAATCGACTCCAAGCCCGCGTCAGTAACGGTACACGCGCCGTCCTTGCCGGATAGTTTGAGCACTTTCAAATATTTCAGGTCCGTCAACGACCGCAAATCTTTGTCGGCAAGAGTACAGCCGCGTAAGTCCAACTGGACGATGTTGCCGGCCGAGTCGGTCACTCGATGGGCACCCGGAATTTGGATCGAGGCGGGTTCGTTCGGGTTCGCTGGTTTCACGGTATCGGATTTGGCGACCGTTTCGCTGGATCGCTCCGTCGAACGCTGACAGCCGAGGAGCGATATCGAACCGCCACCCACAGCGAGGAACAAGCATGCGGATTGAATGTTTTTTCGTTTCATGCTTCATGTCGCTTGCGGCGGGGCCGGCGTCCCGCCAAAAAGGAGGCGGCGGGATCGACCAGAAAACGTTTGCGGATCGCCTCACGTCCCACCAGCATGCGAAATCCCATCGCATCACGATTGGCGAGTGTGAGATCGATGAGAATGTGTCGACGCAAGATCTCCAACGGCGTGCGAATCACGATCCGCTCAGCGACTTCGCCATTGCTGCTGCGGACGTGCCGTCGCTCGAGAATGGGCACATCCGCATTGACGAACACATCGTCCCGTTTTTGCATGGGGTGAATGGAAAACCGCACGCGTTCAATGTCACCGTCGACGTAAGTCTCGACGTCAAACGCATGGATCGAACTGGAACGGGCCCCCGTATCAATCTTTGCCTTCACGCGTCCCACACCGAGTTCGGGCAATCCAACCCATTCCCGCCACCCGATGATGAACAACGGTTCGTCGCTCGGCACGGCGGGATGGTCGCTGGCTGGAGACATGAGGGGGAGAAGGGGAGAAGGGGAGAAGGGGAGTTTGTCGCTAGCGGCTTTCTTTAGGCGAAATGGATGGCACGATCGTCGACGTCGAGGGCGGCTTCGTGCACCGCTTCGGCGAGTGTGGGGTGCGCGTGACAGGTGCGAGCGATGTCCTCGCTGCTGGCGCCGAATTCCATCGCGGCGGCGGCTTCGGCGATCAAATCACCAGCGCGGGGACCAATGATATGCACGCCGAGCACGCGATCGGTTTCCTCGTCGGCGAGAATTTTCACGCGGCCTTCCGTGTCGCCGAGGGTGCGGGCGCGGCCGTTGGCACCGAGCGGGCAGACGCCTTTTTTGTAGCGGATCCCAGCCTCTTTGAGCTGTTCTTCGGTTTGTCCCACCATGGCGATCTCAGGATGCGTGTACACGATCGCCGGAATCACATCGTAATTCATTTCCGCCGCGACGCCCGCCATGCGCTCGACGCACACGATACCTTCCTCCATGGCTTTGTGGGCGAGCATCGCACCGCCGATGCAGTCGCCAATGGCATACACCCCCGGCACACTTGTTTGGAAGTCTTGATTGACTTCGATAAATCCTCGGCGGTCCGTTTGAATCCCAGCGGCCGCTAATTCGAGATCGTCGGTGGCGGGCCAGCGTCCGGTAGCCAACAGCACACGATCACAATAAATCGGCTCGCCGCCTTGGATTTCGACCGTGCAGGGTTTGGATTGGGATGTGTCGACACGAGCCGAATCGACCATGGTGCCGGTGCGGAACTCGATGCCCTGTTTCTTGAACGCTCGATAGGCCAGGTTCGCCATCTCATTGTCGAGTCCGGGCAGCACGCGATCGAGGGCTTCGAGCACGATCACTCGGCTGCCCAATCGATTCCACACGCTGCCGAGTTCCAATCCGATGTATCCGCCGCCGATCACGACGAGGACTTCGGGGACCTCCGGAAACGACAGCGCGGTGGTGCTATTGCCGATCCGGTCGCCGTCCTCTTTGATCGACGGCAAGCGAGCCGGTACACTGCCGGGGCAAAGTATGATTTGGTCGGCTTCGATCACCTTGGGCTGGTCTGGATCTGCCCCGTCACTCGGCGCGATTTCGATTGCCTCGGGCGATTTTAGCTTGCCACGGCCACGGTAAGCGGTCACGCCCCCCTTCTTGAACAACACGTCGATGCCGCCGGTGAGCGTATCGACGATCTTTTCTTTGCGGGCCAACATCACGTCGAGCTTCAACTCGACACCGTTGACGTTGACGCCGTGATCGCTCAAGCGGTGCTGGGCCTGCTCGTAGAGATGGCTCGATTCGAGCAGCGCCTTGCTGGGGATGCAGCCCACGCGCAGACAAGTGCCGCCAAAGCGAGGGTTTTCGTCAATGCAGGCGACGTCGATGCCAAGTTGTGCGGCGCGGATGGCGGCAACATAACCGGCGGGACCGCCGCCCAAAACCACGAGTTCGTGGCGAGCCGTATTTGTCATGCGAAAGATTTTCGGGAAGAGACCAGGGGACTGAATCCTCCTATTGTTCCCAATCGTCGGCGCGTTGTCGACCACCGGACCGCCTTTCCACGTCGGATCGACGAAGCGGTCCAGCTACGAAAGGTACCTATTGACTCGCCAGGGCACCATCGAGCGCCACGGTATCGGCGAAATCGTAGGAGTGGAACGTGCGGCAGATCTGCTTGGACAGCATGCTGAGAAAAAGTTTGCGAAACTTCGACTCCGTGGTTTCACTCGTGTACTGGCCCGCGTGAACGGGATAGGTGAACTCGTCAATTTCCTTGCGAAAGACGACTTTCTCTGCTTTGATGTCATAGACCGTCAACATGATTGCGGCGCGGCCGCGATACAGCGTCGCACCATCACGCAATCGCAGGTCCGTCATCTCGATGGCGAGCAATTTCTCCGCCTTGGTATCTTTCCCCATTTCGAGATAGTCGATTTTCTCCCAGCCGTTCGTGTCTCGCCATTTTTGAATGTCTTCGTCATGCACCAAGGTCATTTCCTTGACCTCCATGGACAGAATATCGCTGACCTTGCGAGTCAGCAGACGGGCTGCGACGTCGTCGGAGTACTCGCTCTGATCGGTCATCGTTACGACCGCGACCTTGGACTTCACCAGCCCATCGTATTCCGGGGGGATGCGGTCCGCGCCGACCGCGTGCATCAAATTGCTGAGCACACCGAGACAGCCGGACTGAGTCATCACGAGACAACTGGTCAGGAAGACGAGGGCTAGAGGGTGGAGGGGAGACGGTTTCATACGGCAAGCAGTAAAAAGCGGCAATGCGGCAGAGGCAAATGGTTTACGATCCCCCTGGTACGCATTCCCTCGCGGTGGTTGCTACCCCAGTATTGCAATTGCGTCCCGATGGTCATGCATTTTACTTAGACTCTTCCGCTGCCCCGGTGCGGTTCGCGGAGGTTTCAGCAAGACGACTTTGTGCCGTTTGCACCAGCGGCGCGACCGCCGAGTTCGTCGCGTAGAGTTCGATGATCGAGTACCAAATTTCTTTCGCTGCAATCGTGCGGCCTTTCACGTACAGCTTGTCGGCTTCGTCCAATTTTTCCGAAATGATGCGGGCGGCTTCACTCTCGTCCGTATCAGCAGCGGAGATGCGGGCGATTTTCGTGCGGGCCAAGTTCACCAACGGACGATATTCCGCATACTTGTCCGCATCTCCTTCATCAGGCTCCTCCCCCAACAACGTGATCAGGCTGCGGTATTTATCGATCGCCGTGGAGTTGTCGCCGAAGGTTTCGTACCGCATCGCTTCGGCACACAATCGCTCAGCTTCGTTCTTGAGCGGTAGATTGCGGTTCAGCTTCACCGTTAACGCATGCTCCGCTTCGAGCATTTCTACTCGATCGATTTGCTCGGACGCCCAGCCGAAGTGTTCGCCGTCAGGATATTGTCGCACGAGCGGTTCGAGATAGCTGATCCGGGCCTGCGACATGGATGAGCGCGTGCCCTCGTCGAGCAATTCCTGGGCACGATCTCGCATCGTATCGGGATTGGGCGGCCACGCGATCCACACCAACATCGCGATCAGCAGACCGAGGACGGGCAGCAACACCCAGGCTTTATCGTGCCATGGTGTCGCATCCATGGAGCGGTCACGTTTCTTCTCGACGGCGGCGCGTCCCAGGAGTGTGCGGGCTTCGTCGCGATCGGCTTGGTTGGTCACCGCCAAGGGGCTGAAACCAGACGAAGCGTGTTCGGCCACACCGCTGCGACTCATCGAACGACGACGGACTTCGGCAAGTTGCAGCTTGGCCGCGTCGGCCGAAACGGGTCGCTCACCCGGTTTCTTGGCGAGTAGCTGCATCACCAAACTATCCATCCACACCGGCGTGTCCATTACCGTCGAGGCGACTTTGGTTGGCTGTTGGTACTGCAGGTTCGCGGTCGTTTCCTGGATCGTCGAGCCGCTGATCGGTGGTTCCCCCGTGAGTGCTTCGTACAACACCGCGCCGAACATGTACAGGTCGCTGCGCGCCATCACGGCGTCCTGCAAGCCCGGCGATTCGGGCGGTCGCCGGCGCATCTGCTCGGGCGAGGGCGGGCGCTGAAAGTGATACGGGCCGTCGCGAAAAGGAGCACTCCCGTTTTCGTCACGAACATCGATCAGGACGGGGCTGAGTCCCGCGATAATAATCTTGTCTGGACCGATTCGGCCATGCACGATTCCTTGCCTGTGCAAGTAACTGATTGCGTCGGCGATCGGTTCGGCCAATTCGAGCACGCTCTCCCACGACAGCCGACCGCGGCGGCTGATCTCATCAGCCAGGGTCGGTCCCTCGATCAGTTCATGCACCAGGTACGCATCGCTGCCGTCGAAGCCGCCGCCATAACACTGGCAGATCGCAGGATGACTGAGCTTCTTGAGTCGATCCGACTCCTCGGAAAACTCAGTCCGCGATTCGACAGTGCCCCCGAACGCCACATGAAAAATCCGTACCGCGACGGCCTTTCGCTGCGACACATGCACCGCGCGCCAGACACGAGCATCGCGGCTGGTCGGGTTCGCTCCCAACGGCGATTCAATGGCAAGCGGTCCGAGTCGGCTTCGCGGCATGGTTTTTGAAGAGAGTGGGAAGAGAGGGGGAGACAAGGAGACAAGGAGAGGGGGAGAAGGGGAAGGCTTGTTCAATCATAACCCGACGCGTGAGCGAGGGAATTGGGAGCGGCGGGAGGGAACCTCGTGCTGACGCGCTAGCTTAGGAGAATGGATCAATCTTTGACATCGGCAGCATCTTGCACGCGACGATCATTTGGCCAAATAGACTACCGGATAGGGCATGAACTTCTCCGCTTCACGCAGCACAACCGCCTCCCCACTCCCCCTCTCCTTGTCTCCTTGTCTCCTTGTCTCCCTCTCTCCCTCTCTCCCACTCCCCCCCTCTCCCCCTGGCGTGATCGTGATCCAGGTGCGGTCTTTGCTCAAGATTTGATTTCGTAGCACGCGTGCGAAACCGGGTTCGATGCCTTCCTCCCGGGTGCCCATGACTTCATCACCGATTTCTCGCAAGATCGGTTCGAGTCGTTTGCCGGTGCGTCGGAGTCGTTTTTTCGCCTCGGGTGAGGACCACACATCGACCCACGCTTGGCGAAGTTGCTGGTTGTCGACGATCGCTTCACGGATGATCGTGCGTAGCAGCGTGCGGGCCTCGGGATCCTGAGCGATCGTGCCGACCACTGCGGAGAGTTCGTCACGCAATTTTTTGTTGGCGGCCAAATCTTTGACGATATTCTCGACGGCGGCAGCGATGTCGTCGAGATGAGCTTCGACAATCGGAGCGACCTCGTCTTCGACAAACCGGTCCCACTCGCTAGCAACGAGTTCCCGTTCGGGCAGCGGCGATTTATCATAGATCGCCCGCCATCCAAACCGCCACAGCGAGGCCCTGTTCCAGATCTCGCGCCCAATCATCTCGGCTGGCTCGGTGCCGTGTTTTCGCACGATCGGCATCACTTCGTCGTGGACCAAGGGCACGATCCGTTCACGGACAATTTCGTCGCGGTAGCGGGCGACGAGCCCGTCAATCTCCGCCTCGTGGCGCTCGACGGCGTCGCCCAACGCCGTTTCGATCAGCGGCACGGACGTCTGGATGGACTCGGCGACCAAGGGCAGAATTTCGTGGGCGACGGCGTCAGCGTGTGCTTCCAGCGCCGCAGCGAGTTTCTGTTGCAATCGCTCACGCTTTTCCGGTGGCATCAAAGTCGCCATCACATCGCCCAAGCGGCCACTGTTGCGATGGACTTCGAAGGTCGCGTCCGCAGAGAAATCCTCCCGGTCGAACATCGTGAGCGTCAATCGATTGTTAGCTTTGTCAACGTGGCCAACGGCGGTAATATAACCGACTTCATGCCAAGTGGAACCTCGCCGAGCGAAGGCGGCATCGCCGACACGTACCACCCCGGTGGGATCCTCCAGCTCCATCGACTCGGTCGACGACCAGAGCGATTCCAGGATCAACGAAGCGGGGCTGGCGTGGACCGCGGCAGCCGTTTTCGATTCGCCGGTGCCGCTGCTATCCGTCAGCATCCAGACCGCGACGGCGGCGACCACGCTCACCCAAAATGCGGCGCCGAGCCATCTTTGATGTCGCTGCGTCATGAGGCACCTTTGGAAAATCGTGTACTCCGCAGCCGATCGACGTAGACGGCACCGATAATAATGACACCCACCAAGATATTTTCAACTTGAGTTTCTAGCTCCAGCGACGTGCAGCCCAATCCGATCACGCCCATGATCAGGACCCCGCACAAGGTGCCCAGGATACTGCCGCGACCTCCCAGCAAGGATCCGCCACCGATCACAACCGCCGCGATGATCTTGAGTTCCAACCCCGCACCCGCGGTCGCGTCACCTTTTTCGAGCCGGGCGATGTCCACGCAACCGGCCAGCCCGAACAATGCTCCCGCGATCACGTAGACGAGAATCTTGGTCGGCTGCACGCGCACGCCGCACAGTCTCGCGGTCGCTTCGCTCGATCCGATGGCGAAGAGATGCCGCCCAAAAACGGTTTTATGCAGCCCCACCGCAACAATGACCGCGAGGAACAGCATCAGCCACACGCCCCAACCAAAATTGGGGAGCGGATAGAGATAGGGAATCCAGCGTGGTTCGGGGTACTGCGTGACCATCTCTCGCAGCCAGTCGGGGATGCTTTGGCGCGGCGGCGTGATCGTGCCACCTTGATCGCACAGCATTTTGCCGATGCCCACGAAAATCGTCATCGACCCCAGCGTGATGATGAACGGCACCAATCGCAATCCGGCGATCAACACGCCGTTGAACAATCCAGCGGCACCTCCCGCCAAAACGGCGGCAAGGATCGCCACGTAAATCGAATGCCCCCCGTCCAGTACCACGGCGGCGACACACCCGCACATCGCTGCGGCCGTGCCCGCCGACAGATCAATCCCCCCGCTGATGATGATCAGCGTCATGCCCAACGCGGCAATCCCGATCTTCACACTCTGCACGCCGACCAAGCGGGCCGAGGACACGGACGCAAAATTGCCGTCCGTGCCCGAAATCCACTCGGCAGCAGCGAACAGCGAGACCACGATGATCAGTGCGAGCATCGGTCCAACGAGATTCAACAAACGCTGCATGGGAGAGACAGGGAGACAGGGAGACAGGGTGGGTTGGCAAAATGCTGAGTACTGATTGCAATTCGCTCTACGGCACATTGGTGGGCGTAGGATTCATTGAAAAGTGAAAAATGAGAATTGAAAAATGCAAAGTATCAAGTGATTGTGAGACAATTTTGCATTTTACAGTTCTCATTTTAACTTTTTCATTTTCCAGAGCTCTCGCTCAACTTCGTAACAGAACGGCATATGCCGAACTTGCCCAGTCACCCACCAAACCGTGATTTTTGCCAGACCAGAGCCGGGGAGATAGGGAGGGGGATGATGGCGTTATCGTAGCGGAAATGGTGGAGATTGTGATTGCGACCTCGCCGAAACTCGCGGCAGCTCTATACTAGTCGTTTTCACATTGTCGACCGACGGCTCCGCCCGTCGGGAGTAATCAGCTCAGTCGACCGACGGCTCCGCCCGTC
>JBDNIG010000235.1:0-3874 GCA_041688415.1 Rhodopirellula sp. | reverse complement strand
GTGTGGTTGCTGGCCGCAATCGCTTCGATAGCGGCCGCTTTGCCGCGCGCACCGCAGCCGATCAATCCGATGCGAATGGGATCACTGCCGTTGACGGATACACCGTTGGCGGAAGGACTGCTCGCGGACAATAGCTGGTCCCCCGCGACTGATTCCCCCGCCGCACCGCCGAGTGCCACCGTGCTGCCCAACGCCATCGTGCTGCGCGCAAAGAACTCACGGCGGTTGCCCGCAACTCGTTCGACGTGTGCCGCCAGCGGCGACGACGATGGTTGCGAGCGGTTGTGCGGGACACGCGAGGAGGTTGTTGTCTTGCTCAAATGACTGCGATGGCGGCAGGAGAATCAGGCGGGCGGAGGGAGTCGTTCTTATTATACGCACGAACCGGGTAGATGGGCACCAGTAAACGCGGTCAAATCATCTTGTCCAGCCCCTCGCTCAGCGGGGTGAGCGGGCGCGCGAGGATTTTCTTCATTTTCGTAATATCCGGACAGCGACGCGTCATGTCACCATCTGCCAACGGTGCGACGTGCACAATTTTTGACCGACTGCCGACTTTTTTGATGATTCGCTGCGCCAATTCGAGGACGCTGACTTCCACGTCGCTGCCGATATTGATGATTTCACCTGCGAGTGACTCGTCCGCCAGCACCCTCTCGGTCGTGTCGAGGTTGTCATCGATATAGCAGAACGTTCTCGTCTGCGCACCATCGCCATAAATGGTGATGTCGTCGCCGGCGCGAGCCGCTTCGAGGAACTTGGGGATCACGAAATCCGTCGTCTGTTTGGGCCCATACGTATTGAAAAAGCGAAATACGTTGAACGGCAAGCCAAACTCTTGATGATACGAGCGAAAATACGATTCGCCCAGATTCTTGATGATGGCGTAGGGCAACCGCGAGTTCAGCGGCGTCGTCTGTTCGTGTTGAGGCAGTTCGACCGGTTCACCATAAACCTCACTGCTGCTCGCGTAGATAACCCGCCGCACACCCGTGTTTTTCGCCAGCAGGAGCACGTTGCGAATCCCGTCGATGTCGCGGAGAACGGCAACGGGGTTGGCCAGCGTCCGTTGCACACCGACGAGTGCGGCGTAGTGAAACACGATGTCAAACTGGTGCGCCGTCATGATCGGTGAGAGATCATTCAGGTCGTTCACGTCGGCTTTGATGAAGCGAAAGTTGGGCGGCGGCGGCGAGGGCAGCTTGCCGATGCTGCCAGTTACGAGATTGTCCACCACGACGACCTCGTTGTGCGGTGAGGCGACCAGTCGACACGCCAGCGAGCCACCGACGTTACCCGCCCCGCCGGTGATCAGGATTTTTTGGTGTGCGATAGGCTCTTGGGGCATCGGTGCGCAACTCTGCAATAGTCTGAGCCCGTAAGAAAACACCGTCCACGCACGAGCCGATGGGCGTTGGCCCCGGTTGATACGCAATGACCGCAGCTAACGCCGTGCGGCGAAGGTGTTTTCGGATAGGTTCTCAGTGAGACGGAAGCCAAAAGGCGATGTTGATGGTCGCTAAATCTACCAGATACCGACGGCAAACAGAATGGTCAGGGCCAGCAAAAAACAGCTGATCGCGCTGACGACTCGTTCTCGAGTGGTGGAACCGATGAGCCACGAAGTATCATTCTGCATCGATGGTTTCGTCGCTACTTCATTGACGTTTCATGGTATCGCGGTTTGCTGGCAACTCGGCGATTAGGAATCTTGGAACTCGTGGCTTGCGTGTCGGCAAGTCGATCGCGGAGGTAATAGACCATATCGAGTTGGGACAGCTTGCCGGACAAGGCCAATCCTGATTTTCGAGAAAGTTGTTTTGTTGAAAGATCACGTCCTTTCTGAAGGATCAACCAAGGAATGCGATCATGATGAGCTTGGCTGGCGCAATAGTCATGTACATTGGATTCATGATCACCATAGATGACGACGGTCGCGTTATCAGGTAATCGCTCGACGTAGTCTTCGAGAGCACGATCAACGTATCGCATGCTGTTCAGGTAGTGCTGTTGAACACTCGTCGGCTCCTCGAATAATTCTTCTTGGGAACCTGACAGTCGATCAAACGGACCATGCGAGGTAATCGTGATGAGAAAATGAAGGGTCGGTTCGGTGGATGTCGCCATCAAATCAGCCGAGAGATCGAGCAATTCGCGATCCCATTCTCCCGCCACCGCGAGTGGTTCGAGTTCCTCGGAAAAATAGAGATTTGAAAACCCCATTTGTTCATACGCATCCCGACGATGGAAGAATGCGCCCGTATTGCCATGGAAGGCAGCGGATCGGTAGCCCTGTTGCTGGGCGAGCCACGGTAATGCCTGCGTATATGGAAACCCATCGATCTGAAATGGATTGACTTTCCCGTTGGGAGTGGCTGTGGTTAGCATCGAAAAGTCGGCCTCGGATGACCCGGTACTATGAAACGGCTTGACGGCATACACCATTGCTTGGTTCTGAATGCGACGCAGGAAAGGCATGACCGCTTCGCCGTTGACGTCACTGTCAATGGCATCGAAATCCAAACTCTCGACTTGGATGATCGCGATTTTGTCGCTCAGACGCAGCGGAGTCTCAATTTTAGAAAGGACGTCACTTGACACTTCGGCCTTGGCGATGGCCTCGTGGAGCAGTGCGTTGTTATCCAGTGAAATCGCTTCGGCCGTCCATGCCACCACGTAGCCGTAGACGTACTCGGGGCTACCGATATTGATCCGCTTGAGCGGCTTGTGGATACCCGCAAGACCGATTGCGAACGCGAGATAGACCCCGCCCACGATCGAAGCCCATTTGAGTCGCTCGCGACGGGGTAATGAATTGGCTGAAACCGAATTCGCAATCGCGACCTTCACAGCGAGAGCTACGGCACCGATTGCGAAGACTCTCCAGTCCAGCAGCGACATTCCATGATCACTGACCGCAAGGCCTTCACGCCATTGGCTAGAGAGCACTGGCCACGAGAGCGGTGCACCGAAATAGCCGGCGTAAATTACCAACAAATTGGTCATGATCAAACCGATCGCGAACACCACACGCAGCGCCCATCCACGCAGCAGGAGTACCAAGACCGAGCAGCACGCAATGTTCAGTAGGAATCGGCGACCGACGTCCTTGATCGAATCGTCCAGCGCAAGAGTTCCCTCAGGCGCCGTCGTCCATTGCTGAAGAAGTAGAATCTCCAACGCCCAAAACAAAATCAAAGCGGCAAGTACGCTGTTGTTCTTGCGGAATGGGAGCGTCATGCGTGCGGAATCCGTTGGAGAAAATGCAATCTAAGGAACACGGGAGCAACAAGTGACGGGTTAGCGGTAGTGGACGAGGCAACGAGTCCATTCACACTGGACTCGTTGCCTCGTCCACTACGCCAGTTGTTGTTCCTGTGTTCCTAAGTGCTGTCCCTGACTTCGATATCACCCTCCAAAAATCTAACCCGAGTTTCAGTGTGGTCTTTATGACCGTCGACATCACACTGGGTCAATGCCAACTTCCACAATCCCAAACCGTGGGGTACGAGGCTAGTTCTCGTATCGACAAGCGAATAATAAGACGCAACGGAAAGTGATCGAAACAGCCTTCCACAACCTTGAGAGAAGCCCGAGGCTAGCGCTGGACCGCTAAACCTTTGGGGTTGGGGCTTTTTTGGCTTGCGCAATTTTTCTTCACCTCTCCCCCAGCTTTGCTGGGGGAGAGGTCGAACGGAGCCTTTAGCGACGTTCGGGAGAGGGGCGTCCGAGAGTGCGAGCCTCGTTTGAAACGGTTGGCCGGCCCCCTCCCTCGCATTCGCCTGAACGGCTCTGCTCGACCTCCCCCAACTTCGTCGGGAGAGGTAAAATGGAGCTGACCAGTGGAACAAAAAGGGATGACAGAATAGTGGCG
>JBDNIG010000234.1:0-4393 GCA_041688415.1 Rhodopirellula sp. | reverse complement strand
GGCGGTACATGAATTGCCGGTGGCGTGAGCCACCGGAGACTAAACCGTTCGCAGTTCAGCCCAGCGGGCGACACATTTCATGACGCGTTATCACTGTTGACCCAGCATGAAATCGGGGTTGAGCGTGGAATACTGGGGTGATTTGTGTCGCCCGCTGGGCTTGCATTTCCCAAGCAGTTCGGACCGGCGGCTGACGCCGCCGGCAGTTCATATGTCGCCCTCTGGGCTGTTTGCCCATTGCGAACAGTCGTTGGGTCGATAGCAAATCGGCAAATTGAGATATACCGAACAACTCTCGCCAAGCTGCAGATCATGCCCCAAATCCTGCAGTAATTAAATCGACGTCCCGAGAGACTCGCCTACGTGACGTTATGTGGAATTATTTGTGCGCAGGTGCTTAGCAATCTGCTTATAACCCTAAATCACGGGTCATTCTTACCCGCTGGGTCACTTTGACCAACCGCTATCTGTCAGAGTCGCCACCTATGCCGCGTCTTGCGGTTCGGCATATTAGTTGCTTAGCAGGAGAGGCAGTTGGTCGTGCTTTCATTGCATAATCAAAAACCGCAATTACCCTTCACGGATGAAATCAACATGCTTGTGCTATCGAGGAAAATGGGAGAAGACGTTTTGATCGGATGCACAATCACAGTGAGGGTGCTTGCCGTCAAAGGCAGTCGAGTTCGCTTGGGAATCGAGGCACATGCGCGATAACGCAAAACCAACACGTCACGAAACAAGAAAAACTAATTTTGAGAAGGAGATAATAATGATCAAGGAGCCCAAGCACGCTGGCATCAGCACACAGCCTGTGGTGTTGCTGGCGGAAGACGACCACGAGATGCGTACACTTATCAGCCGTGCCTTGAAGAAGGAAGGCTATGAGGTGAGGGAAGTCGCCGATGGAGTGGAGCTTGTTACCCACCTTGGCGGCACGATCGAGAACCGTCAGGGTCAACGGAGACAGCTCTATGACCTAGTCATCTCCGACATTCGGATGCCGGGTGTATTCGGACTGAGTGTGCTGGAAGGGATCCAAGACATGGACGACGCACCTCCGATGATCTTGATAACAGCCTTCGGTGACGCTGAAACGCACAAGCGCGCACAGGAACTGGGAGCAGTGGCCGTACTTGACAAACCATTTAACATGCCGGACTTGATGTCGCTGGTTCGGGGTGTCGTGCTCCCAGAGGCAACTTCTGGCTGACCATGAACGCCTTGATCGTCCATCGCCATGCGAGACGCGACCGAAGATGGGTGGTCGCTCGTTGGCGATTCTCGCGCGTGGTGACCTTGTAGATTGCCACTTGTCCCATGCTGCACGCGCCGATTTCTTGCGACGACTCGGACAGGATAAACAGGTTTGAATAATGAACACGGCAATTCAAATATTTGTTGGTTTCGTCGCCATAATCGGTGGTGGAGACCGCTGAAACACACCATCCAAGAGCCCTGGATTTGCTCGCGCGTCATCTGCACATGTACCATCGCATCGGCCCACGAAAGCGACTCGATCCACTGCGGTAATACCAACACCTTGCGTGCCGGAAGCCAATTCTTTGTATCAACAACAATGTAGCGGGTCGTCCATGATCGATCATCGACAACTGTGCCAATCCCCAAGTCCAGTGTTAGCAACGTCAACAAGTTGATGCTGAGATTCCTTGAATCGCCTGCAACGTACCAATGGTTGCCAACTGAGTATTCCATATTTCTTTTTTCGCTTCAGTGGCCGTTACCGTCACCGGTGGTTGCTCCGGAGCCTGAAAACTCGCCGCCTTCGCTGTATACCAGCGATAGAGTGGATTGGATTCCGTCGGTGTGCCTTGCTGACAGACGGTATCCATCGGCTTTTCCGATCTACTTTCGCGCGACAGAGTTTTGACACCAAGCCGATGGAGGTCGCGATGCGTTGTTGGGAATCAGCGCGATCATCAGCAGGAACAGGCCAACGGCAATATGATTCTGGTGCCAAGGGACCGGTGGCATGCCAGAGAACCGTCCGTACGCTGCCAGTCCCAACGCGATCACCAGAATCAATAGATGGGCATGACAAGTTGGCTTCCAATACGACAGCCCTGCCAAAACCGCGATGACCAGCGCTGTGACGGAATCAAACCAAATAGAATTCGACTCATCATGAGCCCGAAAAATGTAGGGACTCAGCGCCAACCACACCGCCGTCATGATCTCAACCACTCGACCCCACATCACTTCACCTCCCGTAAAAGCAACGACTCGGCGGCCGCTTCGGCCTGTTGGCTGCGATAGCCCCAGAACGTTTTCCAAAGCACGCGCCAGCAGCGATTCTGTTTCCACACGATCCACAAGTACGTCAGCGACACACGCACTTCGTCCCACGCCCAATAGACGAGAAGTAGTGAAATCGCTGCCGATACTAGACAGAGAAAGCACCACGAGCCGACAATCGTTCCTTGCAAAATCACCAACACCACGCTGACGATTCCAAGCGGAATCACGTCGATTCCAAACAGGATCACCAACCAGGGCCGATACTGCCAACGCCGCGTCGAACCAGCAAAGCCCAGAATCGCATCGCCCAGGTACGCCAAGACACCAAGCGCGGCATCGTGGATTCCAATCAATCCGTACATCTGCTTCGCTGTATCGGAGGTAACCACTTTGCTGCTTTGGTTGCCGAACACTGGATCCCAAACACCATCGATAAATCCCCACTGATACAACGCAAGGTGCGACGAGATCACTGCTGCGACCATTGCCAACAAGCAGATCGGAACCCGTTGAACCCAGGCTGACGGATTATGCTTGTACGGTGGCACTGTGCGGTTCAGCTCGTCGATTGGCAGAGTTGTTTGAACCATGTTCTGTTGTATGCAAATCTTGCATCATCCCAAAGGAAGTCGAATCATTTACTGGCGTAGCGGAACTCGCCAAGAGTTTCGGACACCCTGGAAAGCGAAAGTCGTGACGACTTCCGCTACGGCTTGAGTCCATTCTTGCGATACCATTGATCGGGATCATCCAGCAGCGACCCGATGATCGTCGGCAATTGATCGAGTAAGTGATGCTTCGGTTGCCATCCCAGCAGTTCGTTTGCCCGAGAAATGTCGAGCGCATAGTGATCGTCGGCCATCGGGACCATGAAAGGCTTGATGAAGGCGTCACCACCCGAGAGCGCGTCGCTCACCGCCGCACCGACTTCCGCAACGGTCTCCGGCACATACAGTGTCGCCCATTCCTTACCGTGGATCAGCTTGCCAATCTCGTCTTGCAGCACCTCATAAGAAGGCGGATCGGCTTCACCGATCAATATCGCGGTTTTCGATTCAATCGAATCTCGTCGGTCAACGCAGCGCACGATTGCGGCGATGCAGTCGTCCAAGTGAACCGACGACTGTCCAGCATTCTGATCGCCGGGAAAGAAGTGACTTTGAAAGTCTTTTTCGTGGATTCGTTTGATCTGCTGGACCAATGTCGGCTGAGTCCCCCAGTCGGTATACACGCCCGCGATTCGTAAAAACACCGACGGCACTCTCGGGTGTCCCTCGCGGATCAATCGCTCGGTCTCGATCTTACTTTGCGGGTACGGCCACTTCGCCAGCAGCGGAGCACTCTCATCGATATGATCACCTACCACGCACGGTTCATGAATCAACATCGTGCTGGAAAAAATAAACTGATCGACCTGGAAATCGTTGAGCGAATTGAGCAACCGATCGGTACCATCGATCGTGATCTTTTTGTATAGCGGACTGTCTTCTCCTGAGAAATCGTAATAGGCCGCCAAATGCACGACGCTCTCCAGTTTAGCATCCACGCGCTGGCGAACATCATCGATCGCCATGTTAACGTTGGCATAATCCGTTAAGTCACATTCGATATCGTGAACATGCAAACTGTCCTTCGGTGGCTCCGGCGGGCCGACACGATCGAGTCCATAAACCTCGTAGCCCCGCTCAGCCAGCGCTGAACAAACCTCGCGTCCGAGCAACCCCGAACTTCCCGTCACCAACATATTTGGGCGATGATTCTTCATATTGTACCAATACCTGTCGTGCAAGTGGGTCGCGTCTCCATTGATCGATTGCTTGCCATTGCAATGCAAATTGTATGCCAGTTCGCACTGTCAACTAGCATTGTATTCGCCGTGCGTTCCAAACTCGGCGTTCAAGCTAATGAAGTAACCGTTCACGGGCCGGATTGAGGGTTCAAGCCGCTTTTACGTTCGATTTGCAATCGGCCGGCAGGAGCGAGGGGGCTGACTCGCTGGCAAACTTTGCTTCCATCGCCTCGACCAAGTATTGATACGCATTTCGGTTCTGCAAGCGGCAGGTTTCCGATACCGTCAAAATGCGTTCAACGAATCGACTACCCTTGGCACTCTGGGTTCCAAAGCTCAGCTTTCGAT
>JBDNIG010000233.1:0-13078 GCA_041688415.1 Rhodopirellula sp. | reverse complement strand
AGAATCCGCGCGAGTTCACGTTGCCGCTGCCGCTGGACGGTCTCTTCCGTGTAGGGGTCTCGCCGTTGGTCTTGATGGGCATCGAACATTTCCTCACCACTGGTACGGAAACGGTCGCGGTGTTTGAACTCCTTCGGAATGGTCCGCGCGAAGTTCTTCATAATTGCCCACGTCGCGTAGGTGCTAAATTTATTGCCGCGTGAGTAATCGAACTTTTCCGCCGCGCGGATCAGCGACATGTTGCCATCGCTGATCAGTGAGAAGAAATCATCGGTGCTCGCCAAGTGACGCTTGGCGATCGAGACCACCAGACGGAGGTTCGCTTGGACGATCTTGTTCTTCACTCGCACGGCCTCCTCGTACAAAGTCTGAATTTGATCCATGGTGGCCGCGTTGGTCTGACCACTGGCGACGAGTTCATCCCGCAGCACGCCAGCGCGGTGTTTGAGGTAATTCATTTTGCGAAACAGGTGCCCCTCTTGCTCGCGATTGAGCAAGACCACGTCGTAGAGCGCCGCCAAATAGCTGGGCAGGTCCGCGGGTGTGCGGACTTTCCGAGACGCTGTTCCTTCGGGCATGGCGGCCAAGTACTCGGCTTCGCGGCTGGTGTCTTCGAAATCTTCGTTGTAGATGTGATCCAGCGGCAATTCGGCCAATTGTTGCATGCGAACTTCATCGAGAATCCGACGAATGCTCGAGCGGGTACGTTTGAATCGTTTGCACAGCTGCGGAATCGTCGCACCGTGGCTGTACAATTGTGCGATCACGCGTTTGTCTTCCTCGGTCAAGGATTCGCGGTGATGTGGGAAAATCGCCAGTTTCTGATTTTTGGTATCGAAGTTCTTAAGCGTGTACCGAATGGTTTCGGGCGAACGGTCCATCTGCCCCGCCAATTGCAACGTGACTTCCGACAAACTCGCACCGCCCTCGGCCAGTTGCCGAGCGCGTTCGATCATCTCCGACTTCTCTTCTCCACTTAATTGGCTGAAACGCTCACCGCGACGGACCTTGTCACGATTGCACGCGATGAACCGATCAACGCTGCTTTGCAGAAAGCCCACGCGTTTGCGTTTGCCAAACATGAACTTGCGTGCGACCAGGCCCGCATCGCGCCAGCGGCTAATGGTTTTCGTGGAAACGCGAAATTTCTTCGCCAGTTCATCGACCGTCAGCACCCGCTCGCCAGCGCTCTCGGCTTCGATCCCAGCGGATTCGGCGAGATCCTCGATCAGCAGCCGCAGATCATGCTGCAGATCTTTCGAGCGAATCGTTTGCCGAAGCTTCGAATCGGGGCGATAATTCGTGATCCGGAAGCACACGTAGTCAATCACGTAATCGCGATCATCCACGAGTTCGCTGAGCAGTTTTTCGGCGCGCAATCCTTGTTCAATTTTCTTCGCTCGTGGCGCGAACCGCGTTAATTGATCACGAAGTTCAATAAGTCCGGTGTGTCGATAGCTAGTATGCATAATCTTGAATTTCCCAGTGCTTGATCGCTTGTGTCTATCTTTCCTTGCAACCCCGGCGGGTCGCCAACACGTCAATCTGATTTGCCCGGGGATCGCCAAATCCATATGGCGATTAATAAGGGTCCAACCCGTCAGGCAACGCGATTCGATCAGCAATCGAAAGTTTACCAGACGAGTCAAAGGTTTCGAGTGGCTCCATGCCACGCAAACGTGCCCCCGACACGGTGAAACGATCCTCGCCCTTGGCGACTCGCCGGTCGAAGGCGAATCTCGCTAGCAGGCGCGAACACGAATCTTGTCAACGTCGGATGCGGCGTCCTCAAGAGCGACCGTCACAGCGGGGAGAAAGTTCATCCAAAGTCTTGGATTTCCCAGCAAACCGGGCTCCCCGTGCGACGGGTCTCATGCGAACGATCCACTACAGTGAAACTTTCAGGCCAAAGTTGCGGACAATCCGTCATTGGTGCGTCTTGACTTTGCAAGTGTCCCGTAAAACCCGCGATTTTGGACTCCAGAATTTTTTTCTCGTGTCCCCAAGTGTCCCGCCGAGCAAGCGGGGAATTGTCACTTTTACAATCAGATTGCAACTTTTGCATCTCAAAATGAGAATACGGGCATTTCTGCGACATCGATTCAATCGCTTGTCGGGTATGTGCCGATCGTGCGGAGGTGCGCCGTTGTTTGCGCCGTTTCTGTGTGTTTTTTCACCCTTTCCAATCGACAGGTCTGCCACTATGACCCATTGCTCTCGCCATGGAATCTTGTCCCGTCCATTGTCGCTCGAAGCACTCGCCGAATCGCTGCAGCATGAAAATGCTCCCACCGCGCCGTCGGACCGCGATCGCCACTCACGGCGGCGTTTTTTAACGTCACTATCGGGTTGCACAATGATGGTGTTGGCGGCGGGAGCGGTCCCGGGAACCGCTCGGATGGGCATCGGCGGGACACCGCTGGCGGCGGCCGATGCGACGGGCGAGACTCGCTTGCGCGTCAACAATGACCAGAATCTGTTTCGCGTGCGGATGGAAATTGAGGTCAAGGGCAACGTCAATTTGGTCGCCGATCCGTTGGTCCGTGATGGCAAGAAGCGGATGTTGCCGGTCGAGGCGAACCTGGGGCTGGACTATGAAGAACGGTTTCTGCGTCCCGCCGGGGCGACTCCGGAGTCGGATATCATCGCGGTCGAGCGACGTTTCCATGAAGCCAAGGGAACGAGCCGATTGAGTCGCACCCATCAGGATATTGCGCTGCGCGACTCGGTCAACAATGTGATCGTCCGGCGCGACCAGTTACCCGAAACGATCTACTGCGACAATGACTACCTGACGCACGAGGAGATTGACCTCCTCCGCACTCCGATCGCGAGCACCGCGATCGACGCGTTGGTGCCCCAGCAGGAGATGCGACTGGGAGAGAAAGCCTCGGTACTGTCAACTGATCTGGGATCGTTCTTCAATCTTTCTCACGTCGCATCGAGCGATGTGGAGGTGGAACTGATGTCCGCGGACGCATCCGAAGCCAAACTTCAGTTGCGTGGCAAGATCGATGGCTCGGTCTCGGGCGTGCCGACGCAGTTACGGGTCGTCGGAAAACTGACGCTCGATCGCCGCGCCGGCGCCGTCACCTGGGCGGCGGTCGCGATCCATGAGACCCGCGAGATCGGCAATGCCGAGCCGGGATTCGATGTGACAGCCACCGTTCGGATGGTCCGTAAACCACTACCGAGCGTGCAGACGCTGCCTTCGATCCCGACGGAAATCGTATTTGATGCCCCTGCACCGCAGGATCGGCTGCTCGTGGCGATGTCCAGCGATCACGTCGGCGTGCAGGGTTTGATGGACCGGCGCTGGCGGGTGATGAAGGATCTTCCCGGCGAGGCAATTCTACGGATGATCGACAACGATCAATCGATCGCACAACTCAATCTGCGACCGTTGGCGAAGCTCCCCGAGGGGCAGCAGTTGACCTTGGAAGCATTTGAAAACAACGTGCATAAAACGCTCGGAGACCGGTTTGGCGAGTTCATCGAAAGCCGCGAGGGCTTGACCGATGGTGGCCTGCGAATGCTCCGCGTGGTCGTCGGAGGTCGTGTCGAAGGGGTGCCAATCCAGTGGATCATGATGCACCTGAGTGACGATTATCGCCACCGCGTGCTGGCGACCTGGACGATGGATGGCGAGAGCGTCTCGCGGTTGGCCGGCTCGGATATCCAAATCGCCGCGTCGTTGCGGTTGACCGGTGATTCCAACAACGCGGCTGAAAGTGACACGGAACCGGGGAAAAACGGTAAAAATGTTGAATTATCCGCAGCCCAAACGACTCACGAAGTAGAATCGGAGGCAGCGGTCGCCAGGACGATCTCAGCGAGCGACGTGAAAGCCCGCTAGGACATTGGCGACGAGGTTCCTTGATCTCATCGACGGATGTTCACCCCGGTGCTCTCCGGACGGTGAACCTCGGGGGAGCACCCCCAGGGTAATTCCAACTGGGGATTTCATTCGTCCCAACGATCCGTTTGGCCGAGCCCTGCGTCGTATCAGTATATTTTGACAGCCGTTTTCGAGTTTTTGGCGTTTCCCCGATGCAACCCTCCCGCAATGAACATTCCATCAGTCGGGTGACACGACACATGTCAGTGCGAGCCCGTCGTTTCACGATCGCCGTGAGCGTTCTGGCGATGATCTTGGCCAATGTCACCACGCCCTCGGACGCGGTCGGCCAAGACGTGGCGGACACGGCAACGGCGACCCAGGATCCATCTTCTCAGGTACAGACCCAATTTGCGCCCAGCGTGCTGACCGTCATCCCACCGGCGCCCGATCCGAAGGAAACCTTCTCTGGCCCGCAAACAATGCAGTCGATGATCGACGCTCATCCGGAAATCTCGTGGGCACAGACGGGAAATCACCCCGAGGGGAAACCCCACTTTGACCCGCGATCTCGCACGCTCGAAGAAATGCTCAAACAGGTGATCTTGCGCCACGAGATCTTCTGCTTGGAATTTTCCTTCAAACCGCTTCGGCAAATCTACCTGGACATCCCCCGCCCGGACGGGAAGATGCAGCGCAAGCTCGTGCAGTATATGGTCTACCGCGTGCGATACCGGGGCGGTGATTTACGCCCGGCAGCGGACAATCCCGACGAACCGATCTACAAGCGGATCGAATCGGTCAGTTATCAATCTCGTCGATTTTTCCCGATGTTCATTCTCGAAAACCGCGAGACCGACAATGAGTACGTCGACACAATTCTGCCGACGGCTCTGAATCGGATTGCGATTCGTGAACAAATTACCGCTCCGCTGCACAACAGTGTTGATATTTCGCGGGTGAAAATTCCGCGAACGCAGGACCCGGACGCACCGGGGGTATGGGGCGTGGCAACGTGGGTCGACGTGGATCCAAACACCGATTTTATCAGTGTGAACGTGTTTGGTCTGACAAATGCCTTTCGCCAAGATGGCGAGGGTGCAGACGCCCCCTATCGGCGGAAAGCACTGATGCTGAATTTCTACCGGCCGGGCGATACGATGAACCCAACGGCCGACCGGGTGCAATTCGGAGTTCCCGCCTACGACGATGCTCAAGAGCAGACCACCGTACTGGAAAAATACGGCATCGGTAAACGGCTTGATTACCTGTGGGTGTTCCGGTAACTTTCTCCTCTTCCCATACCAATTCAATTCTTGGACGCTTCCCCCTCGGCAGCGTCGAAATTAACAAACGAAGAGATCATGGCACATAAAAAGGGTCAGGGCAGCAGCCGTAACGGTCGCGACAGTAACGCCCAACGCCGCGGTGTGAAGCGATTTGGCGGCGAAGCCGTCGCCGCGGGCAATATTCTCATCCGCCAAGTCGGCACGAAATTCCACCCTGGCAAGGGTGTCGGCATGGGCAACGACTACACGCTGTATGCGTTGGTCGCTGGCAATGTACGATTCGATCGCGAAGGTCGCCGCATCAACGTCGACGTGGCCTGAGCACTTTCTGTTGAACGGATTCAGCGTCGAGGGACTCAACCCTCCGCAAGCCGAAGCGGTGTCGACGCTGTCTGGACCGCTGTTGGTATTGGCCGGGGCGGGCACGGGAAAAACCCGCGTGGTCACGTTCCGCATCGCGAACTTGATCAAGCACGGCATCGCGCCCGATCGAATTCTCGCGGTGACGTTCACCAACAAAGCCGCGGGCGAGATGCTCGAACGCGTCTCGGAACTGCTCGGTCACAAGAATCAACGCCGCCGAAAAGGCGAAAAACCCCCACCCAAACCCGTCATCAGCACATTTCACTCGCAGTGCGTGCGGATGTTGCGGGAACACGCCAATGTCCTGGGGTTTCCGAAAAAATTCTCGATCTACGATCGCAGCGATCAAGAGTCGCTCGCCCGCGGCGTCCTTCGCGAGCTCCGCCTGCCCGGCACCGCGCTCAAACCGTCGGATATGCTGTCGATCATCGGTTCGTGGAAGAATGAGTCGATTTTGCCCGATCAAGCCGCCGGTCACGCCTGCACGGACAAAGAGCACTTCGCCGCCTCCGGTTACCGTCGCTATCAAAACGCCTTGCGAGCCCGCGGCGCGATGGATTTCGACGACCTGCTGCTGCACACCGAAACACTCCTGACGGAGCACGAAGAGGTCCGGCAAGCCGAGGCGGCGAAGTACGACCATGTGCTCGTCGACGAGTACCAAGACACCAACGGCAGCCAGTACCGGATCACCCAGGCGCTGACTCGCGACCATCGTAATTTCTGCGTCGTTGGTGACGATGACCAATCCATCTACGCTTGGCGGGGCGCGGACGTCACGCACATCTTGAGTTTTTCCAAGGATTGGCCGGACGCGAAAATCGTGTGGCTCGAAGACAATTATCGCTCGACCGGCGCGATTCTCGAAATGGCCAACACCCTGATCGCGTTCAATACCGAGCGTCACGACAAAATTCTCAAGCCCGATCGCCCCACGGGCAAACGCCCCCGGATCGTCCAGCACAAGGACGAAATTACCGAAGCCGAAGTCGTCGTCGGCGAGATCCGGCACCTGATCGATAACGAGCATCTGCAACCCAAAGAGATTGCGATTCTGTTTCGCACCAACGAACAACCGCGGTTGTTCGAAACGGCGCTGCGCAAGGCCGACGTGCCCTACGTGATGCTCGGCAGCCAATCGTTCTTCGATCGCCGTGAAGTGCGAGACTTGATTGCGTATTTGAAATGGATCAACCAACCCGATGACGAAATTTCATTGCTGCGGGTGATCAACACGCCCGCCCGGGGCTTGAGCAACAAGACGACCCGGCTGCTCCTCGACCGGGCGGTCCAGCGGGGCGTGCCCGTGTGGCAGGTCATGCAGAACGCGGCGGCGATCGAAGACCTGCCGCCAGCCGCCAAACGCGGGATCGACCAACTGCGTCAGCTCTGCGCCGACGTGCAGCAGCGAGCCGAAAGTGACTCGCTCGTCGGTGCCATGGAAACACTGATGCAGCGCACCGCGTACGCCGACGAGATCACGAAACTGTATGATCAACCCGACGAGCGAGAGTCGCGGATGGCGTCGATTGGCGAGTTCACCAACGCGATTTCGGCCTACCAAGACAAGAGCGAGAAACCGGAACTATCGGGATTCTTGAGCGATATCGCGCTGTCGGGACGCGAGATGGGCAGCGAAAAAGACAAACTCGCGATGAAGAACGCGGTCTGGCTGTTGACCATGCACGCGGCCAAGGGACTCGAGTTTCCTGTCGTCTACATGGTCGGGATGGAGGATGGATTCTTGCCGCACAGCCGCAGCGTCAAGAGCGGACGCGAAGAAGATATCGCCGAAGAACGACGCCTGTGTTACGTCGGCATCACGCGGGCCCAGGAAAGCCTGACCATGTCGCTGGCGCTGACGCGGAGGAAGTGGGGGAAACCACGCCCGACGCAGCCCAGCCGGTTCCTGTATGAGATCACCGGCAAAGCCGACAACCCAAATAAATATCGCAAGCAAGGCCGCCGTGGCAAGTAGCTGAGTCTCTCGGGACTCAGGCGTCTGTCTCGGTTGCGAGTCTCGGAGAGACTCGCCTACTCACCAATCACCTAGGCGTTCTCCATGGCTGAACCGATCTCGCTAACGCGTTTGGCGATCGCCTTGGTACCCGTGCTCGGGTTTCTCGTGTGGTTGGCCATCGAACGGCATCCGCTACGGACCACCCTGCAAGGGCTCGCGCGGATGTTGATCCAGTTGTCGCTGGTCGGCTACGTGCTCGTCTATCTATTCGAGTCTGACCGAGCATGGGTGACCTTGGCCACGCTCACGGCGATGATGACGGCGGCATCGGCGATTGCGATTCGCACCGCGGAAAAGAAACCTTGGAGGCGTTATGTCCAAGTCCTCGTATCGATCATGCTCGGCGGTGGTGTGACGCTCGCGGTGATCACGGTGGGCGTACTCAACGTCCAGCCTTGGTACAACCCGCGCATTCTGATTCCGCTGGCAGGGATGACGTTTAGCAATTGCATGAATGCGTTGTCGCTGGCGATTGAACGTCTTGATTCAGCAACCGATAGCAATCCGGAGTCAGCCGTCCGGGTAGCGTTAATCCCGATCACGAATAGTTTGTTTGCCGTTGGTGTGGTTTCGATTCCCGGGATGATGACCGGTCAAGTCCTGGCGGGTGTGTCACCGTTGATTGCGGCCCGCTACCAAATCATGATCATGTGCCTGATCTTCGCATCGGCCGGATTGTCACTGCTGATCTTCATGCGTTTGCAACGCAAGGCAAAATAATCGCTCGGCCCATTGGCCCTCTTCTACGCCAAGTCACGTCGATTTTATTACTGCGTAGCGAAACTCGCCAAGAGTTTCGGGAATGCGGGAAAACCGAAAGTCTTGGCGACTTCCGCTACCGGCAGATTCGTCAGTAATAAAATCGACGTCGCACGGCGTTTCAGCAATTAGCCCAGGGCATCGCGTGGCCCGCTAAGCGAAATGGTAGTGGGCGAGCGAAGATTCGATGGGGAGGCGGCCTTCAATCCGGCAGTATCTCGCCGAAGAATCGCATCCAGTTCCCGTGCATGACCTTTTCGATGTCGGCTTGGGAGTAACCTCGATCCGACAAGCCCGCTAGGAGTCTCGGAGGCAGGTCGGTGTAGCGGTTCAGATCGGTGGGCGTTTGTTCGTTTCCAAATCCACCATCCAAATCGGTGCCGACACCGATGTGGTCGGCATTGCCGGCGAGTTGGCAAACGATGTCGATGTTCTCAACGGCGGCATCGATCGTCGCGACCGCTTCGGATTGTCCACGCGTGTATCCGTGCTGCATCATGATCACGTCAAACGCGATGCCGATGACTCCCCCGCGTTGGATGACCAGTCGATATTGATCGTCGCTAAACTGACGTTGCCAATTGCTGATCCGGCGTGAATTCTGGTGACTAGCATGGATGCGACCGCCGAATCGCTCGGCTACTTGCCAAAACGATTTATCGGATAAATGGGTCATGTCAATCGTCATTCCCAATCGCTCGATGTGGCTGAGCAGGTCTGCCGCGTCGAGCGACAAGCCATTTTCGCTTCGCGTTCCGCCGCCGTATCGATTGCCACCGTAATGAGTCAAGCCGATCGCTCGGAGTCCGTGTTCGTGGAACTCATCGATGGTCTCGGGCGTTAACAACGGATCGGCACCCTCCATGGTTAGAATGAAGCCGAGGGGTTCGCTATCGGGATGCTCGCTATATTTCCGCCAGTGCTCACGGAGTTCGGACTTTGTCTTGATCATCCGCATCCAACCGCTCTGCTGCATCGCGCGATAATAGGCCAAGTGAGCGTGCGCGTAGGCGTAGCAGGCTTCCGCGGTGATGTGACCGAAATCGTGTCCCACGTTCGGTTCCAGTCTTGCCAGCAACGTCGTCAGGCAAACCGCAACGCCAGCATCGCGAAGCTCGGGAAAGCTGAGCGTGTTTTTGCAACGCCCCAAAATGCCGTCCATGCCAGCGTTTCGTTCTTGGACCCGAATATCGTCCACGCCCTGCCGCAAATCACGGTTTAAGTCAACCGCGTTGAGGGCAAGGTCCAAATGAGCATCAAACAAAAACATAGCGACACAACAACCTTATAGAACACCGAAACGTTGGTAGGCCGTAGTGGCCGACATCCCACCCTGCACTGCGATTCGCATTTCGTTCTCCGCCGTGGCTTTGTTCCAGGCCGCGAGGATGATTTCGCTCTGGATCGCTCGGGGGACGATCACGATTCCGTCATCGTCCGCTGCGATAATGTCACCCGGATGGGCGGTAACGCCGCCGAGCTCTACGGGCACGTCGCAGGCGATCACACGCTGACGATCTTGGCTATCGTAAGGCCTGGTTCCACGGGCGTGGACCGCAAATTTCATCTGCCGCATCTTCTGCTGATCTCGCACCGCCCCGTCGACCAGGACGCCACAACAACCTCGACCAATCGCGACGCTAGAAAGCAGGTCGCCCCACACGCCCGATCGCATCGAGCCGCCGGCCGCGCAGACAAAAACGTCGTCGGGGTGGCAAGAGTCAATGGCCGCCAATTCCAATTCATAGGGATTCGGGTCTTCATAGCTGATGTCCTCCCAGAGCGTCGTCTTGGCGTTGCCGATCATGAGCGTTCCGCTGGTCGTCAGTGGCTTGATTGGCAAACACGGCGACTGATCGCGATGGCCAGCCTCATCCAATGCATCGCACAACAGCGACACGGTCAACTTTTGACGCAACTCGTCCAGCGGCATCGGCAACGCCCCGATCGCTGGCGGCGGCGCAGTACGCTGGCTGGAGGGCGGCTGCCTGCTCCCGTCTTGAATATTGGATTGATCCGAATGCAGATTCGTCATAAGTAACAAGCGGGTTAGTCCGGCCTCTCCTGTTGAGTTTGAAGTGTTTGAGAAATTGTTTGAGCCCCCGCAAGTAGCAGTTGCACCCATTTTGTCTGGACATCGTCGTCTTTGATCCGCACCGCCGGTACGGACAAACTGATTGCAGCGACGACCCCTTCGCTGTCAAACACCGGCGCACCGATGCAGGTCACTCCTAAATCCGTTTGGTCCTCTTCGATCGAAAACCCGTCCTTCTTGACCTTCTTCAGAATGTTCTTGACCTCGGCTTCGTCGACCACCGTTTTGGGAGTTCGCCGGTCGATCGTTGCATGACGAAGCAAAAAATTCTGCCGTGACTCCGGCAGGAACGACACGATCGCGCGGCCGAGCGCGGTGCTGAAGCAGGGATCGCTCATCTGCGGCGAAACGGCTCGTCGAAGTGTTTTGGTAGTTTCGATCACGTGCAGGTAAAATATCTTTTCGAACCGTAGGATTCCCAAGTTGATTGTTTCGCCGGTTTCCTTGCTCAACCTTCGCATCACCGGATCGGCGACCGAAACCCAATACGGGTCGTTCGCTGCCAGCGCCAAACGTTTCACCATGCCCGTTTGCCGGTACGTACCACCCCCACAGTTGGCAGTGTATCCGAGCGTACAGAGCGTTTTGAGCAGCCGGTGCGCCGTCGATTTCGGCAGGCCCACCAGGGCGGCGAGTTCGTTCAACGAGACACCTTCCGGGCGACCGGCCGTTGCCTCCAAGATTGCGAAAACCTTCACTAAGTGAGCTGATTCCACGACGAATGTTCTCCAGGCTAGCGTTCCGCGTTATGGAACGCCAGCCCTCGATAGTAGCAAGTTTTTAAAAGTGCGCCGGTACCTCCGCACCGAAGCATTTGAATCCTATTTCCTGGACGTGCAACCCGTGTTCCTCTTGACGGAACGGTTGCGGGTGATTCGAATGCAGCACGATCGGGTGTCAAAAGAATTGTTCGGTCGCGACGACATCGCAAGACAGCGAAAAACTGAGCATCATGATTCCTACCGAGAGTGATTCGATGACGAACACGAGGCCCCGCGTCTTGATCGCTGGCTTGTTCCACGAATCACACACGTTCTTGGAGGGACGGACGCGATGGAGTGAGATGACGGTCCACCGCGATGATGAGCTGCTCAAGCTCCGCGGCGACGCGTCGCCGATGGGAGGAGTTTTGGAGTTCGCAGCCTTGGACGGTTGGGACGTGGTGCCGTCGATCTACGCCTCGGTCACGCCGGGTCCGACGCTCGGCGACGACGTCTTGGAGAATTTCTGGTCGGATTTCCAACAGCGGGCTGTGCGGTTCGGTTCTCATTCACGCGATCTTGCATCGCGTGGGATCGACGGCATCTTCATCGTGCTTCATGGCGCATCGGTGACGAGTTCGGTCGCCGACGTCGAAGGAGAACTACTGGCCCGAATCCGCGGCCTCGAAGGTTTCCAAACGCTGCCCATTTTTGGCGTGTACGATCTTCACGCGAACTTCTCCGATGCGATGGCAGAGCATTCCGATTGCCTGGTTGGCTACCGAGAGAATCCCCACAACGACGCGCGGGCGTCGTCGATTCGGGCCGCGAAGTTACTTAGCCGATCATTGCGAACCGGCGTCCGACCTCAGCAAATCGTGTCACGACCGGGCATCGTTTGGCCGCCGACGGGGACCGCGACAGCCAGCCAACCGATGGCCTCACTGATGGCGAAGGCACGTCAACTCGAACAGGATCATCCCGATTTCTGGGCAGTCAGTGTCAACGCCGGGTTTTCCTTTGCCGACACGGCCAATACCGGTGTTTCGTTCTTGATTTCCACTGAGGGCGATCTCAAGGAAACGCGATCGGCGATCGAATCGCTTAACGTTCTGGCACTCGAGAACGCAACCGTCGGCAACGTGATCGATACGCCGATAGCAATGGTAATGGGTCAACTGGAACAGTTGAAAAGTCGTGGGCAACTCGATGGTTTAACGTTACTGATCGAACCCGCTGATAACGTCGGCGGTGGCGCGCCGGGCAGCGGAATCACGATGCTTCGTGTTTTGATCGAAGCCGGTTACACCAAAGTTGGCGTCTGTTTGTGGGACCCGACGGCCGTCGATGTTGTTTCGCAATCAAAGATTGGGGACGTCACGACCGTCAAACTCGGCGGCCGGGGCAGCAACCTGCTCGAACCGCCCCTGACTCTCCGCTGCGAGTTGCTGCATTTCGGTGACGGCGTGTTTGAATTGGAGGACAAGCAAAGTCATTTGGCCGCCTCCGTCGGCGACCGTTTCGACATGGGCCAAGTTGCGGTCGTTCGCGCGACCGATCCGAACATGCCTGGAGGTGAGGCGATCGTGTTGTTGACCACCCACCGCACTCCGCCGATGGATTTGGGTCCATGGCGAAAGGTCGGAATCGACCCCGAAACGTTTTCGATCATGGTCATCAAGGCGGCGGTCTCCCACCGGCAAGCCTACGATCCGATCGCCAAACGTCAGTTTTGGGTCGATACGCCGGGGCCCTGCTCCTCGCGATTGGAGTCCTTTCCTTTTCAAAACTTAACCCGTCCAATTTATCCGCTCGATCCGCTGGCCGAGGTGATCGGCAACCGCCGTGGCGGAGTGATCGATTCACCGGCCAGCTAAGCAGGTTTGGGTAATTCATTCCGCATCACAGAGTGCCACGTTTTCATAACCCGACGCGTCAGCGAGGGATGGCGGCGTGAATCCCTCGCTGACGCGTCGGGTTATGATTGTCGATTCCACCGAAATATTTCCCAGT
>JBDNIG010000232.1:0-7863 GCA_041688415.1 Rhodopirellula sp. | reverse complement strand
CCGCGATTTAGCGACACCGCACGCCACTGCGACAGCTTCGGAATAGTTCTTGCGTTTGAGTAGATTGACCGCGAAATCCCAGGAATCGGGAGCAAAGCCGATCCGAAACCGCTGCCGATTCTCGTCATCGATGCCGCGTGAGTTGAGGTAGTCCCAGGCCGCCTTGGCATCATCGCTCTTGCGAGCGTCAAGTTGTTCGTAGTACGCCTGGGCGACCTGTTCGACCGCGTCCGCCAGCGTCGCTTTATCGTCGGGGTTACCGGGCTGCGTTTTCGGTCCGCGGTTAAATTCCGGCAATTCGATGCCGGCTCGCTCCGCGAGCATTCTCAGGGCGGCTGGGAAATCAAGCCCTTCGCGCTGCATCACAAAACTGAAGACGTCGCCGCCAATGTCGCACACCCAACATTTCCACGATTGCCGTTCGGGGTTCACCGTCATCGACGGCTTGGTGTCGTTATGGAACGGGCAGCGGGTGACGAGGTTCCGCCCTTGCGGACGCAGTTCGAGATCCCGACCGATGACATCGACGATGTCGGACGCGCTGCGCACTCGCTCTTTTACGTCGAAGTCGGTCTGGAATTGCAAGCCAGCACTCCTGCTAGTAACGTCGTTAGCAAACAAAACTCAAATCTCGCCTTGGCGGAGAAGTGTTCCGTTTGTTACCGACACAATGGCGGTTTGAGTGAATCGGTCAACCCGTTTGATCGCGACTGCGATCGTCTCATCACCCTTCCTAGGTGACCGGCTCGTCCGTACCAGTGACGAGGAGAAAAGTGGGCCGAAGCAACCTTCCCGTGCGTCATGATCCGAACGAAATGCCGAGGCAAATTTCGATTACGGTACGTCCCTGTAGCGTCGGGCCTCAACCGGGGCGGGTCATCTCCCTGTCACGCCGGTTGGCCGCTTCGTTACAAGCAAGTCACCAGTTTGGGCCTCGTGCAAAAACGCGTCAAGAGCAATCAGTCGAGAAACTTGAGCCGAAATCAAGAAAACGGGGAAAAGTTTTTGACGCGTGAAATGCGAGTCGCCGCCGCTCAGTAAGCCTTGGCAAATACCGCCATCCTCTCGGCCGGTCGGCCGGTGAGGAAACAGGTACCGGGAGTCGTGTTGCCATCACGTGGGAGGCACCGAATCGTGACTTTGAGTTCCTTCAATAGCGTTTCTAGCGAATCCTCGTCGGCGAAGTACGCGTAGGCAAAGCCGCCATGTATCTTGTCTTCGTTCTGCGTGGAGAAGAAACCGCGGAATTCACTTTCACTGGAGATCGTGACCGTGTTGGACTCGCGGAGATGCAAGGCGGCGGCAAACAATTCGCTTTGCAAAGTCTCGAGCTTCGCGCCGACGGTTGCGATCAACTCGGCACGCGAGATCCCGAAGCTCTTGGGCTGGTTTCGGATGCCGCAAAATACGGTGCCCGCGGCAATGTCCTTGGGGCCGATCTCGAGCCGGATCGGAACGCCGCGTTTGACGTGATACCACTTTTTTTCGCCGCCCCGAATGTCGCGGTCGTCGATCGTGACGCGGATGGGAACACCCGCGTACGTTTGGGCCGCGATCTCGTCACGCAGCGCCTGCGCCTCGGCCATCACTTCGGCTCGCGAATCGTTTTTGTAGATCGGCTGAACGACAACGTGAATGGGCGCCAACCTCGGTGGCAGAACCAGGCCGTCATCGTCGCTGTGCGTCATGATGAGCGCGCCGACCAACCGCGTGCTGACGCCCCACGAGGTTGTCCAGGCGTACTCGATGCCACCGGTTTCGCTCTGGAATTTGATGTCCTGCGCCTTGGCAAAGTTCTGGCCCAAGAAATGGCTCGTGCCCGCCTGCAGCGCCTTGCGGTCCTGCATCATCGCTTCGATCGATAGCGTTTCGACCGCGCCGGGGAACCGTTCTTTCGGTGTCTTGGTGCCGACGATCACGGGCATCGCCATCCAGTTTTCGGCAAAGTCACGGTAGACATCTACCATCTGCTCGGTTTCCGTGATCGCTTCCTCGGCCGTGGCGTGCACGGTATGGCCTTCCTGCCACAGGAACTCGGCGGTCCGCAGGAACAAGCGCGTGCGCATTTCCCAACGCACCACGTTGGCCCACTGATTGATCAAAATGGGCAGGTCGCGGTAGCTCTGCACCCATTTGGCATAGGTTGCGCCAATGATCGTTTCGCTGGTGGGCCGCACGATGAGAGGTTCTTCCAGCTTGCCCGCCGGTCGCAGCCCGCCCTCGGGATTGGGCTCGAGGCGATGGTGCGTGACCACGGCGCACTCCTTGGCAAAACCCTCGACGTGTTCAGCTTCCTTTTCGAGATAGCTCATCGGGATCAACAGCGGAAAGTACGCGTTCTGATGCCCGGTGGCTTTGAACATGTCGTCGAGGGCGCGCTGGATGTTTTCCCACAGTTGATATCCCCAAGGCTTGATCACCATGCAGCCGCGCACCGGCGACTTTTCGGCCAGATCGGCGGCCTTGATTACCTGCTGGTACCATTCGGGGTAATCGACCTCGCGGGTGGGGCTGATCGCGGTTTTCGGTGCGGGCATGGGAGAAGGGGAGAAGGGGAGAAGGGGAGAAGGGGAGAAGGGGAGAAGGGGAGAAGGGTCTCCTGGCGCAATCGGGGCGTTTGGGGAGGTCGATTGCGGGATTGCTTGCGGGCGAGAGTGGTCGATGGGGATCACTCGTGGTCGGTGGAGACCTTGTCGATGGAGACGTTGCGACTAGACGCCGGTGGGAGCCGAGAGTTGCCGCTGGAACTGCTCGAACAGGTAGTTGCTGTCGTGGGGGCCGGCGGCCGCTTCGGGGTGGTACTGCACTCCAAAGACGTCGGCGGTGCGGTGGCGGATGCCCGCGATCGTGTTGTCGTTGAGATGCCGATGGGTGACTTCCAAGCAATCCGGGAAGTCTTGGTCGTCGATCGCGAAGCCATGGTTCTGCGTCGTGATTTCGACTCTTTCGGTCGCCAGATTCATCACGGGCTGGTTCGCACCGCGATGACCAAATTTCAATTTGAAGGTCTTGGCACCGCACGCCAATGCGATTAGCTGGTGGCCCAGGCAAATGCCGAACACGGGAACCTTGCCGATCAAGTCCGCGACCGTCTTTTGTGCGTCTGTTAACGGCTCGGGGTCTCCAGGGCCGTTCGACAAAAACACCCCGGCGGGATTGAGCCGCAGAATTTCATCAGCGGAGATGTTGCCTGGAACGATCGTAACGCGGTTGCCTCGTGAGCGAAGGTGGCGAAGGATATTCCACTTCATCCCAAAATCCATGCACACGACATGCGGCCGGTCGGCGTCATCGGGCCCATCCGCATTGGTAACGATTTTTGAGCCGCGTGAGCACTCAATCGCCGACCACTCGTCGAGTTCCGACGTCCACATTTCCTGTTGGCTCGGCATGACCTCGCGGACGAGATCGCGACCGACGAGACTCGGCGAGGCATTGGCTTTGGCGACCAGCGAAGCATCATCGAGATCGTGCGTGGAGAGCACACCATGCATCGCTCCGACGCTGCGGATCCGCCGCACGAGCGAGCGTGTGTCGATCCCCATCAGTCCCAACACGTTGTGTCGCCGCAGATAGTCGCTCAGCGTGCCCTCGGAGCGGTAATTGCTCTGAACTCGGCTCTCGTTGCGGATGATGAATCCGGACAGGGCGGTGCCGTGCCGCTCGACGTCGATCGAGTTAACACCGTAGTTGCCGATCTCGGGGTAGGTCATCGTGACAATTTGACCGCAATAGCTGGGGTCCGTCAGGATTTCTTGATACCCGGTCATCGAAGTGTTGAAGACAACCTCACCCGTGACCTCGCCGCTCGCTCCGAGCGATCGCCCCGAGTAAACGGTACCATCGGCGAGCGCGAGTTTTGCCGCTCGCGAGCGATTATTCGAATCAGTCATTTAGTAGGCATATTGGTGGGTGGCGGAGTTAACTGTCGTCAGTATCACGTCGAAAAACAATCTTTTCTAGGGGGTGCGAAAAACACATGGCTTGCCGAGCGAGCGTTCCCCCGCATCCGGGGCGAGCCCCCCGCATCCGGGGCGAGCGGAATGGCGCGATCTTTGCTAGCGACGATGGTGCCAGGGCGATGTCGCCCGCCGCTTGGCGACGACTTGGGATTGCCTCGACGCACTGGTCGGCCAGACTTGCGAGACGGCGAATGAGCATGTTTTTTACCGATGACCTCGGGATTCACATCGGCCCCACCGGGAGGCGGTCGCTCACTTCGTCCAATGCAACCGTGTAAAATCCACGGTTGGGCCGTGAGTTTTTGGTAACCCGACGCGTGAGCGAGGAATGGAACGCCGCCTCGCTAACGCGTCGGATTACCTTTTTGCCACTGCCTCGCAGATCCTCAATCAATTCACGACCAAGGTGTAAAATCCATCATCGAGTGACAAAAATCCGCCACGACTAGCGTTACCGGCGTTCCCTGCAGCCCTTTCTCCTTAGAACTCTCAAGCGAAAATGAAAATGCGACTTCAACCGATGTCACCACTCCTCCTCGCCCTCTGCATGCCTTTCCTAGGTGTGACTCCGCTCGCTCGTGCCGATTCCCCAGGCGGTACTGCCACCGCATCTCCCGCCGATGCGGCGAGCCTAGATAAGCGGATCGATCGCATGGCTGATCGCGGGATCGAATTCTTGCGGACCCGCGGCCAAAGCGATAATGGAGCCTTCAGCGGTGCGACCGGCGCCGCCGTTACCGGCTTGTGCGTCCGCGCGATTATCGAGCACCGACCGACCGCCGTCAAAACAGACCCGGTCGTCATTGATGCACTGAAGTTTGTCGAGACCATGGTGCAGCCCGATGGTGGTATCTATGAGATCGGTTCGAAGCACCGCAACTACGAGACGTCAACATCGGTACTGGCCCTGGTTGCGGCCAACAAGGCCACTGATCAGTCCGGCAGCGACACGCACCGCAGGTACGACAGCATCCTGCGGCGGGCCGAGGCATTTCTCAAAGACATTCAATGGGACGAGAGCGAAGGCCTCACGCCGGCGGACCCAGCCTATGGCGGCGCGGGGTACGGCAGCCATTCCCGCCCCGATCTCTCTAATACCTCGTTCATGCTCGATGCACTCCATGAACTCGGCAACGATGCCGATGACGAATCGATCCAGAAGGCGCTCCGCTTTGTGGCCCGGACGCAAAACCTTGCGCCCCCCGAAGGTATCAAAGCTGTCAACGACACCAAGTACGCCGAGGAAGTGGGCGATGGAGGTTTTTATTATACTCCCGCCGCTGGCGGTCAGAGCCAAGCGGGTGACGCACCCGGTGGCGGCCTGCGAAGTTACGGCTCGATGACCTATGCCGGGCTGAAAAGCATGATCTATGCGGGACTGACGCCCGACGATCCCCGTGTCGAAGCGGCACTCGGGTTCATTCGCAAAAACTATGCGCTCGATACCAACCCGGGCATGGGGCCACAAGGTTTGTTTTACTACTACCATACGTTTGCCAAGGCGCTCGATGTCGCTGGGATCGAAGTCATTGATTCTGGAGGTGACAAGGTTCACGATTGGCGAGAAGATCTCGTCGATACGCTCGATGCGGCGCAGCAGGACGACGGTTCGTGGGTCAACCGGGACAGCAACCGCTGGATGGAGGGCGACCGGCAACTGGTGACGGCATATTGCTTGTTGGCCCTGGCCCACGCAAAGAAGTAGGGAAATTCGACTTGAGACAAAATTCAAATTTCTCTAAAGTCCGCGCGACGCAGCCGAGATTGCGTCGCGGCGGGCCGGTAGTGCCCGCTGCGATTGATGGCAACCGGCTCGATCTTTCGAACCGCACGGATAAAGGAGTGTCCGCTTATGTCGACCATGCTCGAGTTCTATACACGATGTTCGCAACTGACCTCTCGACCCCGTCGCAGTTGGCGTCGATCGATTGGGTTGACCGCAATGCTTGTCACCGTTTTTGCTGGCGGTTTCCAACGGGCAGCGGACGCGGCGGAATCATCCGTTGTCGCGGTCGTCAACGCCGATCCGATCAGCCGCGACGCACTCGCCACGGCAACGCTCAAACGATACGGCGGTGACGTGCTCGACAGTATTGTCAATCGACACTTGATCATGCAGGAATGCAAGCGTCGCGGCATCGTGGTGACGAGCGAAGACGTGCGTGGCGAAATCGTCCGCGTCGCCAAAAAATTCGCTTTGTCCGTCAACAGCTATCTGCAGTTATTGCGTGAGGAACGCGATATCACGCCGGATCAATACAGCAACGAGATCATTTGGCCGATGCTCGCACTCCGCGCCCTCGTCACCGATCAGGTCGAAGTCAGCCAGGAAGAATTCAATCGCGCGTTCGTCTCCCAGTATGGCGAAGCGGTCAAATGCCGCATGATCATGATCGGCGATCAAGAGAAGGCGAACCAGGTCTACGCGAGAGCGAAGGCCGATCGGAACAGCTTCACGCGATTGGCCAAGAAATTCAGCGAAGACGAGACGAGCGCCAGCGTCGGTGGCCTGATCCCGCCGATTCGCCGCTACATGGGTGACACGCGTTTGGAAGAAGCCGCCTTCTCGCTCGCCGATGGTGCGGTCTCGCCGATCATTCAAATTGGTGACCAGTGGGTGTTCATGCAAGCCGTGCGACGGATGCCCGCGAGCCAACCTAGCCCACAGGCACTTCCGATCATCAAAGAGCAGATCAACGATCGGATTCGCGATGAGAAAATGAAGGGTGCCGCGTCGGCGCTGTTTGCCAAACTGCAAAAAGACGCTCACGTAGTCAAGGTGCTCCATGACCCTGCTGCGGAGAAACAATATCCCGGAGTCGCTGCCATTATCAACGGGCAGCAAGTTACAATCGCATCCATTGCCGCGGAGTGTGTCAAACGCCATGGCGAAGCGGTGCTCGACGGCGAAATCAATCGCAAGCTGCTCACGCAAGCTCTCAAAAACGCAGGCAAGACAGTCTCCCAGCAAGACGTTGACGACGAAATTAGCCGTGCCGCCGTCAGCTACGGATACGTTCGCGAGAATGGCGCCGCGGACATCGATGCCTGGATGAAAGTCGTGTTGTCCCAAGGCGAAACCACACGTGAACTCTATATCGAGGACTCGGTCTGGCCCAGTGTCGCGCTGAAAACACTCGTCGAAGACAATGTCAAGTTGACCCCGCAAGACATCGAACATGGATTCGTGTCCGCGTTCGGGCCGCGGGCGGAAGTCCTGGCGATTGTGCTGTCGGATCAACGTACCGCACAGAAGGTGTGGGAGTTGGCACGTGATAATCCAACGGATGAGTTCTTCGGTCAACTCGCCGGACAGTACAGCATCGAGCCGACGTCGGCGAGCAACTTCGGCAAAGTCCCACCGATCCGAAAATTCGGTGGCCAAGCCTCGATCGAAAAGGAAGCCTTTGCGATGAAGCCCGGTGAGCTCAGCGGTATCATTGCGACGGGTGACAAATACATCGTGATGCGTTCGCAGGGGTTCACCGAACCCGTGGTGGACGAAATTAGTGCGGTGCGTGGAGAGTTGGAACACGATCTCCTCGAGAAAAAGGTCAACATCGCGATGGGGCTGAAGTTTGATGAACTCAAACGAGCCGCTGAAATTGACAATTTTTTCACGGCCACCAAAGAACAGCCACGCGTTGCCACGCGACCTGAATCTCGCTAAACGGCACGTGATTGCTAGCTCGACACGCGTCGGCGAGGAACTCGATACGGTTCCTCGCCGACGCGTGGCACATTTGTATTTTCCTATTACCTCCACACAGCAATACCAGGATCCAATCCAGTGAGCGGCAAGGCGCTAGCCCAATGCCATCTACTTTGACACCGTGGGAGGGGGTGATTCCTCGGTGTCGGCTGATTTTTTTCGTTCTGACTTCATGAACTTGGTGCTCTT
>JBDNIG010000231.1:0-30313 GCA_041688415.1 Rhodopirellula sp. | reverse complement strand
CTCACGACGGGCGGAGCCGTCGGTCGACTATCTACCTGATCAGGGGCTTTCGCGAGGAGTTCTCGTCGCTATTTTTTAACGGCCTGACTCGGTAGCCTCCTCTCCCCCACCTCATGCCAACGGTTAGCTCCATGAATCTCGGCCCCCTCAACGCCCCGATCGCCGCTTGGCTGAGCCTGCCGCTCCCGCTGATGATCGTGATCCTCTCTATATTTGGCATCCTCGCCGGAGCGGTAGCTAACCACGTGATTACGTCCTGGTGTTGGTATCGGCGGCCGATCTCTCCGTGGTTGGCGTTGGTCAATTGGCCGTGGGATGAACAGCAGCGAGCGATCGTGGCGAAGCTGCCGCAGCGAACTCCGCTGGATCGTGTACCGGTAATTGGCTGGCTGCGGCTGCGGCGTGAGTCGCCCCTGTTCGGTCGAGGTTTCTGGGTCCGGCCGCTGTTGATCGAATGCTCCATGGCGGTCACTTTGCCGTTGATGCATCACTACTGGCTGGCCGGCCAATTGTTGCGGGCTGGGATGCCGACCGGGATCGTGGCCCAGCTTTCACCATGGATGACGCTGCTGTTTTTCGTGCATGCTTTCTTGCTAACGATGATGATCGCAGCGACGTTCATCGATTTTGATGAACGCACTATCCCTGACTTGATCACCATCCCCGGCACGATTCTCGCGTTGGTTCTCGCCAGTCTCACGCCGTTCGTTTTTCTGCCTGGCGAATTGCTCGACGTACCCGACGCCACCGCCCCGGTCACTTTGGAACGCCCACTGAGTTTGTCGTCGTGGTGGATGACTGGTCGTGGACTGCTCACCTGCTTGGCGATTTGGTCGATATGGTGCTTTGCGTTGGCTGACCGCCGCGTGATTCTGCGGCGCGGCATTTCCAAAGCGGTCGCGTATTTCTTCGCTCGCCTAACGCGGCATCCGAGCTGGAAAGTCTTGACGGCTATTTGGATCGCCGGTGTGATCGCCATCTCCATCGTCTTTCAATTCAACGACGCAGCGTGGTTGGGTCTGGCCAGTTCTCTGATGGGCGTCGCGGTGGGCGGCGGCATCGTGTGGTCGATCCGATTGGTCGGTAGCTGGGCGATGCAGACCGAAGCGATGGGATTCGGCGACGTGACGTTGATGGCGATGATCGGTGGTTACATTGGTTGGCAAGCCTCGATAGCCGCCTTTTTTTTGGCACCGCTCGCCGCCATCGTGATCGTGTTGATCCAGTTCGTGCTCACCCGCGACCGCGCCACTCCCTTTGGCCCGTACCTGTGTGCTGGCACCGTGCTGACGGTGGTGTTCTGGGACGACGTCTACAACGCCAATCTGCGGCTGACAATCGCCGCGATGGATGACATGCTGCTGTGGCTCAGTCTCGGCCTGCTCGGGTTGCTCGGCGGCATGTTGTGGACTTGGCGATTGATCAAACAGCAACTCTTCGCTTGAACCGCGTCATCGACTACGGCGCCACACCGCGTTCGTCATCGCGTCTGTTCGGTGACCCAGCGGGCATATCCGGTCGCCGAATCGGTGACGGGAGTGACCAAAATTTGCGGCTCATCGTACGGATGATTTTGAGTCAGGTGCTCCATCAATGCCGCGGTCAATGATGCCCGCGATTTGATGATCAACCGGAACTCCGTATCTACCTGCACTCGACCTTCCCAGCGGTAGTGGCTCTCGACCGGTGAGTCGATTTGCACACAGGCGGCCAAGCGGTTTTCCAACATCGATGCAGCGAGCCGCTCGGCCGCTTCGCTGCTGTCGACCGTGGTCCACACGATCGTGAGTGCTTCCTCGGCCGATATTTTTTTCGTCATTTTTATCCCCGTTTTAACGTCGTTGTAGCTTGCCCATCCCACTGAAACGGCTGTGGACAACGTGTCACCTGAGTATCCATAAAGTGTCTTCTTCTGTCGAGCCTTGGGCGGTCGCCCGTCGCCACCTGTCCGAAGCCGTCCTGACTCCTGACAGAATTCGACAGGTTTCAGACGGCTAACGGACGGTTTATCCACAACGGGTATCGGCGTGATTTTGACCGTTTTTCTTGGGTTTTTAGGATCATTTTTAGATTTTAAAGACACTTCTTGGCCGCACATTACGACGACGACGAAGAAAGATATTAAGTTATTTGATGGCAAACCCCTGAGTGGTCTCGGCCCGTTGCTAGCAAACCACCAGCGTTGGGACTCGCATGGTTTCGAAGTGGTGGGGGTGCATCGGCTGGGCGGTAGCGGTAAAACATCCGTCGGTCATTGCTCACCGCTCATTCCAATCAGCCACTCATGAAGATCACCTGCCAACGAGATATCCTCGCTAACGCCTTCGCACTGGCCGCGAGCATCGCGCCGACGCGGTCGCCCAAGGAGATTTTGCAGAACGTCAAAATCACTGCCGCGGGATCGAAGTTGACGTTGTCGGCGACCGACCAGGAGGTGGGCATCCGCTTGGACGTGACCGAGGGAGTCGAGATCGAAACCGAAGGCACGGCGCTGTTGCCGGTGCAGCGAACCGGCGCAATTTTTCGCGAGAGCAGCGACGAGAAAATATCGATCGAAACGGACGAGTCGGGGATTCGCATTTCCGGTAGCCGCAGCAAGTTTCGTTTGCCCGGGAACAATCCCGATGAGTTTCCGGCCGTGCGGGAGTTCGATCAAGAGAAGTATCATCAAATCAGCACGCGACTGTTTCGAGAAATGTTGCGACGGACCGCGTTCGCGACTGATTCGGAATCGAGCCGCTACGCACTCGGTGGCGTGCTATTGGAGATGGAAGAAAATTCCGTCATCGCGGTGGGTACCGACGGTCGTCGTTTGGCACGGATGGAAGGTACCGGCGAACCGGTCGGCGGTCACCAAACCAATGGCATGACCACGATCGTGCCGACACGGGCGATCTCGCTGATCCAGAAAGCTCTCAGCGAAAAGGATGACGCGGTCGAAGTGTCTTCGCAGGGCAACGATCTGCTAATTCGTACGCCGCGGGCGGTGATCTCGAGCCGGTTGGTCGAAGGGCGTTACCCCAATTGGCGGCAGGTGTTGCCGAAGCGGGAGAACGCCGTGCATATCGACGTGACGGTGGGCCCGTTGTTCGCGGCGCTGCGGCAAGCGGCAATCGTGACGGATATTGATAGCCGCGGTGTCGATTTCACGTTCGCTGATGGTACGCTCAAACTCGAAGCGTCAACGGCGGATTTGGGTGAGTCACAGATTGAATTGCCGATCATCTACGCCGGAGAATCCATCACCCTCACGATGGACCATCGCTACCTGGCGGACTTTTGCAAGGTGATGGATTCGGAATCGAATTTCGTGATGGAGATCGAATCGTCGAAGTCACCGGCGCTGTTGAGCACTGATGATGGGTACGCCTACGTGATCATGCCGATGGCCCGCGACCGGTAGAGGAACCGACCAGCCGGTTGGTGTAGCGTGGTCGGAGATCGACTGAGAGCATATGAAAAAAAAACTCCACCACGAGGAAACCGACCGGACCGGAGGTGCTCGCCGCATCGGGACCATCGTTTCGCAGTTAATGAGTCGGCGGGGATACGCCAGCGTCGCGAGCGACAACGCGATGACCGACTCGATCGCCAAGAGTGTCGGACCTGCACTCGCGGGCAGCATCACGGTCGGTAAACTCAGCCGCGGGGTACTGCACGTGTACGCGGTCGACAGTGTGGTGATGCAGGAACTGACCTTCCAAAAACGAAAAATATTGAAAGCGTTGAGCAAAGACCACCCGCAAGCCAAAATCACGGATATTCGATTCCGACTCCAAACGCAGATAAAATGAGTAGGCGAGTCTCTCCGAGACTCGCATCCAGAACGGCTGAGACGCCGCTGCGAGTCTCGGAGAGACTCGCCTACTCGTCTGAACCCTCCTCTTCTCGGAACGCTCCCTCTTTATGCTTGCTGCTCGCATCATTCCCTGTTTGGATGTCCATGGCGGCCGGGTCGTCAAAGGCACCAATTTCGTCAACTTGCGTGATGCGGGCGATCCCGTCGAAGTGGCGCGGCGGTATGAAGCCGAGGGGGCCGATGAACTCGTGTTTCTAGATATCACCGCCAGCCATGAGGAACGCGACATATTGCTCGAGGTGGTCCGGCGGACCGCCGAGCAGGTGTTCATGCCGCTGACGGTGGGCGGTGGTGTGCGAACGGTCGAGGATGTCCGGGCGCTGCTGTCGGCGGGATGCGATAAGGTGTCGATCAATTCGGCGGCGGTGACGGACCCGGATTTCGTTAGGCGGGCCGCCGATCGGTTTGGCAGTCAGTGCATCGTGGTGAACATCGACCCAAAACGCGTCCAACGAGACGGTCAGGAGTTTTGGGAAGTGCACATCAACGGCGGCCGGAAACCAACCGGTTTGCAAGCCGTCGAGTGGGCGGTACGGGTGCAGGAACTCGGGGCGGGCGAAATCGTCTTGACCAGCATGGACGCCGATGGGACCCGCGACGGCTACGACATTCCGATCACACGGGCGGTCAGCGAAGCGGTAACGATTCCAGTCGTTGCCAGCGGCGGAGCGGGCAATCCGGACCATTTGGGGGAAGCGATTCGCGACGGGAAAGCCGACGCGGCATTGGCGGCGAGCATCTTCCATTTCGGCACGTTCACGATTTCCGAAACGAAACAGCGTATGAAGGAGATGGGAATCGCCGTGCGGCTGCCCCTCACACCGTAAGACAGGTTTCCAGGTCGGCACGGTTCCAACGACCCAAGGTCAGGGAGGCTGACCGATGACGAATTCCGCTGGCGCCTTCCCGTTACCCGATAGCGGTACTCCTTGACCTAGCGAGAAATCGCAAGGAACATGTCGACAAACTCACCCTTAGGTTTTTTCCCTTTCCCGAAGTGAATGCTCGTGTCCGATGTCGTTCCCGTTCGCAATGCGTTGATCAGTGTCAGTGACAAAATGGGACTGACGGATCTCGCGGCCGGTTTGCTAGCCGCTGGAGTGACGATCTATAGCACCGGAGGAACCCGGTCTCACTTGGAAAAATCGGGGATCGACGTCGAGGATGTCGCGAACTACACGGGGTTTCCCGAGATGCTTGACGGACGGGTGAAAACGCTGCACCCGCGTATTTTCGCCGGTATCTTGGCCCGCCGGGATCGTCCCGATCATCTCGAAACCATTGCCGAACATGACATCGAGCCCTTCGATCTCGTCGTCGTCAATTTGTATCCGTTCGCCGCCACGGCCAGTCGGGCCGGGGTGAGCCGCGAAGAGTGCATCGAGCAAATTGACATCGGTGGCCCCAGCCTCGTGCGGGCGGCGGCGAAAAACCAAAACGACGTCACGGTGGCGACTAACCCCGAACAGTACGGCGAAATCATCGAGCAGTTGCAGAACAACGGCGGCACGACAGCGGCACTGCGTCGCCAACTCGCCGCCGAAGCGTTCAATCATACCGCCACCTACGACCGAGCAATCGCGGAGTACTTGCAAGGCGAAACGGTTAGCGGTGAGTTTCCTCAAACCATGCACGTTAATTTGCGCAGAAAAACGCAGCTTCGCTATGGCGAGAACCCGCACCAACGAGCCGCCCTCTACAGCGACCGCAGCGATCATTCGGCGAATATCGTTTCAGCGCGTCAAATCAGCGGCAAGGAACTTTCCTATAACAACTTGCTCGACCTCGATGCAGCGTTGGAAATTGTCCGCGGATTCGCCAGACCCGCAGCCTCGGTGATGAAGCACAACAACCCGTGCGGGGCGGCAACCGCCGATACTTTGGTCGAGGCCGTTGAAAATGCCTTGGCGGGTGATCCGCTCAGTGCCTTCGGCAGCGTGATCGGGATCAACCGCACCGTCGACGTCGCCACCGCCGAGTTGCTGTGTGAACCGGGACTGTTCATCGAAGCGATCGTGGCACCCGACTTCGAAGCCAGCGCCGTCGGCCTGTTAACGACTCGGCCACGATGGAAAGACAACGTGCGACTGATGCAGGTTGGCCGGCTCGACGACAGCGGCCCCAAAATTTCACGCCGCTACATTAGCGGTGGCATGTTAATTCAAGACGCTGATAGTCTGAGCAGTTCGTCGTTGCAGTGGAAAACCGTCACGGAAACTCCCGTCGACGACGAGTTGTGGGACGATATTTCGTTCGGTTGGGAAATGGTGCGCCACGTCAAGAGCAACGCCATCGTGCTCGCCAAAGACACATCACTGATCGGTGTGGGTGCCGGGCAAATGAGCCGGGTCGATAGCGTGGGGATTGCTATCGAGAAAGCTGGCGAACGCGGTGAGGGATCAATATTGGCGAGTGACGCGTTCTTTCCATTCCCCGATTCGATCGAAGCGGCGGCCAAAGCCGGGGTCGCGGCGATCATTCAACCCGGTGGATCACGCCGCGACGATGAAGTCATCGCCGCCTGCGACGAGTGCGAAATTCCCATGGTGTTCACCGCTCGGCGGCACTTCAAACACTAGAAAACCGCCATCGCTGCGATAGCGGAGGGATCAGTGGCTAGCGTCGAGTCATTTTCCCCGCGATCCGCCATCGGTTTGAACAAGACGATCCCTCACGGGGAGATTTCGAAAGCAAAGCGGTAGGTGCAGCGAAGCTGATCGGGTTTTTTGCGAGTACGAGCTGTCAGCAGCGAGAGCCTACTTCGAGCCGCCGGTCAACTGTTCCGTGACGGCTTCGATGGGGATGGGGATGCCTCTCAAGCATCCTTCCAGGACAAGATTTTCGCCCACGATACCCTGGAAGCGGGCCACGATCATGCGGCCACGACGAGCTTTCTCCAGTCGCACCATGACGATCAAGCGATCACCGGGCACGACCACGCCGCGAAAGCGGACTTCGTCGACGCCACCAAAGCCGACCATGGCGGCCCCGAGCAGATCGTGTTTCTGCGTGTAGTAGCTCGATAGCTGGGCGACCGCTTCGAGCATCATCACGCCGGGCATGAGAGGCATGCCGGGCATGTGCCCACGCACCCAGAATTCCTGGTCGGTGATTTGTTTGTACGCGGCGCAGGAGTGAGACTCGAGATCCTCGTGCAGGATCGCGGTCAATTGCTCCATCTCGTGCCGCTGCGGATTTAGCTCTCGAATCGCTTCGATATCCGCAATCGGATTGTCAAAATCGAGCAGGCTCGGCTCAATGATGAAAGGGTTTTTCACCATGGAACTAGGTCTTGATCTTCCTGCGTTTGGCTTTGCGCGCCTTGGCGTTAGCGGGGCGCCGCCCGTGGTTAGCTTTCTTCAGTTTGTGGTGTGGTTTGGCCACGACAAATACCTGGTGAGAGTGAACGAAAACTCTTGCGGAGTTTTGATATGTAGGGTTTGATCTCCGAAATTCTTGGCGAATTTCGCTACATCGTTGTTCAACTACATCGTTGTTCAACTACATCGTTGTTCAACTACATCGTTGTTGGATGGGGCGGTCGGCGGCAAGCACAGTTAGCGTTCGCGGTACACGATTCGACCCTTTGTCAGATCATATGGCGACAACTCAACGCGGACTTTGTCACCAGGGACAATCCGAATGAAGTGCTTTCGCATCCGACCGGCGACGTGCGCGAGCACGTCATTGCCGGTTTCGAGTTGGACACGAAAACGGGTATTGGCGAGGGCCTGGGTGACGGTCCCTTCGACTTCAAACGCTTCTTCTTTTTTGCTCAAAACGAACGCCTTGTTATCGTTTACTAAACTGGACGCCGCGACGAGCACCACGTAGACCCGGTTTCTTCCGTTCCTTCATGCGGGAATCCCGCGTCAAGAAACTGCCTTCCCGCATCGGATCGTGCAAGGCTTCGTCATGCGAACACAATGCACGAGCGACTCCCATGCGGACCGCGCCGCTTTGGCCGCTCATGCCGCCACCCGAGACACGCACGTGCACGTCGATTTGGTCGGTCAATCCAGCCGCTTCGATGGTTTCGAGAATCTCGCGTTGATGTTGATCGTTGACAAAGAAGTCATTCAATGGCTTGCCATTGACGACGATATTGCCACTGCCCGATCGGACACGGACCCGAGCGACGCTGCTTTTGCGACGACCCGTTCCGAGTGCGTCGCCGTTGATTTTGTCTTTTTTTACTGCAATCATGGTTTCAACACTCAGGACCTAATTGTTAACTTTCTTGCTCTGACGAACCAATTCGCTTGGCTGCTGAGCGGTGTGCGGGTGATCGGGACCGGCGTAGATTTTGAGCTTAGCCAGCATTTGCCGCGCCAAGCGGTTCTTTGGCAACATCCGACGAACCGCATGCAACAGCAGGTCTTCTGGTTTGCGTTCCTGGCGATCTTGATAGCTCTCCAGACGCAGGCCGGGGTAGCCGGTGTACCAAGTATAGTGGCGAGCCTGCATTTTGTTGCCGGTCATCGCAATTTTTTCCACGTTGGTCACGATGACAAAGTCACCGCAATCGACGTGCGGCGTATATTCGGGGCGATGTTTGCCCATCAAAATAACGGCGATGTCGCTGGCCAAGCGACCGAGCACTTCGTCGCTTGCATCGACGACGTGCCATTGCTTCTGGACTTCGCCGGCTTTGGCCATGTAGGTTCGCTGAACAGCCACGGTGGGAACTTTTCTCGGGGAGGCATCAAAAATTTGAATTGCTTAGGGTACTCGACACACTGTTCCCATGACAAGGCCTTCGATGCGGTCGTGCCGAAGGTTTTTTCCAGAGCACCTATTCGGAAAGGTTTCTAGCCCATCTCGATGACAAAACCATCGCGATAGGGGCGGCTGAGCATGGCGTTGGCCTCGTCGTCGCCGACAATTTGCTCGATCGAATCATCCCATTTCAGCTCGCGGCCGAGTCTCGCACAGATTCCAGCGAGATGGCAGACGTTGAGCATCTCCATATGCGAATGCACATCAGAAATTGGCATGACCTGCTGTTCGGAGCAATAGAGGAAGTTTGCCCAGTGCTGTTTCCGCTCGTTGAATTCCATCGGCATGTTCCGATAGACCTTGGCAATCGCGTCCTCGGGCAAGGGGTTGTTGGCGAGATCTTCGACGGGTTGGCCGAGCAAAGCACGGCGGCTGACAAAAATTCTGCCTTTGTCTCCAGTGATCAATACACCGTTACGGGTGTCGTTGCGAATGATCATCTCGGTATCGCCGGGATATTTTACGTTGAATTGGAACGAGGTGGCCGTGTTGTAGCGGTCATTTTGCTGCGGTTTCCCGTGCTGGAACTCGACCGGATGTTTGGCCGAGCCGCTAATCGACGTCGGGCCTTCGGTCTGCCCATTGAGCTTCAGTGCCCAGTTGCAGATATCGACGTGGTGGGCACCCCAATCGGTGAGTTTGCCACCGGAATATTCGTACCACCAGCGAAAATCATAGTGGCAGTTCGTGAACGTTCCGTTGTCATTCTTGAGAAAGCGGTAATCGACAGCGGGTGCCGGACCCAACCAACGATCCCAATTCAGTTGGCTGGGGACTTCGGCGATCGGGATCGACGGGCTCGTTGGTGCTCCACCAATGGCGGCTTGGACCTGCTGTATTTTTCCCAGTCGGCCCTCGTTGACGATCGCCATTGCTTTCACAAATAGCGGGAACGTGCTCCGCTGCTGGGTGCCGACTTGGACAATGCGCCCGGTTTGCTTCTGCACCTTGCGAACCTGTTTGCCTTCGTCAATCGTCAGCGTCAGTGGCTTTTCACAGTACACATCCTTGCCCGCGAGCATCGCTTCGATCAGGGGTTTGGTGTGCCAATGATCCGGCGTGGCGATGTGCAAGACATCGATGTCCTCACGATCGAGCATGGGCCGATAGTTGGTATAAACGTCCGCGTTGCCATCGCTGAATTGGTTGTTGAACGCGTCCGCCCGGGCCGAGTCGACGTCCGCAATCGCGACGACATCAACCCACTGGCGCGCCTGATTCAAATTTCCCGTCGCCATTCCCCCGGCACCGATGACACCGATCGTCCGGCGATCGTTCTTGCTCTTGGTTTCATAGGCGAGGGTGCGTGGGCTCCATGCAAAATAAGGAGTGGCCACCGCCGCACCAGCAGCGACCTGCAGTACGCTCCGCCTGCCAACCGCACTGGTTGCTGGAGTTTGAGTCACAGCAGACGCGGTGGGCGTGGATGTTTTTTTCTGCTCAGTCATGTTGCAACTTAGGTGGGGTGGATAGGGCCGGAAGGAGGTAACGTGGAACATTGTAGCCATCGCAAGGTGTTATTGGTACTCCTAAAGTAGCCAGACGGCTCCGTCCGTCTGAGCTGGACCCACGCCTCGGTTCTCACGACGGTCGGAGCCGTCGGTCGACAATACATTCGCTTTTACCTCGCCCCGCCAACCTGCTAGAATAACGTCTCCCACCTCCCCTCTCCCTTTCTCCCCCACTGCTCCCCTCATGTATCTCAAAATGGCTCGCCGGTTCGCGGTAGAAACCGACAAACGCCTGTTGGCCAAAGCCGTTTGGATGCTCGGCGTGAAGGGCTTGCGCAGTATCCATCGACATAAGCGGCGACTGAAGAAGGGCGAGTTCTTTCCGCCTTTTCTCTACATGTCGGTCATTAATAGCTGTAATTTGCGTTGCCAAGGCTGCTGGGTCGACGTCGCGGCCAAGCAGAGCAAGATCGAACTGGATGCGGCCAGCCGGACGATTCGCGAAGCCAAGGCGATGGGCAACAGCTTTTTTGGCATCCTCGGTGGTGAACCGTTTATGCACAAAGACTTGCTGACGCTCTTTGAAACCCACCCCGACGTGTACTTCCAAGTCTTCACCAACGGACATTTCATCACCGACGAGGTCGCCGCGCGGCTCCGCAAATGCGGCAATGTCACACCGCTGATCAGTGTCGAAGGTAGCGAGATCATCAGTGACACACGGCGCGGCCGTGACGGCGTGCTCAATCAAACGATGGAGGGGATCGAAGCGGCAATTCGCAATAAACTGCTCGTCGGCGTCTGCACGAGCGTCTGTAAATCAAACATCGATGATCTCGTCACTGATCGCTGGGTCGACCGATTGATCGAAATGGGTGTGATGTATTGTTGGTATCATATCTACCGCCCCGTTGGTCCCGAACCGAATCCGCAACTCGCGCTCTCGAGTGAAGAGCAGCGGCGGGTGCGGCAATTTGTAGTCGATACGCGGGCGACTAAGCCGATCGTCGTCATCGATGCTTATCATGATGATGCGGGCAACGCGTTGTGTCCCGCCGTGACCGGGTTCACGCACCACATCGGACCGTGGGGCGATATCGAGCCGTGTCCCGTGATCCAGTTGGCGACAGAATCGATCCACGACGATCGACCGCTCGCGGACACGTTCAACAATTCCGAGTTTTTGCGAGATTTCCGTGAACTCACCGCTGGCACCACGCGTGGCTGCGTGATCATGGAACGCCCCGATCTGCTCGTCGAACTCGCCGAGAAGCACGGAGCTCGCGACACGACCGCGCGGGGAGTCGTGATGGACGAGCTGGAAGCGATCTCACCACGGCGCAGCCAATACCAACCGGGCGATGAAATCCCCGAACGTAGCTTGGTCTATCGTTGGGCTAAGAAATACGCCTTCAACGATTTCGGTGCTTACGGCCGGCATTTCGATGCGGCCCGATACCAAGACCCCGACCAGAAGTCGCCGGCTCCTGCTAATGCGAAAACCCCGGACGTGGTTTCGATCGGTTTGCCAGAGTAGGCAGCGACGGCTTGTTCGCAGGAGTAGTTGAGCATCGGAAAATGAAAAAGCTAAATTGAAAACTGAAAAATGCAAATGGTCCCCTCATCACCGGTATTTTGCATTTTTCAATGATTCAAACGTCCATCGGTATCCCGTGTCGCACGATGCAACCAATCCTCAATTTTGTTGATGGACCGCCTTTGTCCCGGCTACACCCCAGCGACGTTCACCACCACGCGGCCACGAATTTTGCCAGCGAGAATGTCATCGATCTGCGACGAAAGATCGTCCAAATCGACTTCCGTCGCAAGTGAATTAAGCTCGCTCAGTTTCCAGGGCCCGGCCAGTCGCTCCCAAATTTTCAAACGCTCGTCCATCGGACACAACGCCGAGGTGATGCCGGCTAACCGCACGCCGCGGAGAATGAAGGGGAACACGCTCATGTCCAATTCGCTGCCGCCGACCATCCCGCACGCCGAGACGCAACCATTGACGTCGACGGACTTCAGCAGTGACACCAGTATTTGGCCGCCCACGGTATCGACACCGCCTTGAAACCGCGCCGACAACAGCGGACGTGTCGGTGCGGTATTCAACTCATCGCGGGAAATGATGTCGCTCGCCCCGAGGCTTCGCAGCCACGGATGAGCGTCTGGTTTGCCCGTCATCGCGGTGACCCGGTATCCGAGCTGGCTGAGAAGTTTCACCGCCAATGAACCGACGCCACCGGTGGCCCCCGTGACGAGCAGCGGTTTTTCATTTTGAGGGACTTCGTTGCGGACGAGCTCACCAACGCACTGGGCAGCGGTGAATCCAGCCGTGCCGATGATCATCGCCTCGCGCAGTGATAATGAGTCGGGAAGCGGCACGACCCACGCTTCGGGGACACGGATTCGCTCGGCCCAACCGCCCCAGTGTTTCCCACCGAGATCGTAACCCGTCACAATCACTTTCGTTCCGGCGGGGAAGCGATCCGTGCCCGTTTCGACGATCCCGGCCGCATCGATGCCGGGGACGTGCGGCAGGTTCGGAGCGACGCCAGGGTTGCCGGTCGCCGCCAAGGCATCTTTGTAGTTCAGACTCGACCACTGGACCGCGATGGTGACATCACCGCTGGGAAGCTCCGTGCAGGGTCGTTCGGTGACTCGGCGGGAAACCGCGTCGTTGTCCCGTGTCACGTACAAGCAGCGAAAATTTGGTTTCATGGTTTTTTAATCGTGGTCGCAATATCAGCGTTCAAATCATAACCCGACGCGTCAGCGAGGACTCACACCGAATCCCTCGCTGACGCGTCGGGTTATGAAATCGGTAGCCCGCCGCGAGATGAAATGGCTGAATTCTTAATCGTGAGGCAATGGCAGCCTTGAGTCGTGGGCGTGAGCCCACGGAATAATTCCGCGGTCCCGCTCTAGCCAGCCACCGCTATTTCCATGGCTTCGGCAACGGTCTTCCGGCCCGCGGGTTGATGATCGTTGAACGGGCCACCGGTGCCGCCCTTGGGCCACGTCACCGGGTCAGCGTACTGACCATCATCTTTGAACTCTTTCTGCAACCGCACAATCTCGGTTTTGAGTTCTTTGAACTTCGCCGCGATCTTCGGTTGGCTCGCTTCCTCGGCGGAGAATAGCAGGTTGTGTTGCTCGTTGGGATCCTTGACCAGATCGAACATCTCGTAGGCGTCCATCTTCCAATAATAAATCAGCTTGTGCGTCTTGGTTCGCACGCCCAGGTGAGCCGCCGTGTTGTGGTGGCCGGGGTCATGGTAGTAGCGGTAATAAACCGTATCACGCCAATCCGAAGGTGATTCACCGCGTAGCAGCGGAGCGAGCGAACGTCCCTGCATGAAGTCGGGGACCGGCAGGCCCGCGAGATCAAGAAAGGTGGGGGCCAGATCAATGTTGGCGACGAATTGGTCGGGGGTACTGTTCGGTTGGATCCCAGGACCACAGGCGATCAAAGGCACCCGCAGACCAGGTTCATACATAAATCGCTTGTCGTAGAGACCGAGTTCCCCCAAGTACCAGCCGTTGTCAGCGCAGTAGATGACGATCGTGTTCTTGGCCAAACCCGACGTGTCGAGGTAGTCGAGCACCTTGCCAACACCATCATCGACGCCTTGCACGCAAGCAAGGTAATCCTGCATGTAACGTTGATACTTCCACTTCGTCAGTTCATCGCCCGAAAGTTTCTCGCCATCGATCGTTAATTCTTTCGGCTTGACGTTCTGCCATTGATTGGCCTCACGTCCTTTCAGTTCCGTCGGCGGCAGGAGTTTCAGGTCACGACGAGTCAAGTCGTGAGCGACAGTTTGCTCGTTTCGAGGCAGTGCCGCTGGTCGAGTCGCATAGTCATCCCACAGCGTCTCAGGTTCCGGGAATGTTTTGTCCTTGAATTTGGCTTTGTTGCGTTCGTCGGGCTGCCAATTTCGGTGCGGAGCCTTTTGATGCAGCATCAAGAAGAACGGTTTGTCCTGCGGACGTGTTTCAAGAAACTCGATGCCGAGATCCGTGGTGATATCGGTGCAGTGTCCCTCGATCGTCATCTGCTTGCCAGGGACGAGGAATTGAGGATTCCAGTAGTTACCCTGGCCGGGGAGCACGATCCAGCGATCAAAACCGACGGGATCCGAACCGAGGTGCCACTTGCCGATCACGCCAGTGTGGTATCCGCTCGCCTGCAGATGCTTCGCGAACGTATCGCGTGAGGAGTCAAATCGGTTAAACACCGGCACACCATTGAGGTGCGAATACTGGCCCGTCAGCAACGTCGCCCGGCTCGGCGTGCAAATCGAGTTGGTAACGAACGAATTGGTGAATCGGGCGCCGCGCTCGGCAATCCGGTCAATGTTCGGTGTGTGATTCACCTTCGAACCGTACGCCGAGATGGCTTGCTCGGCGTGATCGTCTGAAAAAATGAACAGAATATTGGGTCGGTCGGCAGCGGTGCCGGTTGCTGCGCAAGTCGCGAGCAACAGCGTGGTGAGTATTCGTGGTATCGTCATCAATTGGCAATCCAAGGAGGGAAGATGGAGAGGGAGTTGCACCGTGTGCTCGACAGTGTACTGCAGTCCCGACCAACAAGCCAACTTTTGAGAGCGGAGCGATTGCGATAGACTCGCTCCCAGCGAAACTCGCCCGGTCGGATCCGGTGATCTCGTGATCGAGTGGGCGGACCGTCAATTTACTCACCCCATGCAACGAGAAGAGCTGAAAAATGAATTTAAAAAACTGGGTAGCGACATCGTTCGCCATTCTGAGTCTGGTGCTTGCTGGTACTAGCCAGGCCGCCGATCCAACCGCTGAAACGGTACTGAAAGGCTTGCAGAACCCCTCGAGTGTCAGCTTCAACCAGGCTGGCGAATTGACCGTTTGTGATTCACGAGGCAGCGTTTTGGTGCTCCCCCTCGGCGAGCTGCGTGACGAAACTCCCATCGACTACGTCAGGGGTTTCGATACCGAATTTTGGAAGAGTGACGACACAGGCAAGAAATGGTACGGCGTCGGCCCGCTGTCGGCAGTTTGGATTGGCGAGATCCTCGTCGTCACCGATGCGGGCAAGCCCGATGGCGAAGAAACTCTGTTGATGTTCAACGGTCCGGGCGAAGCATCCACTGGCGTGGCCACCAACTCCGTCGGTCCGACCACGGACGATGAGGCGGACAAGGGCGAAGGCAATCTGACCGGCCTGAGTGTCTCCGAAGACGGAAAACAAGTGTTCGTCTGTGGACAGGGACACGACGGCAAAACATGGGTGCTATCGGCGAACCCCGCCACCAAAAAGCTCGCGCCTCTGTTTTCCGCCGACGACAATGGAATCGAGACAAATTCACCCATGCAAACGGTGGTGGGTCCGGACAACACGCTCTACGTGCTCTACTCCGGCAAGGGTGGAGAAGCCGATGGGTTGATTGTCCAGTGGGACTTGAAGTCCAAAAAACCCGTCGCGCAGTGGAAACTGCCCGGTCTGATCAATCCCATGGGCATGGCTCACATCGAAGGTAATCAGTTCGCGGTCGTCGAAAATAATTGGTCATTGACGAGCGTGAACGAGGGCCGCGTCGTCACCGTCGAACTTGGCGATGATGGCAAAGTTGACGTGACCGAATCCGGCGTCAAACTCAAGGGCCCCGTGTCCTGTGCGTTCGGTCCCGACAGCCGTCTGTACGTGACGCAGGTGGGTGACGAGTTCGATACCCCCAATGGCAGCGTCGTGGCCATCAAAGGTTTGAAATAGTCCGTGCTTCGATAGGGTCCCGCGACGAGACGTGGGTAAGTCGCGTTTGTTGGAATGCCGCAGGCTACATGCTGCCGTCGCTCCGCGACTCTGTGCCCCATTGAGTCTTGGATGAGTGGTCGGAGGCGGTGATTGTGACTGATCCGAAATTGATCTAGTGTGTTGGGTCCACGCAAATTGATCAGCCAGCAGACTTCTATGGACGCAATCTAGTGAAAACTCTTTACCCGATCGTGCGCTGTTTGTGCACGACGGGCATTCTATTCTGCAGCGGTCTGCTCTCGATCACCGCCACGGCGGCCGATGAAGCTGCCCCGGCGACCGGCCAAGCTGCGCCGGCGGCCGACCAAGCTGCGCCGGCGGCCGACCAAGCTGCGCCGGCGGCCGACCAAGCTGCGCCGGCGGCCGACCAAGCTGCGCCCGAGAAGCCCGCGTATACCGCTCACACGACGAGCGATCCGCGCATTCCGCGGGATCAGTTGAAAGTGATGGTCAAACCGCTGACCAAGTCCGAGTTGCAGGTCGAGGCGGACGCGTGGTTCAAACTGCTGCGTGCCAAGGCACGTGAAATCGCAGGCGTTCGGATGGGTGTGAAGAAGACCAACGAAGCCTTGGATACCGACGATGACCAAGCCGCCAAAGATCGACTGACTGTCGCTGCATCGATCACCAAGAAGATCACCGACGAATCCCAGGCGGAAGAGCAAGAGGTGACGGCGACCGCCCAAAAAAATCTGGGGGTCGACGAAGCGGATGTCAACGCCCCAGCGGATGCCGACGCCGACGCGGACAAAACCGATTTGAACGCGGATGCCGCAGTCAAAGAAGCCGCAGTCAAAGAGTCCGCCAGCAAAGACGCGGTCGCTGAACCAACCCCGCCAACCGGTGACGCGGCGGACAGCCAGTCCTCGACGGCTCTTTCAGCGGCACAGCTTAAAAGCAAGATGTTGACGAGCGTCACCAAATTACAAGATCAGCGAACCGGACTGAGCGATCGCTTGGGAATTGTGCTCGACTCGCTCGAAGGCAAAGGCGGCGACGTGAAGGAATATCGCTTGTATGCTGCCAGGGTCTCCGGTATCGAGCTGGATACCTCCGACTTCACAGCGGCCTGGACTGGCTTTGTTGGCTGGGTGGCCTCCCAAGAGGGTGGCCAGCGGTTGGCGTGGAACGTTGGTCGCTTCATCCTGACCCTGTTGATTACCTACTTCATCGCGAAAATCATTGCCGCCATCGTCAACTGGCTGCTCGATCGCAAGCTCAAGCTCAGCCGACTCGCCGAACGATTGGTCGCCAGCACGATCAAGAATCTTGTCATGCTGATCGGGTTTGCGGTCGCGTTGACCGCCTTGGAAGTCGATATCACGCCAGTTTTGGCGGCAATCGGTGCCACCGGTTTGGTCGTCGGACTGGCCCTGCAGGGTACGCTCAGCAATTTTGCCAGCGGGCTGATGATTCTCATCAATCGCCCCTTTGATGTCGGCAATGTGGTTAGCGCCGGCGGCGTCACGGGCACGATCGACCAAATGAATCTGGTCTCCACCACCTTCCGTACCTTTGACAACCAGACCATTCACGTTCCCAACAACGAAATCTGGAACCACGTGATCACCAACATCACCGCCAACCCGACCCGCCGCGTCGATTTGGAATTTGGCATCGGCTACGACGATGACTTCGAACACGCCGAGAACCTGATCAAGGAGGTCTTGGCCGCAAACGAATTGGTGCTCAGCGACCCAAAACCAGTCGTCGTGACTCACGAACTAGCCGATTCGTCGGTCAATATCGTCTGTCGGCCGTGGGCCAAAACCAGCGACTGGTGGCAGGTCAAAACGGAAGTCACCCGCGAGATCAAACGTCGCTTCGACCAGGCCGGCATCTCCTTCCCCTACCCGCAACAGGACGTGCATTTCTACGGCTCGGCTCCCACGCCGAGTGCGGACGGCTAAGGCGGGACTGTAAAAACTGCGGTTGCACTGAAATGGAGGATCGCCGTGAATGGTCCTCTCAGTGACGAAGTCACGGCATGCAATCGGCCCCGGACGCAAGTTCGGGGAACTCTGACGAATCTACCTGTAGCGGAAGTCGCCAAGACTTTCGGTTTTCCGGCATTCCCGAAACTCTTGGCGAGTTCCGCTACGTCAGTAATTAAATCGACGTCCCTCGCGTTTGCGGAGCAAAGTGTACACACCCGAACACTGCGTCGACCGCAATCTTTTGAACCAGCTTTTCGAAGCTGATGGCTGCGTTGCGAAGCCGCTTTGCTGGATGTTGCCGACGCCTCCCCGTCGACTCAGCGAGCGATGCGTCGTTTTTTGCGTCGCCGCAAGCAAACGGCTGATACGCCGATCATGCAGGCAGCCAGCACCGAAGGCTCAGGGACAGCGGCAGCACCGTTTTCTGCGATGAATGACCTGACGGCATTGAACGTGACATTCGGAACACCCGGGTCAACAGAAGTCCAGACCAGAGTACCACTATCCCCACTGGTCGCGGTCGAGGGAAGTACGCCTGTGAACGGTGAGATTTCGTTCACTGTAGCGAGCGGGCCGGTGACGACACTCCACGTGCCATTGATTGCCGTACGTATTGAAATCAGGAGAACTGACGAGCGAAATGACCTGTTGCTTGGGTTCACCAGTGAGAGAACTTTTAAACTTGATTCCGGTAATATTCTGTGACAGGGCATTGATAACACCCGTCGCCCCTCCCGCACCTTTGTTCTCCAAGGTTAGCCAAGCCTGTCCACTACCGAATCCGAATTCTCGACCAGCAGGGTCTTCGATTAAATCCGTCCCCGGACTGTCGATCGAAAAAACGATCGTGTAGTCCACGTTGCTGAAGAAATCCGAACCAATCCCAACCGAGGCATTTCCCGTAAAAACGTACGTAACAAGTGCCGCGGAGGCGGGCACCCAGCCAACAATCAATGACAAAAGGACTCCCGCGGTGGCGATTCGGAGATTCATTGACAGCTCAAAGATGGAGGGAAACGGTAAAAAAACGAATTAGGTAGATTAGGTAGTGTACACCGTGGCTTACGCTTGTCCAGAAGAAAAGGGACGTGACGTCATGAGGGTGGGAACAACTCCCGCAACGGATTGCCCCGAATGGATCATGCGTTTTGCAACGGATGTTTCGCATGCCGAGTTCGCCTGTTTGTCTAGACACTTGCTGCCAGTGGTTAAAACGACACAAGCGATGCGGAACCAAATTCTGAAGTAAACTGCTCGTGCGATTCGATCGCACGCCCGCGCAGCGAAGAAATTTTAGGAGATTCGCACCGATTCGAGGCCTAACAGGCTTTGACAAGCAGAAAAAACTCCCTAAACTTCGTCGCCTCTGGTCGCGAGATCGGACACGCACGGGCGTGTAGCTCAGTTGGTTAGAGCGCGTCGCTGATAACGACGAGGTCCCAGATTCGAGTTCTGGCACGCCCATTGAAAAAGCTTCTAGCGATTAGCTACTAGCAATTGGCTTTTGGATTTCGAAAGCTAGCTGCTTGTCGCTCATGGCAAACAGTTTTTCGGGGGTATAGCTCAGTTGGGAGAGCGCCTGCTTTGCAAGCAGGATGTCGTCGGTTCAAGTCCGTCTACCTCCATCAATTCAAGCTCGTTTTTACTGTGTTTCAAGCAATTTGAGACCGGAAAAGACGGGCTTTTTTCGTTTCTTGCGTGCTCGCTGCGTGCTTCTTGCGGTGCCGGATTTCGTGCCGCTTTTGGATCGTTTCCGGTCCCGATCGTGCCGGATATCGTGCCGCGCTCTGGCACCCCTTTGGAGGCGTTCGCGAAGTCATCCTCTGTCACGAGGTTGTAGTGACGATCGGCCACCGCGATGCTATTCCCAAGCCATGCACAAACGACGTGCTTCTGAAAGCCTTGTGAAAGTAGCTCAGTTTCACGGCTCGCCCGCATGGAATGGAACAACCGCGCCCACGGTTCGACGCCTGCTCGTTTCAGGATTTTGCAAAACTGCGTTCTCAGGTTGGCGTTCGCCCAACCCCCCGGCCTCATGGCGGCGTCCCGGTAAGCCTGCTTGTCCACCACGAACGCCTCGGGTGATGGATACTTCCCGCCGGTGCTCGCCTCCTCGAACGCGGCATCTAGGAATGGTCGCAACTCAGCGAAGATGGGAACCTCGCGAATGCCACGGCCCTCGTGATGCTCCACCTTGCATTCCGGTACGTGCATTCGATCATTCTCGAAGTCCACGTCGCCCCATCGCAGCGAAAGCGTCTCAGACGGCGTTCGCAATCCTCCCAGACGAGCAAGAGCGACAATCGTCTGCCAAGTCCCATCGCAGTGAACGAGAACCCTGTCGATCGTCTCCATGGGCACGTTGACGTTGCTCTTCTTGGAAGACTGCCGGGCTTTTACCTTGTGGAACGGGTTGCTCGGGATCTGCTCGAAGTCCACCGCGTCCTCGAAGAACTGCCGGGCAAAACCGATCCGCTTGTAGATCGTGGTGGATGCCAAGCCCCGTTCCTTCAACGATGATTGAAACGCTTTGGCGTGTCCTACGGTGATCTCGGTTAGCGTAATTCCCTTGGGCATGTACTCCCGAAGCAATGCCATCACCTGCCCCCAGACAACTCGGGTTGCCGGTTTCTTGGCCGCGCCGTGCCGATCCATGTAATCGGTGAGGAACGCGTCCAACGTCATACTCGCGACCTCCTCGACAATCTCAGGCTCCAACGCGTCCAGCAAACCTACCCGCTCGAACTTCGTCCGCAGTGCCGGGTGCAATTCAGCAACCCAGAACGACAGGTCTCGATCCATCACCCCGGTAACCGCAGCCGTCAACAACTGCTCGGTGCGCGTCTTCATCGTCAACGCGTTGGATTTCGATGTTTTGCCCAACCGGATTGTCTTTCGCGCCCCACAAGGCGCATAGAACAAAATCCGCTTCTTGCCGCCTTCGTCATTGCCGATCGATGCCATCACAATCACCTCCCAGAAGTGAGTCCCATTGAAAGAAGCCGACGGCAGCCGGTGGGATTCCGGTTTTCGGTAGCGAACCTAGCCGTCGGGTCTCCAACGGTATCGGCGAGCGTCCTGTCGTCAACTCAGAAATATCAAAAACCATGAACGCAAAACGAAGTGCCGTGTTGCACCCTGCTACCCCAACGAATTGGGCGAAGTCTATACACTTCCCTGGATTGCTTCGCGAATATGGTCCAAATTCCACCACTGGTGGAAAATCTCTCGGCAAGATCGACACATGCACTACCTAATCCCTCCCTTCCGTCATTCCGTCCATTGGTCGCTGAACCACGATTCCGATACTTATCGCCCAGTGATCGCGAACCACTACGATCAGCAAACCACCACGCCAGCCGATCCGATCTGCTGCACCGTGCAACCGATGGACTACAGCGATGCACTTCACTTGCCTTGCCGAATCCCCTCGGCAAGTTTGAGCAATCGGTTCGTTTCCCGTCGTCGGACGTTCGATCGCGGGTCGCATCGACTGCATCGCCAATCGCCACTGACAAGCTCGGTATCGCATAGCCGACTGCACTGGTCACACGCGGGTATGTCCTCGGGAGCCATCGCGCCAAGGTCGTGATCGTGCCAGCCCACCTTCCGCAGTGAGCTCTCGACACCGATCCACGTCAGATGCCCGCAACCGTCGCAGCGGATACCCTCGGGGTCGTCAGAATCGAACAGGTCAGCAGATCCGCAGAACTGACACGTGGGGCCGCTCGGGGCCGGTTGTGGTGGTTCGGTCACGGGTTCAGGTTCAGGCTCGTCAGTGGTCCTGTGGTGGCTCCGCAGGTGATCCATGATCTCAGGCTTGTATCTCCTCAAGATCGCTACGTCTGCATCAGTGAGGGTATCGGGTGGGGCATCGTAGGCGAGTGAGTCACCCGCCAGCGAAATGACGATGCCACGGTCGCTCAAGTCTGTGAGGACGGTAGTGCTGATAGTCATACCACCCCCCTTTCTCGCTTGGTGGTCGGTTCGGTCTCGTTAGTCTCGTCGTCCACGTGGGAGTCCAGGACCGGTTCGATGTTGGCGACAGTTTCGGGGCTGATCGACTCAACTTCACTCTTGCCAGTAAGTAGCTCTTGCTCTGCTATTACATAGGCAGAGCCAGGACCACTGACTCTGGGATGCAGCTCTGTTTTTTCATCAGAGTTACATTCAGAGTTACATTCAGAGTCTCCTACCCGTGAGTAGTAAATCAGCTGCCTCTTTTTGCCCTTGGGTGTATATCGACGTACCGTCGCCTCATTATCATCCAGGATCATCATCACAATTCGCCGAAACACGGTTTCGCTTAATTTCGCCTCCTCGATTAGCTGAACCTGTTGGATTTCCTCACCGACCGGTGGAAGCGCTGCCAGTATCTTGGCACGAGTAACGGCATCCTTCTTTGCCTGCTTGGCGGGATCATTACCACGAGGATTTTTGACCACCGCGTCGGTCGACACCTCATGCCAGATCGGCCAATCGAAGCGGATTGAGACAGCAGACGGTGGAGGGAATGACCGAGTGACGCACTCCATTACCGACAGACCATCCTTCTCGTGCGGTCTGATGACGATGTGAGTGTCAGCAGCGCGGCTGATGCTACCGGCCCCCGCTCCTACGTCAGTGAGTGCCTTGTCGCCTTGGCCACCTTTGCTCGCATGGTGGACGACAGCGATAGCCGTATCCCACTCACGGGCGCAGTAGTCCAGTCGGTTGTAGACCGCCATCATGCTTGCGTTGTCGTTCTCAGACGTTCCTTGTGGGAGTGTCCGGTACAACGCATCCACAATGACCAGCGAGTACCCTCTAGAATCGACACCATCCAAACACGAAACCAGCGAATGAATATCCACGTCGTGGCCCCGCAGAGGAACCACGTCGATGTTCTTGGCGAACTCCTCGTAGTTGATCTGCATCTCGGTTGCAATGCGGTGCAGCCGATTGCCGAGCGTCTCGGGGTGCAGTTCATTGTCAATAATGAGAACACGTCCTTGCTCAACCTGGTGACCGAGCCAGGGGTTGCCAGTAGCGACACTCCAAGCAAGTCCGACCACCAAGTGGGATTTCCCAGCCTTGGCAGCGGCAATGATGTTTGCGGTTTCACCTCGCCGCAGGATTCCGTCTACCACGACGGGCCGCATTCGTGGGTGATCGTCAATCAGTTGCCCCATCGGAATCGGGGTGAACCTCGTTTGAGCAGCCGCCTGAGCATCAGTGTGCGGCGACATTGGTTCAGCAGTTACTTGGCTAAGCATGATCGGCGACCTCATTTTGCACGCGGCTGGCGTCGGTGTACGTGCGAAGATCATCGAGGTCGTAGCGGATCATTCGCCCGTCACGAATGAAGGGAATGAGTCCATCGTGCCGACGTTGCCAGAGTGTCCGCTGGCTCATGCCCAGCCACTCAGCAGCTTTGCGTTCTGAAAGGCGTTGTTGATGGTGCGGTGAATTATTTCGCATCGGTTCGGGCCTCCTTGATCTCGGAGGCGGTGGATGCCTCTTGGCCTTCAGACGCGGAAGACTCCACTTGCTCCAGTTCAATCGCAAGACGCAAGAGAATGCCAAGCTTCTTCGCTTCGGCTTGGACTTGATCCAGTCGTTCCTGCACCGTAGCGGACGATGGAATCACCGGAATATGCAGCCGTTTCGGTCGTAGATTTGTTGCCATGTGGCACCTTCGGGAATCGAGATGTCAGCATGAATTGCCATGTCGGCACCTCTAAGTTTGAGATGCCTGCATGATTGGAATGTCTAACGGTGCAAACAGTAGGTGCAACGGTGGCACCGTTTATTCACAGCGTTTTCGCCAAAGCTATCCCGGAATCCGTTAGCCAGTAGCCGCCGGTTCTGCCCTGCTTAGAATGAACCAGCCCATTGAATTTGAGCCTCTTGAACGCCCGCTTGGCATCACCTCTATGGATTGCGGCATTCATAATTTCTGGTCCCGTCTTTGGTTCGGTAATTGTCGCATTCAATTCCAACATCGCTAATAAGATGTCACGGTCGTTGTCTGTGAGCGGTGACGCTAGGGTTTTATGCTCCGGTTCTGTTTCCCACGAATGCAGGGCAGAATCAATAACGGCATCGATGTTCCCGAAACGCTCCTCATCGGGTGCAAGCTGGTTCAACACTGCAATTGGGCCAATGATTCCGCCTATCTCGTCCAAGACGTTCATGAGCCTTTCAGGAGCGTCTACAAGTAGTTTCGAGCTACTCGGGTTCGCCGAGTCGTTGACATTGCAGAAGAACCTCAGTGCAACCAGAACACACTTGGTCTCGTGGTTGAGTTCCTCGTGATCGACTTGAAAGCCATCGAGGTTGCATCCTGTCGTGAGTGCAAAGTTTGGATCGTCTTCAATCTCTGAAATTTGCCTATCAACCTCACTGGCTGATTGATGATCGCTGTCCGTGAGTTTGATTCCTTTCAGCTGTTCCGCGATTTCTCCAAGGCGTTCTTCGACTTCTGGATTCTTATCAACGCCTGGGCGCTCAGATATCCTCTGAAGCTCTGTCCGTTCAGCCAGCAAGGCACGTAAGGTATCGAACTTATCGCGTGACTTCCTTGAAGCATTCAGCTTGGATATCTCATCGAGCCTGCCCTTGTACCACGTCACCCATTCTGCAACGCCGTGGCGGATGCACTCTACAAACTTGGGATTGTTCGACGCTTCACGTAGTCGCGCAAGTGCATCATTGTCGGTTGCCATATCTGTCCTGACGTTATTGAAGAAGGCGGATCGATCAGCCCGCTACGCAACGTCTCGTGCAGGCCGACCGATCCTTTATGGCGGGGATCAGCCGCCAACCGACAGCAATTCTATCAGACCAATCCTAGTAACCAAACACCAAACTAATCTCCCATGGACTCGATGGAATGGACGCACCGATACATCTCCTCTCCTCGTGGGATTCCGGTCGCGCCGATCGGCGAGACCTGCTTTGTCTTATAGGCAAAGTGCCGTTTTTCTCATTTTTTTTCAGGTGGGGCTCTCTCAGAAGTCCCGTTCCAGGGTCAAGAAATAAGGGGGAGTTTTGAGAGGTTAAAGAACATCGATCACATGCCAGATATTCCAGATAGGCCACGTGGCCTATCTGAGATTGCCGTGTTTTGCGGGGTGGATCAGCGGCATGATGGTCGCTGCTGGGTGTATTCTTCGCTCATTCATAGTGATTATTTCCCTGGTATTTCGATGACTTTCGCTGCGTACTTTTCCGGCTCATTGGCCAACCGGATAGTTTCGCGCTGCCACTCCTTGTGATCGCGAACCTCACCACGCAGATCCTTCACGGTCCACTTCTTATTCTCAGCCGCCTTGAGCAGCTCCGCTATCTTCTCGTGATCCGTTTCGCCGGATAGCTCAAGTAAGCCTTCGTGCGTTGACCGGATCGTTTTCAGGCTGGCTACTTCTTGGTGGTGTTTGAACGTCAAACTATTAACTCGGGTTAAGAGTTCGAGAGTCCGCGATATGGACGCATAGACTTGTAGCGTGCTCGCCTTCAGCCCCGTGATAGCCTCAGCCTTCACGTAAATTTGGTCCCCATAATGCCGCTTGCCATCGCAAAGCCAGTCACCAATCGCCCACTGCCGCGCCTCGTCAATGCGCCGCAGTGCATCGCCAAGATCGGCCCACTGTTTCTCCGTGGACTCACCTGAGATCGCTAGCCCGCAGTGATTCCGCTGCAGATTTCTGTGTTTTCACATCAGATTTAGCCTCGGTTTCTGGTGTCTCATTCTGAGCTCTGCCAATTGGCAGAGCTGGTTTTACCGTGTTTTGCGGGGTGGATCGCGTTTTCGTAAGAGTACGAATGGATATTATCTAAGTACGCATGACAGCGAGCACGGGGGTTCGGGGTCAAGAAACGGGACGGTGGTTATCCGGATCGGAGTTCCATATCACGTAGCCTGCCGTTCGTCCGAGACTCCACAACACGCGGTCCTACACCTGTCTCGTCTCTCCCCCGTCACGCCATGGCCTCGAACCGACGCCTGCCTCCAGACCGCCAGTCCGACGCCTGCCTTCTCCCAGCCCCCACGACGCGTGAGACTTCCCAGCAAGGTCGTGAAACGTGATCGACCGCAGCGACGTTGACACGCCAAGTGTGGTTCATTCCGCAGAGCATCAACTGCGCAAAGCCTTCGTCGACGCACTGCTCCACTCAGGGCGCTCCGTGTGCTTCGCTACGGCTGAGCATGGTCTACGCAAAGCCTCCGACCACGCACCGCCTACGCTTCGCATCAATCCGGTGCCAAGGGTAGCCAACGCATCGCCCAAGACATCTCGCACAGCGGTAAGAACATCGCTCGACCCTTCCTTCGTCCCTTATGCGACCATCAACTCGGAACTCAACGCGGGTTTGGGCATCGGGAGACTCGATCGGAGTCCGACGTCTCTCGGTCGCGGTCGCGGGACTACGTGCGGGATTGCAACCGTCCGCGGCTAAGAACGTTTCTCACTTAAATGAATTCGACATCGTGTCTCATCCGCCCTCATCGACATCCCGCATCGCACGCGACCGGATCGTCTGGGCTGCGAGGTGGACACTTCCACGAGACGACACGCAACTTGATCTCGAATCCATGCCGGTACGCTGCCGCCCCGTTCGCACGCTCGCTTTGTCTCGGTCGATCGCCGAGGCTCACCACCGCTACCGCGTCGCTGATCCACGCCCGCGGCATCCTGCCTTGGCTACGCCGATCGACTGCCCTTCGGGTGCTTCGCTGCCGCTCCGCATCGTCCCGAATTGGCCCCGCACCATCGGGACCGGATCGCGTTGCAACACGGCCCTCGCTGCTGCGTCCCTGCCAATTCGGGCCGACGGCATCCCTGCCGCCCAGGGCATCATTGGGCGGCGTCCATGCCGCCGCCGGGGTTCATGCTCGACGCAAGCGATCTGAGATCGTCTGCGATGTCTTGGCGGCGATGGTTGAATCTATCGACGAAACAACTCGACTGCGCCGCCGCTTCGGAAGGCTACCCGCGATTGCATCCTGTCTCGCAATGCCAACCGACTTGGCCACGATCGCGGGCGGGCTTGGAAGTGACGTTTGGTCCACCGCCTTGACGCTATCGCGGTTCGACCGTGCGTTGTGTCTAGGGCGGGATTGCGACGGGCGGCGATATGGAACACGTCTTGCCCGCCCGCATTCGCTCAATCCCGTGGAGGTTGTGTGTACTCGGGGACACCCCGAACCCCGCCCTTTTACGATCCAACGTTTCAATGCCGTCGCTCAGAAAATACGGCGGTCTGGATCGGAGTGAACCTATGTCGTGTGCTGATCGTCGTCGTGGGTCTCGATGTATGCCGTAATGGATTCGCCGACGTTTCTGGCTAAATCCGTTTCGGTTCGGGCATTATCGGCAAGCCGATCGGCCCATGACCGACCGGGATGCAACACGTCCCACGGCGGGCGTTGTCCGGCGCGGCGTCCTTTGCCGGGATCGTGGTTTCCGAAGCCGTCGAGCGTTCGGTTCCAGATCGGCGCGAAGCGATTGATTAACAACGATTCGGCTAGGGGAATCCAAATGTCATCGACGACAAGATAGCGACAACGGAAGTCGGCGAGATCAAGATTTTTTGCAGCGTCGATCGACTTGGAGTGTTCACGCAGGCGATTGAACAGCACATTGCCCGGACTAATGCCCATGTCGCTTAGACCTTTCCGAGAGCCAGAGGGAACGGCTTTGCCGACGTAGATTGGCCAATTGAATTGGCCGTCTCGGTTCTTTGCGGCGATTGCTTCGTATAGTTTGAAGGATTCGCCGATGTAGTAGATCGCGTAAAGACCCGCACCGACGAAAGAATCTTCAGGTGGGAGCACCGACGGTTCGCTTTGAAGGATGGCATCGGCAACGCTAGTGCCAAGGTTCTTTTTATCCAGTGGATTGTAAGGTTCTGGGTCGCTCAAGTTTTCGCACGCTCCAGACAATCATGTACGGACTGGGCGACCGCGTTTGCCAGTCGGACCGGAACCGCGTTGCCAAGTTGCCGCATTGATTCTGTCCATGAACCCTCGAAGTAGTATTCATCGGGGAACGTCTGCAGTCGCGCACTTTCCCGAATCGTCAAGTACCGGACGCTGCCATCGTTAAAAAGTATCATGTTCTCGCCGCCGGGTACGCCGTGGTCACCCGCTTTCAATGTCTTGCCAGCTTCGTCGATCGGGCTGCCCGTATGACCTTTGTAGCTTCTCGCGCCCAGTTGGGTCTTGTGGTTGGGGAACGTCTCGCGATTGACTTGCGGCCTAGGTAGGCCAGCGATACCGTCACGAACTGTCAGCCACGGCGATTCCTCGAAGGGAATCAAAGTTGTTGCGTGTTTCTTTGCAATACGAGCCTGCGTGAACGTCGGCTTCGGTCTGTCTTTCTTAGCAACCTTGTGGCGTTTCCAATAGTCGCCCGAAATCCACTGATCGCGGATCAACGCATCGTGCGAATGAGTGGGATCGGGGAAAGACCACTTTGCTTCGATGTCGGATCGAAACGCGACGATGAATACACGCTCGCGCCGTTGTGGTGCCCCGTAGTCCGCCGCGTTCAATTTCCGAAAGACCACTTTGTATTCCAGTCCAGATGATTCATTGCTGGTCTTATGTTGTTCCAAACGCGAGAGGTGCTTCGTCCAGTCTTCGCCTTTCTTCTGCTCGATCTCCGGAAACTCGACTTGGTGAAGAACGTATGCGAAAAACTTTGCGAATGATGGTCGCAATAAGCCTTTGACGTTCTCGATAATGACCGCTCGTGGCTGTGTTTCCCTGATCGCTCGAATGACTTCGGGAAACATGTTGCGATGATCTTTGTCGCCCTTGTGCTTGCCACCAATTGAAAACGGTTGGCACGGGGGACCGCCGGTCAGCAAATCGACTCCGGCGTACGGCTGAAAGTCGAATTCGCGAACGTCACACTGATGAAGCGGCCAACTAACAATTTCGCGTTGATTGTTTCTGCGGATCGTGTTGCAGGCATTCGGGTTCCACTCCAACACGACGTCATGCGCAAATCCAGCATTCTCCGCTCCAAGTGCCAACCCGCCAGCACCTGCAAATAGCTCAATCGCTCTCATCGTTCAAAACCCCTTCGATCCATACCACCAGATTGTCCATGCTTTTAGCTTACTGCATGGCAAAGGTTCTTGCTACGACGGCAGGTTGCCACGAACGTGTGGCAATGACTTAGATGCTCTCGGCGCCTGTACAACATCCGGGCGTTCTCGGCAGTTTGCGTCGCGTTTCGACTCGCGCTTGCTCGGTGCCGGCGCTCAGTGGCGTTCTCGTGGTCCCATCGTGGGTTGTTGTGCCGATAAGCCTTGGGCGATTGCTAGCAGGTCAGCGCGCCCAGCGTCATCGAGTGATTGCCACAACCGCAATAGCTCTTCGGTTTGGATATCCGCTTTTTGGTCGGATCGTGCCGGATTTCGTGCCGCGCCTTCCGGGGGGTGCGACAAACATGGAGATTTCCCCTGAGGTTCAAGTCCGTCTACCTCCACTGCCAAAGCCACTTGTCGCATCGCGGCAAGTGGCTTTTTTTCTTGGCATTCACGTCGTTCGCGTTCTTTTCAAGACCATGGGTGCGGTAGCGCCGATCGTCGACGATAAACGTCACTTGTTCGGGTTCTTGTCTTTCGAAAAATCGTGCGTAGGGGCAGCTCGCCAAGAGTTTCGATTCCACATCTGCTGCTTCCACCTCCGGCTGTTCATTCGTGGCAAAAAATTACCTTCTCGCTCCCTCGCTCCGCGTGTCGCGACGTTTTCTTTCTGGCGGCTCGGCTCGGTTGATTGCCGTTAAACGAGATTCTGCCACCGTCCTCTGCATGTTTGTCTCTGCCGTCGCTGGCTTCTAACGAAGCGGCGACGCAGACAAACACTCCGAGGACTTTTTCACGAGGCCAAAAGCATTGAGAAGGCAAGTCAGCGTTGGAGGTTGTCGAGAATCGAGATGGCCAACGCAAGAAACGATGAGCTTGGTACAATATTGCTGTCAACGATGAAACGGTGGCTTACGAACATCCTGACGGTACGATTGAAACGATTGGCTGGGTCAACTTCGCCGCGTAGAAGTCGTTACGACTGATGAAGGGCCGTTCTTGCCGGATTCGTTTTGGGTGCTCACGGCCAGCGACACACCGTGCATTATTGCCCACGGTGCAAAGAACGAGAATTTGCTACTTGAACGGCTGCCAACGCTTCCGGATTCGATGACGATGGTTTGATTTCTGCCATGGGGTCGACCTCGAATGCACGATTCCTGTGCTGGGACAAATGCAAATTGGAGTAGCCAATTGGATTTGACGATCGCGTCAGGGCGACGACTGGACGCCTCGTGCGAAGCGCACATCAGCTGGGACCGACCGGCGGAATGGGCCACGTCTCGACCCATCGGCAAATTTCAAAGGGCTACAATGGCTGGTGAGACACGTGGCCGTTTCCAACGCCACTGAAGCCAACCCACGAGGCGCCTCCCACTCTCCCACTCTCCCACTCTCCCACTCTCCCACT
>JBDNIG010000230.1:0-2443 GCA_041688415.1 Rhodopirellula sp. | reverse complement strand
GTTGAACGAGCAGCAGCGTCGATCGGAAAATGCGGTAGAAATCACCATTCCATCTTTTGGACGAAACTCATGAAAACATCGTATGATTGTGTGGTTATTGGTGGGGGACCCGCCGGCAGTACCGCCGCAGCGATCGTCGCCGCGGGCGGGCAGAGCGTCTTGCTCATCGAACGCGAGGCGGTGCCGCGGTTTCATATCGGTGAATCGATGATGCCCGAGACCTATTGGCCGCTGCAGCGTCTCGGCGTGCTCGATCGGATGAAGCAGTCCGGCTGGCAACAGAAAAAGAGCGTGCAGTTCGTCACGCACACCGGCAAAGAATCCGAGCCATTCTTCTTTCGCGAGCACGACGATCGCGAATGCACCACGACGTGGCAAGTCGAACGCAGCGAGTTCGATAAGATGCTGTTTGATCGGGCCGCCGAACTCGGCGCGGATTGTCACGACAGCACACGCTTGCTTGACGTGGTGTTCGAACCTTCGGCGACCCAGGTCGAACCTTCGGCGTCCGAAGAAGAACTGCCTCGGGCGACGGGCGTCATCGTTCGCGACCGAGACGGCAATGATCAGCGAATCGAATGCCGAGTCGTGGTGGACGCAACCGGGCAGCAGGCCTTCATCGCCGGGAAACTGGGGCTGAAGGAAATCAATCCGATGCTCAAGAAAGCGGCCGTTTGGACTTACTACAAAGACGCGATGCGGGGCGAGGGCGACAATCAAGGAGCCACGATCGTGCTGAATTCGGAGAATAAGAATTCGTGGTTTTGGTTCATCCCGCAATCCCGTGGGATCACCAGTATCGGATGTGTTGGCGATCACCAATATCTGCTCAAAGGCCGCGGGACGCCCGAAGAAATCTTCAATGATGAGCTATCGCGGTGCCCCGGCCTGCAGCCACGACTCGAGGGAGCGACTCGGGTGGGACAATTCCGCACCGCCAAGGAATTCTCCTACACGACCAAAGAACATGTCGGTCCAGGTTGGGTGCTGATCGGCGACGCGTTTGGCTTCCTCGATCCTGTTTATTCGTCGGGTGTTTACTTTGCACTTGAAATGGGCGTTCGCGCCGGCGACGCGATCGTCGAGGGTTTGCAAAAAGATGATCTTTCGGCGCAGCAACTCGGACACTGGTCGGCAGATTTTAAAGCGGGCGTCCATCGGCTGCGTCAACTTGTCAACGCGTTCTACGACAATGACTTCAGTATTGGACAATTCATGCGTGAGTATCCGCAATATCGCGGAAACCTCACGGACCTCTTGATCGGTCGAATTTTCAAAGAGGATGCGGGTCGGATGTTTCCCGACCTGCACCGCAACATTGAGAGCAAACGGCAACAAAAACTCGCCGATGTCAAAGAGATGAGCAATTGAGCGAATTTACGAAATTGCAGTGGTGGCACGATGACCTAGCGGAGCATTTCGATGCGCTGATTTTTGATTGCGACGGGACGCTCTCCGATTCCATGCCGCTGCATTACCTCGCTTGGCGCGACACGATGTTGGCACGCGGTGTTGAATTTACCGAGCAACGGTTTTACTCCATGGGCGGTATGCCGACCGAAAAGATCATTTCGATTCTCAGTGACGAACAGGGGGTCAGCGTCGATGTCGACGCGACCGCTCAAGCCAAGGAAGATGCTTTCGAAACGTTGATGGATGATTTGCAACCGCTCGCCATCGTGTGCGATGTCGTTGCACGGCACCGAGGAAGGCTCGCGATGGCGGTCGCCAGTGGCGGGATTCGGCCGATCGTCACGCGTCAATTGCAGCAGCTTGGGATCGCCGATCAGTTTACCGCGATCGTCACGAGTGAAGACACCGAGGGACATAAACCCGAACCCGACGCGTTCCTGTTGGCCGCGGAGCTGCTCGACGTTGCCCCCGCGAGATGCTTAGTTTTCGAAGATTCACCGTTGGGTTTCGAAGCCGCCGTGCGGGCGGGGATGCACTACGTGGATGTCCGCCCCAAGGTGGTCTGAACCTGGGCTGGCAAATATCACGGCTCGATGGCAACTGGGCAAGTTCGGCAGATGCCGTTCTGTTACGAAGTTGAGCCAGAGGTCTGGAAAATGAAAAAGTTAAATTAAAAACTGAAAAATGAAAAATTGCCACCGAATCGCATCTTATTTTGCATTTTTCAATTCTCATTTTTCACTTTTCAATACTTCCCGCGTTCACCAAGATTCCGTATCGCACAATTCAATGAGGCTTCAACATTTTTGACGGCCCACCCCCGACCTAGCCTGGCAATAACGCCGGAAAGTGGGCAAGGGTGGGGCATCGAGAAAACAGCCTTTGTTGCGCAAGTATTATTCTAAGTACTATCAGGGCATACGGTTACGTGCGGTCCAGCGCAACAAAACGAAATCCGGCGGAATTACATTTTTGCCAGGCCACCCCCGACCCCTCTCCCCCGAAGAGATCGTGCGGCTTTTAAGTACTG
>JBDNIG010000229.1:0-9613 GCA_041688415.1 Rhodopirellula sp. | reverse complement strand
GCCTGCAGCGGCGTGTTGCTGCGTTCTCGCCGCACACAGGACGCGTCGCCTTTGGGCGCGTCAAATACCTGCAGCGGCGGGTAGGGAACGCTGCGATACTGATGCACGTAGAGCGATCGCCGGTATTGCTCAGCGTCCGTATCCAAGTCCCAAATTTTGGGCCCGTAACTCGTCGGTGGCTCGAACAAGAACCGCGGCGCGGGAGGATAGACACTGGGTCCGCCTAGTTTGGGATTGAGCAATCCACTCGCCGTCAGAGCCAGGTCGCGTACCATCTCCGCCTCGATCCGCAGGCGGGGGCCGCGGGCGAGCTGTTCATTCGCCGGATCGTCCCTCCATTGCTGCGGAAGTGCTCGTGAACTTTGTCGATAGGTCGCCGAGTTCACAATCAGCCGGTGAATGTGCTTCAAACTCCAGCCGCTATCGACGAGTTCTCGCGCCAGAAAATCAAGTAGCTCGGGGTGTGACGGCGGTGCGGATTGCAATCCGAAATCCTCCGGTGTCGCGACCAGGCCGCGACCAAAATATGCTTGTCAAACTCGATTCACAATCGCTCGAGGTGTCGTCGGTGAGTCTTTCGAAACGAGCCAGCGGGCGAATCGCAATCGATCAGGCTCGTTGGATTCCGGCATCGAGTTCAGAAACTCGGGTGCACCAGGAGTAACCCGTTCCGCGGGACTGAGAAAATCGCCACGACGGAGTACGAACGTCTCGCGTGGCTGCTCGGTCGCGATCGCCACCAACTGCGTGGTGGTTTCAGGGTACTGATGCCACAGCGATTCGATCTCAGCATTCTCTTTGGCAAACGATTCTTGACTCAATCGCCACTGCGAAAACAACGCTTTCCACTGGAGTTCCGATCGCTCGGACGCTGGGATCGCGAGGATCGGCAGTGTACTCGTGTTGATCGTGGACTGCGGAATCGATTCGTCGTCCGTGATGCTGAAACGATAGCGTCCCATGAGAAAATTTTGATTGTCGTCGCTGTTCCAGCCGCCGTGCTTTTGCACCAGCGTGAAGGTCAACGTCGCCTCGCCGTCGACCACGATCGGTGATTCGGGAACGAAGACCGCGTGGCGAGATTGGTTGCTGCGTCCTGGCCCGAAATCGGTCGTCCAAGCCGTCTCCGCATTGCCATCGAAGGCGAACTCGATCGGCCCGACTTTGCGATGGTCCTTGCTGGGGTCTCGGCGGCGATATTGTGGTTTCAGTTCACGCACGGACGGATTGACGTCGGCAATCGCACGTACAAACTTCACATCGATCGCGGGAGCGTCTTTCGCCGTGGGCTGGATCTTGACCTTGAACTCGCTCAGTGCCCCGGTTCCATCGATACTGCGGCCTGGACCACCGCGAGGCAATTGCGGATGCGCCAAGGCTTCGAGCCGCACGGCCGAGATCGTGCCAACGTGCGTCGTCAGCGAGAAGTCATCGGCCGAGACGGTCGGCGCGTAACTCTCACTGACGATCGAACCATCGGGCAAAACCTCAAACTTCTGCCCTTGGAAGGGAACCGTCGTCGGCTTCATGACCTGCCATACCGGTAACTCCGCGGCCATCGAGTCCGCCCAATCGTCGACTCGCTCTTTCCAGTCCGGTGTGGCGGCGCGAAGGCCATCTTCGATCCTCGTGATCGACGTCATCGTTTCGTCTCGCCGGCGAGCTTGATCGGGTGTGTAGACCGAAATACAGCCCTCGTGAAAGCTGTTCAACGCCGCGAACATTTCGTAATATTCGGCATGACTGATCGGGTCGTACTTATGCGTGTGGCACTGGGCACACTGCGCCGTGATCCCCAAGACCGCTTTGCCGATCGCGTCGATACGGTCAAACATGCCCTCGACACGGAACTGTTCAGGATCCGCGCCACCTTCTTCGTTCGTCATCGAGTTGCGTAAGAAGCCTGTTGCCACTCGTTGGCTCTGCGTTGCACCGGAGATCAAATCGCCAGCAATTTGTTCGATCACGAATTGATCGTACGGCATGTCGCGGTTCATCGCATCGATGACCCAGTCGCGGTAGAACCACACCGATCGCTGCATATCTTTTTCGTAACCCGCGGAGTCCGAATAGCGGGCAGCATCGAGCCACCAACGTGCCCACCGCTCGCCGAAGTGAGGGGACTCGATGAGTTGATCGATCACATCCTCCATCGCCGCGTCCACGGCAGAGGCGTCGTGCCCGTCGTGAGCGGAAATTTCGGAAGAATCACTGACGGCAACTTGATCAAGTTGATCCAGGCTCGGTGGCAACCCGACGAGATCGAGCGAAAGCCGTCGTGCGAGCGTTTCGGGGGCCGCCGGTGGTGATGGTGCGAGCGACTCGGCTTCGAGCCGCGCCAAGACAAAAGAATCAATTTCGTTTCGTGGCCACTGCGTGTTCTTCACCGTCGGCAGATCGGGCCTGCGGGGGACGACGAATGCCCAGTGCTCGTCGTAGTGCGCGTCTTGGGCAATCCACCGCGTGAGTGTCTCAGCCTCTTCGCTCGAAATCGATTTGCCGCTCGACGGTGGTGGCATGACGAGGTCGGGGTCGTCACTGGTGATGCGGGCGATCAGTCCACTTTCCTCGGGACTGCCCGGGACGATCGCCATGAAGTCGATCGCTTCGTCGCGGTCATCCAGCCGCAATCCCGCCTCGCGTGCTTCCTCATCGGGTCCGTGACAGAGAAAGCAATTGTCGGAGAGGATTGTACGCACTTCGCGGTTGAAATCGACCGGCTCTCCAGCTTGCAATATGCTCCCGGCGATCATAGAAGCCGCCAAGCAAATCGTTGGGATGGTCGGGCCAAAACTCACCGGACTGAATCTCATGCAACACTCAAAATCGTAGTAAGAGCCGACTTTTGCCCCGCGAAAGCTGCGTGGCGATTGTCTGCTTTCGCGGCAGCGAAAGGCGACAATCAATCAAGCACGAAAGGTGGGCAGCAAAAAAGGTGGGGACTTGGCGTTCGGAGGAAAGGCCACCAAGGAACCTCGCTCCTATTGTATCAAGTGTGAACTCGATCCGCAAAAAACCATCACACGACGTTCGCGGCCATTTTTTGGAAGGACTGTTCGAGGCCCAGCGGATTGGGGATGAGGCGGGGCCGCTGGAGTGCAGGCACAGACCACTGCGGTCACGGAAGCGCAGTTACCAAAATCGCTTACGGAAATGGGGATCGACGCATCGAGAGAGGCAGAAAAATGGGGGCAAAAAAATGTGCCGGCCGCAAATTTCCAGTTTTTCTGCCCCCATTTTTCTGCCTAAATTCGATCCCTGCTCGATGCGAAGCGAGGAAAAGCGGAGCGAGCCGTTTTCCAAGGTTTGATTCGGTATGATGATGTCTTCACGTGCCTCTACGGTCGAAGGGTGGTCCATGCCGCGAATGAAACGTGCTGACGAAGCTGGGTGCATCTACCATGCGCTCAATCGAGGCAACGCGAGAAGCGAAATCTTTCACAAGCCGGAGGACTATCACGCCTTTCTCCGAACGCTCCACCAGCGCCTCGAGAAGTATTCGGTCGATCTCCTCGCCTTCTGTTTGATGCAAAACCACTGGCACTCGGTGGTTCGACCTTAAAAAGACGGTCGCTGCGGCGGAAGATTGGGAGTTTGGTTCCCTGCATCGAAGTGACCGCGACCCGCAATTGCTTAGCTCTTGGCCGACCCGACGCCTATCGCGTTGGCTGCGCCGCGTCAATGAAGCATTTTCGAAAAAGGAACTCGAAATGATCTGGAATTCAGTCATCCGAAATCGTCCCTACGGGAGCAGGGAGTGGACAGAGCAAGTCTGCGAGCGCACCGGACTATGGGCAACAACGCGGCCTCAGGGACGTCCAAGAAAAAAGGCACAGGTCGAAGCGGTTCAGCCTCGCTAAAACGACCCTCTTTCCCTTTTTCTCCTCTGATTTCAATACTTTTTCGCGCTTCGATGCATCGCCTCCCCCGTCCGGTGACGCTGCCAGCGACTCGAGGTGGAGAATCGTGGCGAGCGAGAAGTGCTACCACCCAATATTTCTCTAAAGGCGAACGGTAGCACTAGACGACACAGGTATCATGTGATAGTATTCTGAAGTACGGCGATATTCGTCCGAGTTCACGCTATGGAGGCTGATGAAATGGTTAGTTTGTTCCCTGTTGGTCCACGGAGCGGTGCATGGCAACGCGACAAGAAGTCTCTCAATTCCTCAATGAAGTTGCCGCTGCAGTATCATTCGGCCACGTCCGCTGGATCACGCGTGCTGACACAACGCAAAACCTGATCGATCTCAACATCACCCAGTCGATTGCAGAAGAAGTCATCCAGCAGCTGACACCCGATAATTATTCGCATGGCCTGAAGCGGACCGAAATTGTCCAGTTCGTGAGGTGTGGATATTCGGTGTGAATGTCGAAGCCATAGAAGCTTACGTAAAAATTACATTGCAGCCGCAACCAAACAAAAAGACGGTCGTCGTTGCAATTGTCTGGTCTTTTCATGTTGCAAAACATGCTCTTTCATATCCACTGCTTTTAAATGAACAGAAAGAATAAGTCCGAATTGAATTTCTGCTTCGCTTGCGGTTCCCAGCAGGAATGTCGACTTGAGAATCGCACTCTGAACGTCGAAGTGCGAGGAGAATCAGTCGAGGTTACCGTACCTGTTTCGGTCTGCCCATCTTGTGAGGAAGAGATGGTTATTGGCAGCACCGATCCGTCTGTATTGGCCTACAACGTATACCGCGAACGCAATCGATTGCTCATGCCTCACGAAATAGCTGCAATCCGGAAGAAGTATTCTTTACCACAAAAGGCTTTGGCTCTCCTAATTGGAATGGGTGAAGTGACGATCAATAGGTACGAGCGTGGGGCTCTACAGGATGCGACACACGACAGCATGATTCGCGCTTTTGACAACCCGTCTTTTGTCCTCGATGCCCTGGATAGACGCGGACATTTGCTTAGCAAGAAACAGCGGAGCAACGCACACAATGCGGCTCAAAGCCTTTTGAAAGAAGACGATCGCCACAATGTCAAGAAGAATTCCTGGAAAAACGGACTGAGTTCAATCGTGACCAAGGTTAAGGGGGCGCAAGATTTAATCGAACAAACTGGAAGCACCTGGGCGCTCCCAAAGGACCATAGGCTAACAGCATGAAGACAATCACATTCTTTTCCTATAAGGGTGGTGTTGGACGGACACTGTCTGCGACGAATTTTGCTGTCTATCTGGCCAAGCTTGGGCTGAGGGTTGCTATTATGGATTTTGACTTAGAGGCACCAGGAGTCGACTCGAAGTTTCGTGACTTCACGTTGCCGGCTGGGCAACTTGGTCTTGTCGATTACATTCTAGATTTCCAGCGGGAAGGTAGTGAGCCTGGCGATGTCCGGCCAATCGTCTGCAAAATTCAAATACCTTCGCCAACAGGGCAGGGAGAAAACAGCCTCTACTTAATTCCTGCAGGTGATTATCTTGCGGCGAATTATCCGCAGAAACTGAATGAGCTTGATTGGGAGCTGATGTTCTCGCCTGAACGAAACGGCACGGCATTTTTTCAGTTGTTCTTAGAGCGAATCGACAGCGACCTTTCTCTCGATGTATTAGTGATCGATTCCCGAACGGGCTTTAGTGAAATTGGCGGAATTTGTACGCAGCAGCTTGCGGACGAGACAGTAATCCTGTCGTCAATGGCGTCAGAAAGCATCAAAATGACTAAGCATCTTTCCAGGCTGATCTCGCAAAGTGAAGTCGCTCGGAGACTTGAGAAGAATGTCGAAACCAAGGTCGTTGTCAGCCGAGTCCCCCGACCGCGTGGAAGCCTAGATCAACTCAAGAACCGTTGTGCTGAACTGTTTGAAGTTGACGAATCTCAGCTCTTCTTTTTGTTTTCATGTTCGGAGCTTGAACGAGAAGAGTTTGTCGCAATGCTCAATACTGACAAGTCCGACGCTTTGGTTGCTGGATATATCCAACTTTTCCAAGGACTCAATGTAGAAGTCGCGCAAGCCAGCATTCAGAAGGAAATCGAGCGAACGGAGCGAGGCCTTTTGTCATGTTCGCCGCAGGAAGCTCACTCAAGAATCCGAGAGTTGGCTGCGTTGTATCCGCACCCAGACGTTTACCGACTTGCGATGAGGTTCTTCGAGCTCACGCAACATAGCGAGGAATCGGCGATTTATGGGGTGCGGCTCTTGGATTTAAAACCCGGCGACGGTGAAGCCATCTTGAAAGTTGCAGAGTATTTCATGGGGCAAGAGCCGCCACGCCTTAGGAGTGCGCTATTTAGAAGGAGCAAGCTTTCGAAGTATGCAGATGTTGAAAGGCTGCTAACCATATCGGAGGAGGCATTTGACAAACAGTTACTGAATACAGAGCAATCTGTTGCATTGGCAGACACCTTGGAGGACTTCGATCGTCATGACAAGAGTTACGAAGTTGCCAAGTCATGCCTGGACTGCTCAGATACTGACCCGAAGTCTCGATTGCAAGCGATGCAAATTGCAGCCAGGGGTGCCCTGCAACGCGGGTTAGTTAAAGAAGCGAGAAAACTTGTCGAATCTCTTCCGTCTCGCGCTATTGGTGGGTCACTAGCCAAATTCGCGTTGGACGTCCGTCTGGAGAATGGAGATCAAGAAGAGGCTCTTGATTTCGCTCGCTCAATCTTGACGAATGAGACAAATGGCCCCGTTCTCAAGACAGCAATTGAGATTTCTCGGAATTTGAATCAAATGAAACAAATGGGACAATTCCTTCGGGGGAATCCTGAACTGATTGGGATGCTTGTGCATGAGGGTGGTGAGCATGTAGTAAACGAATTTGAGCAATTGGGATTTGACTTCTCCGACTTCATGGAGCGTTTCTCCGGAATGTCGCCTATGATGCGTCGCAGAAGATTGCATGGTGATGAGCTGAGCTAAGCACTTGCGCGTAAATTTTCGACAATAATCAGAATGGCTCAAATTTGATTTTCAGTTCATTGCCGATTGCCGCTAAAACTGCTCCGAGTTCATCCCATAATGAAGAAAAGGGGAAGGGGTGTGCCGGGATAAAACCGGTTTGGAATAGAGAATGAAAGTTTCTTACGAGGAAGGTCTAGCCAACTACTTCGGCCTCCGGCGGAGGTGCGATTGCGGTAACAATGTCGCATTGAGCGTCCGTGCAGGGGGAAGCGTAGGCCAGCTATTGAGTTCCGAAATCAGTACTTCCAGGTGCCGACCTTGTCATGGCAAGGGGAAGGCAACATCGGTCACGCCACTACTGGCAAGGCGTGATCTGGACCTGGCGGAATCGTTGAACCTGTGCATGCGTGGAAAATTCCAAACGCGCCAGAAATCCTGGGAAAAGGGCGGGAAGTCCCCTCTGCTCCTGGAGTCATGTCGCGATCGACACACGACCAGGACGGCCAGCGAACCTCTCTGAGGGCCATGCTGGCATGAACGCGGTTGGGATGGCAGATGGTTCCGTAGTACCGACGACCTGGGCGAACAAAGCGGCGACCGCCGTGGCGGAGTCTGGCGAGGGAAGGGAGCCACTCAAGGGAAGACTTCACACTGTCGTCGATGCGCCGGCCTCTGAGTCGGGATTCGCATCTTTTGTTGCGACATGTGAGGCACGGCAGGTGACGGCGTCTCGAACGTCGGACCGTTTGACCCAATGGAGGAGCCGTATGAGTTAGACGCTCACGTACGGATCTGCACGGGGGGCGGCTGGCAACAGCCGTTCCTACCGCGATCCTCGAAAACCTCTGGTGTACGCTTCCGTCGGATGAGCCAAAAAAAGGGGGGGGTAGAAAGAAACAGGCAAAGAAAACGGTTGAGCAAGAAAAGGTCGATGGGATGGATCATGTAAACTGAACACCCGTTGGTCTATCGAACTCAATAAGGATTTTGCATCTGATGTCGCTGCCGATCGTTCCGCTGAAGTCCGACGAACATTGGGATTGCCATCAGTGTGGTGTTTGCTGTCATGGCAGTATCGTGCCGCTGAACTTGGCGGATGCGGAGCGATTGCGGAGCCAGCAGTGGGGAAATGAACCGGAATTCGAAAATACGCGGTTGACGGTTCGTCATCGCGCCGCAGCCAGTTCGTTGCGGTTGGCTCATCGTGATGATGGGGCGTGCGTTTTTTTGAATGAGGATGGATTGTGCCGGATCCACTCGAAATTCGGTGTTGAGGCCAAGCCGTCGGTGTGCCAGACATTTCCGCTGCAGTTGATCCCACGTGAAAAACACGCTGTGCTGACGATCCGTCGCGCCTGTCCGTCTGCCGCCGCCGATCTCGGGGACACGGTTGCGACACGACTTCCGAACGTAAAGAAACTCGTTCGCGACGGTCACTTGAAAGCCGATGCAACGGCACCACCGGCATTCAAAACGGGTGAGTATCGGCAGTGGCGGACGATCCAAACGATCTTGGACGAATCGGGACAGTTACTGCGGGATCAGCGCTATCCGCCTGTTCGTCGGATCGTGCATGTGTTGCAGTACGCGAGCCATCTCGAGGCGGCCAAGACGAGACGATTGGACGACAAACAGATCGCCGAGCTGGCACGCACGTTGAGGGAATTGGAACCGGAGGAATCGAAACCTTTTTTCGCAGAGCAACGTCCACCAAAAGGGTACTCGCAAATTCTGTTGCGACGGACTGCGATGGTTTGCGGGCGTCTGCATCCCGAGTGCCGACATCGGACGAGTTGGAAGGCGCGGGTTGAGTTGGCACAGATCGCGTGGAAGGTGGTGCGGGGCAAGGGCAGCACGCCCGTTTTCAACAACGTGTTTCCAGCGTCCACCTTCGAGGCGTTGGAGCAGCCGGTGGGGATTAAGTCAGCGGAAGTCTACGAACCGTTGACACGGTTCATCGAAACGAATTCGGAATCGCATCTCTACGCGTTTGCCAATCGAGGCGGGTGGTCGGTGATCGAGAGTATGCACGGACTGGCGTTGTTGTTTCCCGTCGGCATGTGGCTGCTCCGATTGCAAAGCTACGGACGCGAACCCACGGTTGACGATATGTTGAAGGTCGTCGTGATGTTGGATCGTAGCCAAGGCTATGGTCCGCTCAGCGGATTTGCACATCGTCAACTGATCGCGACACTCAGTTTGAAAGAAGAATTGGAGCGGCTAGTTGTTTGGTACGTGAGATAGGGGAACGCTTTGCGGGGTCAGACATGTCTGTGGAGTCGTAGCCAGGGTTGCGAATGTCACGGTCAGTCGATTCGGCAAGCACGGTTATATTTTCACGCTTCGCAATCTGTGCCGCTGGACGAGGAAAAGGGGGGAAGGCGAGGAACGGGAAAGGAGGTCGTTTTCCATGGGCTGATTCGCGATGATGATGTCTTCACGTGCCTCTACGGTCGGAGGGAGGTCCATGCCGCGAATGAAACGTGATGACGAAGCTGGGCACTCCACAGCCAAGACGGACGGAGCCGTCTGGCTACCATAGCCGCAACGGTCCGTGCGAACGGAAACCAGAGGGATGGAGCATGTTTTCGGGGAGGCTCACGACGGGCGGAGCCCAATGCCATCTACTTTAGACCGCGAAGCGGTCTTGGTAACCCGACGCGTTAGCGAGGATCACGTGTTTACCAGCCGAAACACTGCATCTTCCTCGCTTACGCGTCGGGTTACCATCGAGGCTACGCCCCGAACGGGG
>JBDNIG010000228.1:0-11951 GCA_041688415.1 Rhodopirellula sp. | reverse complement strand
TCTTCGCAGCGGGTTTTTCAGGATCCTTCCATGCGTCCTTGTATTTGTCACCGAGCCGAACGAGGGCGACGTCGCAGATCCACTCAATGCACTGGGACGACGCATTGGGATAGTCATCGAGATAGCGATTGCATCCTGGAATGAAAAAGTCTTGGTGTTTTGCCCATTCGTCTTCTTCGAACCGTTGCTGCAGCTCCCGCAGATCATCGGGTAGCTCCGCGAGTTTCGATGCCTTTGCTTCGGCTTCAACTTGCGCGACGTGTGTTTCCCACGCCCTGTTCTCGGATGGCTGATCACGCTGGAGCGAGCCGTAGCCCACAGCGGTCTTGGCACCGACGCCCCACAGCACGGCGTCAGCGATCGTGCCAGCCAACTCGCTGAGTTCTTCATCGGAATTCCGGGCGCGGTTGCGGGGCAAAACGCCGGTTTGCCAACGACCGCCTGCGGCGACGGTGAGGAAAGGGATGGGGACGGGATTAATCCAGTCGCCGGGCGTTTTCTTGTCTTGATAGTAGTCGCCATAGTGCGGCGTCATGACGTCGACCACCAGATTGACAGATTGGGTTGGCAAGAGATCGAGGAAGATAAAATCGCCCACACGATCGGGCGTGCCGAACCAGGAAGCGACGCGTTCATCGCCCTTCGATGGATTGTTTTCCTCTCGCCACCAGGAACTCGTGACGCCTTTCAATCCGCTGCCAGCGAGGTACGGGACACTCAGACTGTGATGCCAGGCGAAGCCGTTTTCGACCGGATGGGGGCGTCCCAGTCCGGTGGCGAAAGGGCTGGTGTTTTCAAAACACAGCAGCCGTCCGCCGCAGCGATAGATCAATTCCGCTTGCCGATGTGCGGCTTCCTCGAGCCGCTGTGGATTTCCGATGGTGCTCGGCAACTTTTTGAGCCACGACGTTTTCCATTCCTGCTTTTCGGAGTCGTCCGAATCGGATGTAAGTGGCGAGGTGGCAAACTTGTCGAACCACAATCCGTGGTGACGTTTTTCTGGCGCGGTGGAATTGGCAGCGTCGTAGGCGCCGCTGTAGAGTGGGCATTTAAACATGGGATGATGGTTCCTTTTCCTCGGGCTCTGGCAAGATCGCGGTGGCGAATCGTTTCAGCCAACTGACGTAGGCGATCGCTTCACTCTGCGCGCGAAGGTAGTCGTCTTCGTCGATCTCCATGATCGCGTCGAGGATTCGGTCTTCGTTGTCGCGACAACTCTTGTCAATCGCTTCGACTTGACTCTTCAACCAAGTCATGACGTGATCGCACAAGGCCTTGTGGGCAACCTTGTCCCCGCCGCTGGCCAACTCAATCGCCAGGGCTTGGCCCAAGCCGTTGGTGACAATCGTGGCGGGAAAGGCGGCAACGTACGAACGATACTTGCTCGCTTTGTCCGAAGAGTTTGCCAGGGCGCGGATTTTTTCTAGTGCGTCGGCCGCACGATTTTGTTGCAGTGTTCCGCCTTTGGAGTCGCTCATGATACCACCTCCCGACCGACGAGCGGTTGCACCGCCATCCAACCTTGACCCACGGTTTCGTTCCCACCGGCTTGGAGGTATCCGGTGGTTTTCAGGTGCTCGATCAAGGCGGACAGTACGTTTCCGCGCCGATCGCCGATCAGGGTGGTTAACAGGGCATCGACGGGGATGGTTTCCTCGTACCACAGATTCTTGCTCGTCTTCTTGTCATCGAGTTGGTTGCGCGCGTTGACGGTCAATCCGTACTTGGCGAACCACTTGAAATCTTGGTCGTTGAGCACGGCGACTTGGGATGCCAATCGGTTGCGGGTCGTTTCGTAAGCGATCAAACGTCGGAGGATTTCGAGCCAGGGAGAGAGATCACCGTCGGCATGTTGGAACTGGCGTTCTTCCAAGAACAAGGTGTCACCGAGCGACTTGGGACCGAGGTAGTGTTTTCTCTCCACCGTCGGTGTTTCGGCAGGTGCCCTGCCCAACCCGGATCGGTTAAGGTCGCGTCCGAGTCGCTCGAGGATCAAGGGACAGGTCACCCACATGTAGGCTGATGACAGACTGCGAACGGGCAGCAGAGTGAGCTTGGCGTCGCAGATCACTAGATCACCGGCGGCGTCGGTGTTGCCGAACGCGGAGTCATCGAGTTTCTCGGCTCCAGCACAGTGTTCCTTCAGCGCCCCCTTGAGGCTGCTGCCGACGATCACGGGGTGCTCCGTGACGGCTTCCCGGGCGACGGGCACGTCCACGAACCCGGCATCTTGTCCCGCACCGGGATGCAGGGGTGTTTCGGCCAGCAGGCCGAGCATGGCAAATTCCATCATCAAAGTTCCTCAGGGTTAGAATGATTTTTTTTGTTCGTACCGTTTTGTTTCAGAGTCCGCACGGTCGGGCGACGAGGACACGTCCGAACCCCCACGCCGTGCGGTCACCGATTTGCGTGAGCGGTTGTGCCGGTGGCTGGGACAACCACCACACGCTGCCCGCCGGGACGTAGGGCTGCATCGCGGCCGGACCAGACGGTTTTTTCTGGTCCGCCGGATCACCGTTGTCTGTCTTGTCGTTGGTTTTCCAGCCCCCAATGCCGATTGGGCGATCGATCACGGCACAGACCACGTCGCCGGTTAAATCGGGGTGCAGGAGCGAGGCGGGGTCACCTGGCCCCGCACCGTACCACCGATCGTTTGAAAACCGGCACGGTGTCAGCGCGATCACTGCGGTCACGCCGGATTCGGGTGGATCGGATTGCGGGAGCTGCGGTGCGGTGATGGAATCACAGGCCGCCAGACGACTTTCGCCACCGAGTGGGAACAGGGGCTCGGGGTGCATTTGATCGGTCAAACCGCTGACGCCAACGATCAAGCCCGCGCGGTCGTCGAGGCGGACAAAGTTCGGGCTGTACAAATCACCGAGCGTCACCGCGTGGGTTTCTGGATCCCGCGCGATCCCCGTCCTCGCTTCGACGCGGGATAAACGTTCCCGAGGCACGCATTGATCCGGGGTTGGCAATCGCCCTGAGGCTACCGCCGCCATCCCGCCTGCGGTCAACAGAAGCTCATCGGTTGGTGCCGCCCGCGATCCACTCTCACAACCCTCGTCGTGACTTTGTGTCGAAACGGGAACATGGATGCGGTCGAGGTCCGTGGTGATGGGTTCCTTTGAGGGAGCCAGTGCATGCGTGGCGACCCATTTCGCCTTGTCATTTTTGTGTTTGTCATGTTGGATCGCCCCCAAAATGTGGGTGGGCATGGGGAACAGCAACTCCGGTGCGGCACTGCCCTGATCGCGGTAGGTTAAAAACGGACCGGCCAAGGCGAGCGGACCCAAGCTGTCGTGACCACCAAGACGCTCGCGGATTGATTCGGTCCATCGCCGTCCGTCCCACCCCAACCCGCGTGCCAAGGACGCGCGAAGTCCGCCGCCGACCGTGGTCGCGTGCGGTGGGAACAGGCAATGCGACGACTGTGCGTCCTCGCCTCGATTGAACGGTCGACCGTCGCGGAAGAACCACGCGTCGACGGGGGACAAAGCATACCAACGCATCTCGCTCATGAGTGATCCTCCATACGGCCATCGGCCACCTGTTTCAAAAATCTCGCCGCACGCCATCCATCGAATCCGAATTTGTCGGGTTCCGATTTCACCTCGAATTTGTCGGGTTCCGATTTCACGTTGCCTTTTTTCTTTCGGCGATGTTCTTGGGACAACGCCACGACCGGACGCAGCATCGCTCTCGTCGACGCTGGCTCGGCTTTCTTCCTCGCCTCTTTGGTCATCCTCCGCCGCCACTGGGCGGTCACCAATTGCTCGATCAATTCCCGCTCCTCCTCTTTGATCGATCCGTATAGCCCGGGTTGGTCGATCGGACAATTGAGCAACTCGATCAGTTCGCTGCGGATGTGGTGCAGGAATGTGGCACCGATGTGCGGCGATGATTGCTCCGCGTCGTCGGCGGCGTCCGCATCGGTGGATGAATCGTCATCACGGCCGGAAGCGAACCGATTGATCAAGTCCGTCAACGCCACGTCAACGCTGCCGCCAGTCGAGAGTTTTCCGCGGACCACGTCCCAGGGTGCCGACCACAGCGTCCCGATGTCGTTGCCATTGAGAATGGCAAAGGCGATCGAATCACGGCCGGTCTTTTCCTTCGCGATGTCATCGAGACAGGAATGGGCCATCCGGATCGCTTGTTGCAGCGGAAAGCGAGTAGGCACGTAGAGAATCGCGGCGGAGATGGTCGCGGTGCTAGACAACCCCGATTGGGTTTTCTCGGCGGCGTCGGAATAGCCGTGTGCCAACGCATCGGCGGCAGCGAAAGCGTCTTTGGCGGGCAACAGGACCATTACGTCATCGCCTCCGGCATACACGGTCTTGCCATGATGCCGCGCGACGATGTCGTCGACACCGGTACTGAAATGATCCAACATTTTGCTAAGTTTTGGGGGAGTTTCCAAACGGGACAGAAGCTGCCCCATCGAGTCACCGTCCATCATCAGCAGCGCGTAGTAACGCAGCGGCGGCCTATCACCAGCGATCTCGGTCAACCGATCCCGGAGATCGCGAGCTTGCTCTGCCGACAGATCCCATTCCCGCTCAGCCTGTCCGGCTTCGAAGTTGCTGGCGTACCAAGCCGTGGCGTCAATACTGGCCCAATCGGGCAAGTCGAATCGATCGCGGTCGCGTCCGCGGACTGATTCATGCTCACTCTTCTGGATCGTTCCCACCGACGTCGCCTCGCGGGAGAACGCCTCGGCAAGTTGTCTCTTTTCCTCGTCAGAAGCGATTTCAGCGAGCCACGAGTGAGCGGCGAAGAACGATGTCGAAGGCCATGATCTCGCCTTGAGATCCTTGAATGAATCGAGCAACGGAAACAGTCGCTTGATCACGGCGATGGCCGACAGTCGCTCCTTCTTGCCGAGATCAAGGCTGTCCAGATGGTGGCGAACCGCGTTCCAGAACACATCGGACTCGGGCCGTGAGACACAGCCCGATAGTTCTTGCAGCGTGGGGATCAGAGAACATTTCACCCCGCCTTCGATCGTGGCGTTGACGTTGCGAAAGTGTTTGCGAGCGGCAACGAGCCCGCCGATCGTATGGGCATTGTCCGACGGCGAGGCGACGACGAAGGAGCATTCCCAGAACGAGTCGACTTGCCGGTTCCAAATCTCGACAACATCGCGGCCCTGGTTCGCTGCGTCACCGATGTATTGTTGCCAGACGTCATCGGCAATTTCGCGAAATCGCGACTGAACGGCCGCGATTGACTGCTTGCCCGCTGCTTCAGCAGCCTCGAGCGATGCAAACTGCACTTCGAAACGGTTAGGGAATTTCCCAACCGGATCGTTCATGCTGCTTACCTGTCCACGCGATGATTCAGTGCGATACGGGATCACCGGAGTGAGGTAACCGTCGGCCCGTTCGGCAGCGGACAGGGCATGTTCGCAGAGATGCGAGAGCAGCCAACTGCCCGCCCATAAATCTCGCGTTCGCCGGGATGCGGCCACGAACGATTGGACCGGACCGATCGTTACCGATAGATGTACTGGAGAGGAAGGGTTCGTGTCAGTCATGCAATTTCTCCTGTGGAAACCAAGTCCTTGTTATCACGAACCCACCATGGCTTGGATTCTTCTTCGTCGTCGCGTGGACGTTCGCCGAAATCGGCATAGCCAGCATGCCTCGCTCGCGGCTGTTGATCCTCGTGGGTTAATCGGTCCAGGAACGCATGGATAGGGTCCCACAGACCTGGGGCACCGGCGACGGGAGCGGACTTGCCAAACGCCGTGATGGGCTCACCCACGGGAAGAAATTTCGCTGGCAGAAAACTCAACACAGCGGTGGGTTTGATTTTTGGGTCAGGTTGGTGGATGTGAATGAACAGTGGGCTGCCGCGCCGTTTGTGCGAGGCGGGCTCGACTTCCTGGTGTTTTTGCGGTCCATAGTTATGCGGCAACCCGAAGGCGACTCGCTGGGGGTGGCCGATCGAGATCACAGGCTTTTTGAACCGTTCGTGATCGTTGAAAAAGTTCTGCTCCGACGGTTGGCCGGGCCACACTTTGTGGTATCCGCGTTTGTCTTTGTCGTGGCCCCAACCGCGAAACAGCAGCAACTCTTGTCCGATTTTTTCCAGCAAGTTCATCGCGTCGTTGTCGTTGCTCTGGATGAACACGACACGGCTACCACCGCTCCATGCGGTCCACTCGGGCGACTGGCACTGCTGTGTCTGGTAACGCGTCATCAGCTTTTTAATGACCTCCTTCGGGTCACGTGCCGCCTGATCGCCGGTGGGGCAAACGCTGCCGAATCCTTTGCGTGACTTGGCCCCCAGAGCACCGACGCAGGACCACAGGTCGATCGCGTCGGTGATCTGCTGGAATGATTCATCGACCCGGTTCGTTTGGTCACGAACACGGCAGACCAGTTCAAAGCTGACTCCGGTTCGAAACGGTCGTTTCAAAGCCCCAGGTTTCCAACCGGTCTCCTTGCGGTCCTTCATCATGCCATAGGCAAGATAGATTCCGCCCACGGGCCTGCCGTTATCCCAATTCTGTGTTTCCAGAGCACCGCTCTGGGTGAGTTGGATCCGCATCCGCAGTTTGCTCTGACCGATTTCCGAGTCGCTGCTGCCGAAGAGTTCTGCCTCCGCGTTGTGCAACTCTTCAACAGATTTGCACTGGTGCCCCATCAGCGAACGACACCAGAACCGGATCATGCCTTTGACGCTTTGCAGTCGCACCTCGCTGGTATCCTGATTCGCGCCGCCGCAGAACATCGGCGTGCAGACGCGAAACGAGCGTTGGAATTGGCGGGTGGCCATCGGTGGTGAATGGTCCAGCATCATGGGAATACCTCGTGGGCACGTCGGGGCTGGGATAGATGGCAAAGTGTCACCGTCCAAAGGGAAAACGAAACGGCGACACGCTGGGTGACACATTGGCGGAAGATTTTAAAAAAAGAATTCTGGGAAAAACCGATGCGCCATGGCGAACGGCCCGGCCGTCACCCCATCGCGGCTTTTCGATCCGCTAGGCTGGGGGCATCGAAACGAGTGCCAGCGCCTACCGGAGCCGAATGACCCATGGACCCCACCAACGAAATTTCACCTCAACGGCGGCCGTCGCCCGCGGCCACATCGCGTCTTGAACCGAATTCGAGTCAATCGCGACGAGATCCATCGGCGGACGCGGAGAACCACGACTGGAAGGCGGGCGAGCGAGCGGCAAAGATTGCCAAACAGTGGCGGGCGGCGTGTGAGTCGGGGCAAACTTCGGATGCTTCAGAACTCCGAAGCGGGCTCGATCGCGAACTCGCTCTGCTGAATCCGCGCGGACAGGAACTCTGCCGCAAAGTCGCTCAACGCAACACGGCTGTCGTCTTCGGTGCCGAGGATTTATGGCAGGAAGTCTTCCAGGAGCTGCCGAGAAAATTAGCGAGTTACCAGAGCGGAAATTTCGGGGGCTGGTTGTGGCGCGTCGCGCTGAGGAAACAGATCGACTTGACGCGACGATTCAGACCTCCGGGCCGCCGCGAACCGCTGGCCAACTGGGACGAGCCCCCGCAACCGGCGTCGTTGCCCACCGCTGTGCAGCGTGAGGTCGACGGCGATCGACTGAGAGCGGATTTGGCAGCGTACCTCGATGAACCTGGGTCGCCCGGAAGGGAGTGCAAGGACATGCTGGTGATCGCCGGTGGACTGGGTGTTGGCGACTTGATCGAGGGCGGACTGGGCGAGCAAACATGTGGGGCGGCGGGTACCGAGATGACGACGAGGGTACGGTTGAATCGCTTGCTCATGGATCGTGCCGACGCGGAAATCGTGCGATTTCCCTCGGCGGACGCGAAGCCTGTTCCGATCGATCGCGACGATCTGGCGGAGCAGGAGCGGGCATATGATCGCTGTTTGAAGCGACATCAGAATAAGGCGGCGCAGAACATCAATCGGAATTTTTGGTCCTTGTTGATCCGCCCGCCGGTTTGGAATGCCACGCTGCGTTCAATCCCAGTCGTTTCGGTCGATCCGCGAGAAACACCGGATATCAACACGATGTTGCTCTTACTGCTATTCGATGCCTGGATTGTGCTCGAAAGTTCCGACGTGTGGGCATCGTGGATGCGGCAGCACGGGATTGTGAATAATAGCAAGCGAAATTTTATTCGGTTGTGGAGCGTCTCACCCTGCGTTGGCGTGCCACAGGATTCTGCCGACGACCGGGACTCCACCGGGAAAGGGGCTTCCGGTGTGGCCGTCAACCCCGTCAAGCTCGATACGATCATCAACCACATGTTGCCTACCCAGGGTGAGGTGGAGTCTCCATTGTCCCTGTTGGACCTGCAACCTTCCCGTCTGGGCGATTGTTTCCAACGACTCGGCGAGGGCTCCTCGCAGTGGTTTCACTTGATTCGCACGGCGACGCAGTATCGTGCACATGTGAATCTGCCCATTCCCTTTCGAAAGATCGAGTGCGATGTCACTGCAGTTTAAGAACGCCTCCGTTCCCAAGAAAATCCTACGCAAACACATCTTGGAAGGACGCGAGCCCTTCGAACGACTGTGCCCGCAATTGCCCGAGCAAGCCCGCCGGTCGCGAGACTCACCCGAGACACGACCGCAGGTGCTACACCGGATCGAGGAATTGGTGATCAAGCAAGGCGAGTTGTCTGCGGCACGTCCCTTGTATGTGGAGCGGCGAGTTCGCCGCTGGGGCGGGGCGCCGACAATCGAGCAGTTGCGAGTCGGTCCGAGCGGTTTGCTGGTCATTGTTGATCGAGACGAGCACGGCGGCTTGATTCTCTCGGCTTACTTCAAAGACGGAAAACACGATTGGAAATTGGTATGTCGCTGGATTCTGGATACGTATTGCGAAGCACAGGGCGGCGGGTATCAACTTCCCGATTTCGATAGAGTATTTCCCTTTAACCAAAAAGAGCAGCGGCGGGAGGATCGCGTGAGATTGCACCAACCAAAAACTTTCGGAATTCTTCTCGAACGTGTCACCAGAGGCTCGTCCATTTCGTTTCCTCAGTGGCACGAAGCCGAAAGATACGATTTGCCACGCAATCCATCGGTATCGATCAAACGGGCCGTTCGCCCGCGTCCGCCTCGAAATCCCTCGAAACCTCGCTCGCTCTAATCTCCCACTGTCATGGCTACTCCTCAGGAAATCGATCAGCGACGCGGATTGACCGATGCGGTCCTGCACGCCGCCTCCGCCTCGGCGTTGACGCAGTGGGATGTCGACGGTGCGATGTCTGAATCCCTGCCGACCGCAGCATTTGATTTAATCGTCGCAATCGGTCGCTGTCATCTGTTTGGTGTCGGCGAGCAGTTGGAACTGGTTGAATTTCCGCTCGAACCAGAGATCATCGAACCGGCGATCGAAGTCGGTGTGAAGCGAGTCGAGCGGACTCTCGCCCTGCTTGGCAAGCTGGAAAGTGAGCTGGCCGTCTGCGACAGTGAGTGGGAGGCGGACGATCTCGTGATCGGAATTCTGCGTCAGCGAGTCGACTTGGCGGGGCTCGCTTCGGCGGCCGGGCGAATGATCGAACAGCTCGGCGGCGTGGAATACCAGGACGTCATCACGTTGGACCCACGCGTCGGTGTTTCGCTTGACAATTTGCAGTTCAAGCTGAGCGAGCTGGACGAGGCCATCGACGATCATCGCGACGAGATCGCTCGCGCATCACAAACGTTTTGGATCGTGAACCTTGTCGGTGACCTCGCCGCCAACCAGTGGCCGGACCGTCCGTGGTGGATGACCGGCGAGATCGAGGCTGTCGATCAAGCCAATCAGAACGTGGCCGCGGCATTGGTCGATGTCGACGATGCTGTAGAATCGTATGGTGTCGTTCAGTACGCCGTCGAGGTCGCTGTCGCTGTCGAGGAATCGACACTCGCTGAAGACGCCTTGTCCCTTGCGGCGGACGATTCCGATGCGCACTTTGAAGAACGTTTTTCCGTCTCGGCTTCACTCGGTGAGGAGGAACTGTCGATTGCGTTTCGCTTGCCCGCCGGTCATTACATGCGATCTGCGGACGAAATTCCCGATGAGACACCGGTCCAGATCGGGTTCAGCGCGGAGGTTCCGGTACGAGAATGCGTCGCCAATGACGATGGGATTGTTGAGCGTGTCTATCGGGTGCGATGGGGCACGACGGGATTGCGGATTACTGCGAAAAAACGTCTGGGCGACCAGTCACCGACCATTTCGTTGATTGGACGAACTGGAATTCCCTATGCGCTGATCCGCTCGCTTGATGCGGCAGAGGCTCAGCGCCGCGTCTACGTTCGGCGAGGATACGGATGAATCGAGCCAGCCCAACAGACGACCATCAAGCGTTTTTTCAACTGTTTTGTAATCCCATCGCAAGAATGGATGAAGAAAGGATTCATCGGTTGGACTGCGTGCTGCCGATCGCGGTTTGCTTTCTAACGAAGGAAGATCGAGACGAACTCGCTGATTCGAGTGGCAACGAAGCATGGTTGCAGCCGATCACGGCGGTGTCACAGTCGGGGCTCGCGATGGTTCCGGTTGTTGTCGATGACCGCAATCGGTATCCGCTGCTGGCCGCCGCCGCGATCCTGCCGGTCCGCTGGACCAAGTCTCCGGCACACTGCGCTGGCTTACCGCAAACATTGCTCGAGGTTGCTCAGCGAGTCCGCGAAGCTTTATCGGAGAGCACGGTCGCGGACCTATTGGCCGAGCGTGAATCGATCCACGACTTTCATCTCGACTGGGTGGACGCTCGCTGGAACAACTGGGATTTTCAAAATCTGCCGCTGTCGGCGAATTCTGCATTCGCGGCGCTCGCGATCGGATTGCTGTCGGCAGTTCACGACACGCCCATTCATAGCAACTTCATCGCCACCGGTGCTTATCACGAGGGACGATGGAGCGTCAGTGGTTTGGAATTCAAACTGCGGCATGCGATCGAGCATGGGTTCAAGCGTTTTGCCGTTCCGGATGCTAATCGCAATTCGGTTCCATTCAAAGATGTATCGGCGGTAGAAGGTCTGCGCGATAACACTGATCTGCATGAGGCGATCCGAGCTGCCTGTTTGCTCGCGGGCGATGAGCCGACAGGCAACGATCCGATGGAACAGCGATTGGCGTGGTATCACGCTCTGACAAGTCACAAGCGGGCGTTTGAGTATTATTGCGAGTGCTTGATTGATGACGTGGTGAAATTGGCACGTGAAAAAATTGAGCCATTCGACATCGCGCCGGGCAGTGTGGATGATCTGATCTTGATTCAAAGCAACTCCGATGAACTCGTATTATTGTCAGCGCGTGTTTTTGAGCCACGGCGATTGCATGTGATCCATGCGGGCGAAGATATGAAGCAACGCTGGCAGCAATCCGAGGCCGAGATTCGGCGCATGCTGCCCGACTTGGAAACCACGGCCTATGCCGTCTCGGACGACGTGACCGGGTTGGGTTCGATTCGCAAGATTGTCGCAGATCTGCCTCGTCGCGCTGGCTCGATTGATTGCCGCAGTCAGTCCGGTGTGGTGATCGATGCCTTGTCGGGCCGCCGCGTGATGAGCCTCGCGATGACCGATGCCTCGCGTGTCGGTGATCGGATGATTTGTTGGTGGCAAGACCAGCATCCGCAGACAAAACGCTCCGAACCCATGAGTTTGAAACCACTCGTGTGGGAATGTCGGCAAGGAGATCCCAATAGCGAACGCCCCGTGATTTATCCAGTATCAACATGATCAGCACGCAAGCCACCACCATTCCACTGAGAATTATTAACGGCGACTTATGCTTCCAATCCAGTGGGCGAATCGACCGCTGGCCCGCTCCCTCGCTACGTGGTGCGACGATCCGCACGATCCGTGATCGATATTGCCACTTCCCTGAGATGGGTTCATTGACGACGAGCCAGCCCAAGTCAAGCGAGCCTCGTCCAGCCTACTGTCAAGGTTGCTCCTATAATTCGGAGTGCGTCTACGGTCGCAATTTCGAACCTGACCGAATG
>JBDNIG010000227.1:0-7083 GCA_041688415.1 Rhodopirellula sp. | reverse complement strand
TTTCCTCTGGATCGATGGAGGGCACCAATAACAAGATCAAAACCGTACAGCGACAATCCTACGGCATTCGCGACTCCGAGTATTTTGAACTTACACTCTACTCCCTCCATCAAAAAAAGTACGCTTTAGTCGGATGAGCCCCCAAACCTGCCGATGCGAAGCCAGAATCGAAGCCAGAATCGAAGCCCGATGCGAAGCCCGATGCGAAGCCCGATGCGAAGGACGATCTGAAAACCCTTCCGATCTCGGAAGTCGAGAAGAGATTGGAGTCTTCACCCGACGGCCTAACTCAAGCCGAGGCGAAGAAACGACTGGCCAAATATGGACCTAACGAAATCAAGGAGGAGAAGACGAATGCGCTTCTGAAATTTCTCACTTATTTTTGGGGCCCCATCCCGTGGATGATTGAAATCGCGGTGATCCTGTCGGCGGTGGTCGGACACTGGGAGGATTTTGGCATCATCCTCTTTTTGCTGTTGACGAATGCCGTCGTCGGATTCTGGGAAGAGCGTCAGGCTGGCAATGCCATCGATGCACTGAAGGCCAGGCTAGCGATCAAGGCCCGCGTCAAACGCGACGGAAAATGGGTCAACCCGGCTGCGTCGGAGTTGGTACCGGGCGATGTGATTCGATTGCGGCTGGGGGATATCGTGCCCGCCGATGCCCGCTTACTCGACGGCGACGAGATTTCAGTCGATCAGTCCGCACTCACCGGAGAGTCTTTGCCCGCTACTCGCAAATCGGGCGAAGCCGTGTTCTCCGGTTCCACCATCCGGCGCGGTGAAATCGGCGCACTCGTCTATGCCACCGGTGACAAGACTTACTTCGGCAAGACGGCGCAACTCGTGCAGGAAGCGCATACCGACAGCCACTTCCAGCAGGCGGTGTTGAAGATCGGCAAGTACCTGATTATTCTCGCGATCGCTTTGGTTTCCGTCATCATTGTGGTCGGAGTCATCCGGGGCGAACCGATGCTCTATGCGAAACCGCCCAAGGATCCGGTTCTCTTGTTCGCTTTGATCCTCACGGTCGCAGCCATTCCTGTGGCGATGCCGACGGTGTTGTCAGTAACGATGGCAGTCGGAGCGAGACTACTTGCCAAGAAGCAAGCCATAGTTAGTCGTTTGGTTGCGATCGAAGAACTCGCCGGGGTCGACGTCTTGTGCGCCGACAAGACAGGCACACTGACACAGAACAAGCTTTCGCTAGGCGATCCGTTCTGTGTGAAGGATATTGATGCCGATCAAGTCATCCTCAATGGTGCACTGGCATCGCGTGCCGATGACAACGACACGATTGATCTCGCCGTGCTTGCCGGACTGAAAGACAAAGACGCGTTGGCGGCTTATGACATCGGACACTTTACGCCGTTCGATCCGGTGCATAAACGCACCGAAGCTACCGTCAAATCCAAAGACGGCAAACAGTTCAAGGTGACGAAGGGCGCGCCACAAGTGATTTTGAAGATGGCAGCCAACGCCGCGCAAGTGAAGGAGGCGGTCGACAAAGCTGTCAACGACTTCGCAGCCAGCGGCTATCGTTCGCTGGGAGTCGCACGTGACGACGGCGACGGTCAGTGGCAGTTTCTCGGCGTGCTTCCGTTATTCGATCCGCCTCGCGAAGATGCAAAGGAAACCATCAAGACGGCTCGCGAGATGGGCGTGACGATCAAGATGGTCACGGGCGACGCGTTGGCCATCGCTAAGGAAACGGCCAAGAAACTCAACATGGGTGCTAATATCCTCGATGCCAGCAGTCTGGGTGATTCCAAGAAGGATGAGAGCGACGAGGTAGCCGAGTCCATTGAAAAAGCCGATGGCTTTGCTCAGGTATTCCCCGAACACAAATTCCACATCGTCGACGTATTGCAGAAGCGCGGCCACATCGTCGGCATGACAGGGGATGGAGTGAACGATGCTCCCGCGCTGAAAAAGTCCGACTGTGGCATCGCCGTGTCTGGCGCGACGGACGCGGCCCGCGCGGCGGCGTCGATCGTGCTGGTGGCACCCGGCCTGTCCGTGATCATCGACGCGATTCAGGAGAGCCGGAGAATTTTTCAGCGGATGAACAGCTACGCGATTTACCGCATCGCAGAGACGTTGCGCGTGCTGTTGCTCATGACGCTGGCGATCCTGATCTTCAAATTCTATCCGGTGACGGCAGTGATGATCGTGATGATTGCCTTGCTCAACGACGGAGCGATCCTATCCATCGCATACGACAATGTTCATTACAAGAACAAGCCTGAGGCGTGGAACATGCGGCTGGTGCTGGAAATCTCAACAGTGCTGGGGATCATCGGGGTTGTAGCTGCGTTCGGTCTATTTTATCTCGGTGAAGTGGTATTCAAGCTTGACCGCGCGGTCATCCAGACATTGATGTACCTCAAACTGTCCGTGGCGGGCCATTTGACAATTTTCCTAACACGCACACGCGGGCCTTTCTGGTCCATCCGCCCAGCGAGAATTCTGTGGGTTGCAGTGCTCGGAACACAAACCGTCGCCACGTTAATTGCCGTGTACGGGCTGTTCATGACACCGCTGGGCTGGGGCTGGGCCGCGTTTGTGTGGGGTTATGCGCTACTGTGGTTCCTAATCAATGACCGCGTGAAGTTGCTCGCGTATCGGATTTTTGATCCCGTCAAAAAGGCCGGGGCAAAACTTGAACCAAAGGTTGAATCCAAGCCCGATGCTAAACCAGATGCCGAAGGTGATGATAAAAATTCGGCTAAATCGGAGACCAAAACCGAAGACAAAACCGAAGACAAAACCGACATCAAGCCTGATGCAAAACCTGAAGCCAAAACTCACCCAAAACCTGAAGCCAAAGTCGAGCCCAAGTCCGAAGCCAAAGTCGAGCAGAAGCCAGATTCTAAAGCTGATGTCAAGACCAAGGCCGATCCCAAAGCTCAAGTCGAACCCGAATCAGAGACGAAAGCTGAATCTAAACCTGACGCCAAAACCGAATCTAAACCCGAAGCCAAGGCCGAACCGAAACCTGAAACCAACGTAAAACTGCCGTCCGATTTGACTCCCGAACTCGTTAAGCAAGTGCATAACCTTTATGAGGAGTTGGGACGCCAAGAGGTTCGAGCTGTCGTGGAAATGGAGGCGGCGGAGCGGGAGATTAGCAAAGACAAAGATGAGGAGCCCCAATGAGCGGATGTGAATCGCGCGGAAAGAACACGACAGGAGAATCACGATGAAATATATCGATCGATTTCGAGTGGCGCCCGGCAGCAAAGTCAAGCTCGCCGACATTGACCCAGGCTTCAAGGATCACCATCACGAAAACCACAAAGACGCCGCCGAAGAACTCGAACAAGATCGGAGAAAGCTGCTCCAGTTGCAGGAAACCCTCTACGCCGAGGGAAGGCATTCCCTGTTGATCGTCCTGCAAGGGATGGACACAGGCGGCAAGGACGGAACGATCAACCACATCCTCGGCGCGATGAATCCCCAGGGCTGTAGCGTGGCAAGCTTCAAGCAGCCGTCGGCCGAGGAAGCGGCTCACGACTTCTTGTGGCGGATTCACCCGCCCGCGCCTGCCCAAGGGCACGTGACTATTTTCAACCGCTCGCATTACGAGGACGTGCTTGTCGTCCGCGTCCATAATCTATTTCCAAAATCGGTTTGGTCCTTGCGGTACGATCGTATCAACGACTTCGAAAAGGGGCTCGTCGAACACGACACCCACATCCTGAAATTCTACTTGCACATATCCAAAGAAGAACAACTGACTCGTTTTAAGGAACGTCTCGACGATCCAGCCAAGCAATGGAAGATCAGCGAGGCCGACTACAAAGAACGCGACTTCTGGAATGATTATGTCGCAGCTTATGAGGATGCCTTGTCGCGGTGCAGCACGGATCATGCACCGTGGTTTGTGATCCCTGCCGACCACAAATGGTTCCGAAACCTCGCTGTTGCCCGGATTGTGTTGGAACACCTGGAAAATTTGAATATGAAGCTTCCAGCGGTCAAAGTGGACCTGGAGCACATTCGCCGCGAGTATCACGCCGAGACATAGTCATGAGCATGAAAGCGAAAGCGGCGAGCGATAAGACTTTGCAACTTCCAATGGTGTATCTTGCTCGGCACGGCGAGACGGCCTGGACCCTCTCGGGTCAACACACCGGATTGACCGATCTACCGTTGACCGAGCACGGCGAGCGCAATGCGCGGCGGCTTGACAAGCGTCTCGTCGGTGTGCTCTTCGCTCAAGTATTGACCAGCCCGCTGCGACGGGCATCGCGGACCTGTGAACTGGCCGGTTTCGGTGCGGTCGCGAGCGTCGATGACGATCTTGTTGAATGGAACTATGGCGACTACGAAGGCATGACGACCGCGGAGATAAATCGGCAACGCCCCGGTTGGGATATTTTTCGCGATGGCTGTCCAGGTGGCGAGACTGTCGCGGATGTAGCGGTGCGGGCGGATCGAGTCATCGACCGAATCCGCGCCATCGACGACCAAATGCTGATATTCACTCATAGTCACTTTCTGCACGTGCTCGCCGCGTGCTGGTTGGGCTTGGAACCAGCCTCGGGGCGGTACTTCTTTCTCGGCACCGCCGCCCTCAGCGTCGTGGGATATCACCACAACCGAAACGAGCCAGTCATTCGACTTTGGAATGATTGCAGTCATGACGCCGAATGAAGAAAGCCGGCTGTAGCCGAACTCGCCAGAGTTTGGATTCATGCGGTAATTCCAAAGTTTGGCGACTTCGGCTACCAGCAAAACCGCTTCGCAAACTCATACTCACGCAACGACCTTCCATGACACGTTTGACATCGCTCTACCGCGCTTCTGTCGGCAAAAACTTCTTTGCCTCGATCACCGGCTTCATTCAGGCAGGAGACTTTATCGGCAATGATTCGGTGCCTAAACCCGAACCCAACACGACGCCCATCGAACCCTAAGTCGCTGAGCAAGCCCTCGACGCGGAGGTTTGTAGTGATTGGGCGCTTGAACGCAGGCTATTGCAACGCGACACTATCCAAGCCGATTGATCGCCGCAGAAAAACGAAAACCCAAAATTAACAAACTCGCATTCTAATCGACGTCGATGCGTTTGGATGCTCCCACTTCTCCGCTTCGACCGGGATCGCTCGATTCACCAAAACCCAGTTGCGGGAACGACCACGAATTCTTAATTTCGATTCCGATGGGTGTCGCTGTGGCGAAATCCGCCAGCTCAGTTTCAGTGTTCACTCGATACCAACAGAGCTTGGGAAAGCATAAAATTCCTGCATCAAGCCACGTGCGACGTATGGTCTTGATGCGTCGGCAATCAACGCCTGCGATATGCCCCAAAATCTTTTGAAAAGGTCACGAAGATGAGTATGAATCTATTTGTTGTTGCTGTGATTGTCGCGTCATCCAGTCTGTTGTTCAGCTCTACCGAAGCGCAAGCTCAAGGCCGCCGCCATTGCAATCAAGGCTACGGCAATTACGGACCAGCCACCCAGAGCTACGGCTATTCAGCTAGCCGTTTACCCGTTTACGCCAACAGCATGTACGGTGCCAATAGCTACGCCCCCAGAACTGGATATTCAACGGGCTACGGAAGCTACAGTGGCAATGGCTATCGGGGCGGCAATGGCTATCGGAGCGGTTACGGTTACCCGTCACGCGGTGGTCTCAGCATCGGCATCGGAACAGGTGGTTTCGGAAATAGTGGCTTTGGCGGCTACCGTGGTTTCGGATTTTAATGCCCTAACGACTCACATTCTTGTGTGCTCAGTGGTGGGCTGGTCGCAGCGCAACTAAGGAGGTTTTTTGATGGACCACATGAACGGCTGGGGAAATGGTTGGATGGGCGGCGGCATGTGGCTCTGGACAGTGGTCGGTGTTTTGCTGATTGTTCTGCTGGTCGTGGCGATCAACAAGCTGTCCAGGAAGTAGCCGTGCTTTTGCGACTCGTCGGTGAGATAAACTTTTTACCTCGGAAGAAAATCAATGCTGATTAATGTCCCGGCTGCTAAAACCGGTAGAAGACAGGATTGTCAAGATCATGAAGGAGAAGCGGTGCGTCCGCAGGGACGCGACAAGCAGAATTGGTTGGAGGCTGTGCAGCCACCGAGAAGCAAGAAACCCTCTCCGGCATCTAACAACGTCGGAGGACAGATGCCGTGCTTGTCAGATGCTTCGGTCGAACTGACGCCGCGAGATTTGGTCGCAGGTTGCCAGCTTGGCGACCGCGAGGCGCAACGGGAGCTTTACGAAACACATCACGGAAAGTTGTTTCGATTGGCTGTGCGAATGGTCGGCCAACAGGATGCTGCGGACGTCGCACAGCAGGTGTTCCTGCAGGTGTTTCGGAAAATCAGCCAGTTTTCCGGTCGGTCGCAACTCGGAACTTGGCTATACCAGGTGACGGTCAACGAATGTCTCCAGCACTTGCGCCGCAACGAAAGGCAACAGGTGCAACATCTAACGGACGAACCGGTGGACCACGCGCCCGCACACACTCGTCGGGTCGAACTGGCCGAGTTGCTGGAGGTGGCACTCCAGCAATTGGACGCCGAACTTCGCGCGATCTTTCTCCTGCGCGAAGTTGAAGAGTTGCCGTACCGAGAGATTGCCGAGGTGGTGGGCATCCCGGAAGGAACGGTTGGCTCGCGACTCAACCGTGCCCGTCGACTACTGAGGCAGTATCTGTTGGAAGTTGAAGAGTCGAAGAAGTCAAAATGCCGCGAAGTTTTGGGCTGCTACGAGCATCTAACTCGTTGAAACCAGAACGCCAGCGTGATTGCCAATCGTGACTGTGGCCATGACGCGCGACTGCTGAGAATCAAAACCGACCCTCAGAATGAGCCGGAGTACAAGTGTCGCCGAGCGATAAATGAAATCTACCTCGGCGTAGCCGAAGTCGCCAGACTTTGGATCGATCGTCCAATCTCTGGCGAGATCGGCTACTGAACCAACGAAAAAGGAAACTCAGTCATGAAAGAACACATTGCACATTCCGGAGCTTGGGGCCTCGCCCTCATCGTGATCGTGGTGGTCTCTTGGTTTCTCTACCGCTATCTCGCGCCCAAGACGTGGAAGGAGTGGGCGAGTGCTGGCGTGATCCAGGCGT
>JBDNIG010000226.1:0-8103 GCA_041688415.1 Rhodopirellula sp. | reverse complement strand
TTCGTGGAAGATCCCCGTCGTGCAAACTCGTGCTCAGATCGATAGGATTGGTGGTTATGAAAACCGATACGACTCCCGACGCTCGACCTCGCGTTGCCGATGCTGCGCCGTCGGCGGAAGTCATCTTTCTCGGTACGGGTACGAGCGTGGGTGTCCCCGCGATCGGCTGTGAGTGTGACGTTTGCAAGAGTAACGACCCGCATAATCAGCGGACGCGGTGCGCGATCGTGGTGCGGTTGCAAACCGGTAATTTACTGATTGATACGCCGCCCGACCTGCGGACGCAGTTATTGCGCGAGCAGATCCCGTTGGTGCATGCGGTGCTGTTTACCCACGAGCATGTTGACCATCTCTACGGTCTCGATGATGTGCGGTTGTTCCCGTTTCGGCTCGGCCATGCCATGCCACTGTACTGCGAACGTCACGTCGAAGAACGCATTCGAAGGGTTTACGATTACGCCTTCAGTGATCGCGAGCCAACGCATCCTGGATCGACCCCTCAGTTGGATTTCGTGCGGATCACTCACGACCCATTTGAGGTTCTCGGTGTCGACGTCGTGCCGATCCCAATGCGGCACGGGCCGCACTTCAACGTGCTCGGTTTTCGAATTGGCAATTTCGCTTATTGTACGGACACCAACGCGATCCCAGCGGATTCGATGGAACGATTGCGGGGCGTCGACACGCTCGTCATTGACGCCCTCCGCTTCCGTCCCCATCCGACGCACTTCTGTGTCGATGAAGCCATCGAAGTGATTCGCGAGATCGGACCGCGCCGCGCCTTCTTAACGCATCTTTGCCACGACATCGACCATGGAATTGTGGATGCGGAATTGCCTGCGGGCATTCACTTGGCATACGACGGATTGCGATTGGCCGTCCAACCGTAGCGGTTTGTTTTGTCGCTACGCTCGCGAGGCAATCCAAAGCACCGCTCGCTCGCGATTCACGCTAGGACTAGCAAAGCTTGCACATCATGCAAGAACCTGCACGGTGCATGCATGATTCTGCAGTTCGCCAACTGGGTGTTGATCCGCTGTGAGGCTCTACGGCAATTCATTTCCCCCGTGCCGAGAAAACGCGTCTGAGCGTAACGCTGGTACGTGAGATGCAAGCGTGGGAGCGTCGCGATTTCGATCTGAAAGGTTTCATGATCGTGTTCGGCGACATCTATTAACCAAAGTTCTTTGATGCACACCCTGATTCTCGTTGTTTTTGTATTCGGCTACCTTGCCATTGCGTTGGAGCACAAGATACACATCAACAAGGCGGCCAGTGCCTTGTTCATTGGCGTGGTGTGCTGGGCATTGTATGTCGTCGATATAGGGGCATTCATCACGCCGGACACGATTCCGGACTGGTTTCGCATGGAGGCCGAAGCGGAAGGGATCAAGCAGGTTCCGCTGCACTTTGCGATCGACGCCCAGCACCTGCATCAGACCGGCGAGATCGCGAGCATCTTGTTCTTTTTGATGGGAGCCATGACGATTGTCGAGTTAGTCGACTCGCACGAATCGTTTGCGTTGCTCACCGACCGGATCCGCACTACGAATAAACGAACACTACTGTGGATCGTGGCCATCCTGACGTTCTTCATGTCGGCGGTTCTCGACAACCTGACGACAACAATCGTGATGGTGTCGTTGCTGAAGAAACTAATTCAAGATCGCAACGATCGGCTGCGATTCGTGGGCATGGTTGTGATCGCGGCGAACGCTGGCGGGGCCTGGACCGTGATTGGAGACGTGACCACGACGATGTTGTGGATCCGCCACAAAATCGGCACCGTGGAAGTGATGCAGGAGATCTTTTGGGGCAGTCTGGTATGCATGCTGGTGCCGCTGATCGGCTTTTCGTTCCTCATGCCCGGCAAACTGGCACCGGTCGAATTAAAACGTTCGATTCGCCCAGACATTCGCCCCTGGCATCAATGGTTGTTCCTCATCTTGGGACTGACCGCGTTGCTCGGTGTCCCCGTCTTCAAAACGCTCACGCACTTGCCGCCCTACATGGGCATGATGCTGAGCCTATCGACGTTGTGGATTGTTTCGGAACTGGTTGGACACACCCTTGGTGAAAAAACCCGTTCAACGACGGGAGTGCTGCCGGCGCTCAAACGCGTGGACATGTCGAGTATTCTGTTTTTTCTGGGGATTTTGCTCGCCGTGGGGTCACTCGGCGCGACCGGGATGTTGCAATCCACCGCTGTATGGCTCGATAGTGTGCTGCCGAACCGAGATATCGTGGCCGTGGTCATTGGGCTGGTTTCGGCGGTGGTGGACAATGTGCCGTTGGTGGCCGCGGGGATGGAAATGTACGACTTGCCGATGAACGATCCGTTCTGGATGTTGCTCGCTTATTGTGCGGGGACGGGCGGCAGTTGCCTGATCATCGGATCGGCGGCAGGAGTCGCGGCGATGGGGCTCGAGCACATCGACTTCCTCTGGTACTTCCGCAAGGTCACGCTGTGGGCAGTGATTGGGTACCTGGTCGGTGCCGGGGTGGTGATTGCCACGTTGACACGCACGTAGCGTTTGCTTCTTGTCGGTAGACAGTCCCACGGCGGCCGATCGTGGTCAGTTGCCAGTCGATTTCGAGCATCGTCTCGGCTTGTCGATTCCTCTTGGACGGCCTAGTTTTCCCGCCATGGTGGCGATCTCCGCCTCGCCTGAAAGTCCATCGAACCGAGATATTCGCTAAATGTTGCCTTACATCGCTCCAATGCTCGCGTTTCTACTGGTCGTTGAAATCGGCAATGTTGCGCCTGCGGATTTCGCCCTGTCGCTCTACGTGCTGCGCGTCGTTGTTCCGGTCGGATTTTTGACATATTTTTGGTCCCGGGGGTGCTATCGTGAGCTGCGACTGAAGTTTGGCTGGATGAATCTGGCCGATTTGCTCGTCGGAGTGGCATTGGCCGCGATGTGGATTCTGCCGTACGTGCTGATCCCTGAGATCAGACCCGGGGGAGAGGGTATCGAATTCAATCCGGCGATGGCTGGCGTGGCTTGGGTACCGTGGGTTCTGGCGTTGCGAATGATCGGCTACGCGATGGTCACACCGGTGATGGAAGAACTGTTCATGCGCAGCTTCGTGATGCGTTACGCCGATGTTTACGACGGCGACCAGGACTTTCGCGAGCTGCCTCTGGGGCGGTTCTCGTGGCGCAGTTTCGTTGTGGTGGTCGTCGTCTTCCTGACCACGCACATGATGTGGGAGTGGTGGGTCATGCTACCGTGGGCCGTTCTGACCAACCTGTGGTTCTATTTCCGAAAAGATCTGCTGGCGATCATCGTGGTTCACGCCGCGACCAATGCATCCATCTTGCTGGCGACGATTTTCACCAGCGACCTGCTCTTGGACGGTGCCGCTGGCAAGCTGTCGCTGTGGTTCTTCGTGTAACGGCTGGTTGATCCGTGGTGCGGGCGGGTTCGGCTGGGTGACACTGTCTTATTCGGTCTGTCAACAGTCATCAGTTTTTGCGAATGAACCTGATGGATCTGTAACGAGAACCGAATCTCCCGGCCGAGCGGTTAAAAATGATGGAAGAAGTGGGAGTGTTGGAGATGAATATCTTACTTTCCGCACATCTCCGTTTGCATATCTCGAGATTTCGCGGCGGCGTCATCGCCGGCGATTCACGCAGTGTAATCTGAGTCGCCACTCGACTCTGCAAACCTGGCGATACCGCCTTGCCGAACCCGAACTGAGACAGCGTGATATCCAGCCCAACTCGTGGCGCATCATCTTTGCGAAATCGTTTCTTCCTGGGGCGCTGTACAGCGTCACCGCCCAGACAATCATGCCGCCCAGAAGCTGCACGGTGACGGGCCGCTCGCGACCTTTCTGAAGCGGTCGCGAAAACTGCTGCCTAGTTCGCTCGGCGCTCTCCAGTATTTTCCCGTCACTGATTGTGGCGGCAATCAGCCCCGCGACCAGTAAGTCGGCCCCTCGCGCGTACGCTCTATGCACAGTGCGCTCGATCGTCTCCAAATCAGCGGGACAGTCGATGAGTTGATTCGTCCACTGCTCTGCGTCGACGCTTACTTGCGAAGTAAAGCGAAGAATCATTTCCTGAGTCGACAGGATGAAGTTCCCTTGGGAGGCCTTCCACAGAAATACCTTCCATCGTGACACCAGCGTCCTTGCCGAGAGGTTAGAATCGATCCGTCCAAGACATCAATTCTAACCTACTCTACCACGCTCGCCAACGGGTTTTACTCCGATTGCAATGCTAGCAAAACCGTCCGTAAAACGGCACTGCACCAAGAGAGCGGTATCGCGTTGGCGAGCGTTGTGAATTGAAATGTCGTATTTTCCAGTGAAGTCGCCATTCAAATTGCGAGCAGAAACGCCCGTAAAATCCGATTGCCCCCTCTCGGTTGCCGGTGTAGGATTGCACCGCCCCCCCGCTCCGCTGTCGGCCGGTGTTTGATGATCGTGTTCCTTGCGTATTTGCCGCCAACGCCGTACTGACGAACAAGTTTCACACGAATAAGCTTAGAGCCTATCCGAAAAGGGGTCTGACCCTCTCCGGTGAGGCCGTTAAGAACCCTATCAAATGACACGCCTCCAAAGGGTCAGACCTCTTTTCGGATAGGCTCTTAGGTTTGTCTATTATGCGATGCAGTGTATTTGCTCTTATTGGAAGTCTGTTCGCGTTCCACTTCTGTGCGGCTGGAGAAACGCTGTTTCGCGCAGGCGCAGCGGTTGCCAACATCACGCCCCAACCAGGCGTCTCGCTGGATGGAACGATCAGCAAAAATGGCCCGGTGGTCGGCATTCACGATCGGTTACATGCGCGGGCGCTTGTGCTGGACGACGGAGCAACACGGCTGGCGATTGTCATTTGCGATGCGTGCATGATTGAACGGGAGGTGTTCGACGCCGCCAAGTCGCTTGTGCAACAACAAAGCGGCCTGCCGACCGACCGCATGTTAATGGCCGCGACACATACCCACGCCGCTGTGCGGGTGATGCATATCGGCACGGATCCAATCGATGACGAATATCATCGGTTTTTTGCGCGTCGTATCGCTGACGCCGTTGTGCAAGCAGAGCAGAACCTTGCCCCGGCACAAATCGGCCACGCATCGTTCAATAAACCCGAATTCGTGCGATGTCGGCGTTTTCTGTGCGAACCGGGCAGCGTGGATGTGAATCCGTTTGGCACTGCGGGGGAGCGCGTCAAGTCGGTCGCTGGCCGCAGCTCGGCGGTGATTGGCCCGGCGGGACCTGTCGATCCGCAGTTCTCCCTTGTTTCGATCCGTCATGCAGATGGTGCCCCGCTGGCGGTGTTGGGCAATTTCAGTGTGCACTATTGCGGTGGCTACCAACGCGGTATGGTCAGTGCTGATTACTTCGGTCACTACGCCACGGCGCTGCAAAGCAAGATGCGTGCGGGCACCGAGCATCCGCCGTTTGTCGGCATGATGTCCAACGGAACCAGCGGGGACACCGGATCGATTCGAAAAGACGGTAAGCAGTATGCGCCCTTTGAATGGATGGCGGTTTCCGCCCGCATGTTGGCGAGCGAAACGAAACTCGCCATCGATGCGATTAAGCACTGCAGCGATGTAACCCTTGACATGCACCAATCGGAGCTAGAACTCGCCGTGCGCCGCCCCGATGAAGCGCGCCTAGCCTGGGCCAATGCTGTGCTGGCGAATCCCGCAGGTCCGCATCCGCATCGCTGGTCGAAAATATACGCCGACGAAGCGTTGAATCTACACGAATATCCGAGCACAATGAAAATCAAGCTGCAAGCGATCCGCATTGGCGATATCGCGATTGCCGCCGTACCGTGTGAGGTGTTTGCCGAGACCGGTTTGGCGATCAAGGAGCAAAGCCAACATCCGGCCACTTTCACCATCGAACTCGCCAACGGTTACGGCGGCTATCTGCCGCCTCCCAAGCAACACGAACTAGGCGGCTATGAAACATGGCCAGCGCGTTCGAGCTTGTTGGAAGTGACTGCCGAACCAAAAATTCTCGCCGAATCGCTGAAGTTGCTAGACCGCATCGTTGAGGACAAAACAGGCGTGCCAGGCACCCTCAGCCCCTGAAGAGGTTTCATGCACGTAACACATTCCCCACCCGCTATCGGTCTCGACCCTCCCGCTTAACCTGGAGGTGTCATGACTGGCTTCCCGATGACTGGCTTCCCGATGATTAAATTCCCGATGATTAAATTCCCGAACCTCGCCTGGTTTACCGTTTGCTCGCTACTTCTTGTTTTCCAATCGATGGGGTCTGTGCAAGGTGCTCCTGCTCGACCTAACATCGTCCTGATCATGGCCGACGACATGGGCTTTTCAGATGCCGGTTGTTACGGGAGCGAGATCGAGACACCGAACCTTGACCGACTCGCCGCGGAAGGCCTGCGTTTTTCCCAATTCTACAACTGCGCCCTTTGCGGCCCTTCACGCGCCGCGCTGATGACTGGCCTGTATCCGCACGAGGCCGGTGTCACGAGGTGGACAGGTCTTCTCGACCCGAAAAACGGTACGACGATGTTCGAGATATTGAAGGACGCCGACTACGAAAGCTGTGCGGTGGGGCGTCTCGACATGATCACGACAAAAAACTGGCACGATCCCGCAAACCTCGCCGAATACGTTGATCGTTTTCTGGGCAGCACCGGGCACAAGGCACCGAGCAACTACTTCGCGGATGTTCGCAATACCGATTTCTACCGGGATGGCAAGCCGTATTCACTTCCCCCAGGCAGCTACAAGACCGATCTCATCACGGAGTTCACCGTCGATTTTCTGCAACAGCGGGACAAGAATCGCCCATTCTTGCTGTACATGAGCCATTACGCACCGCATTGGCCGTTACACGCGAAACCAGTTGACATCGCCAAATACCGCGAAAAGTATCTTCGGCTCGGCTGGGATCAGGCGCGTCAGGACAGGCTGGAACGACTCGTCGAGAAAGGTCTCATCCAGACCGGAACCCAGCTCGCCCCACGCGATCCCGCCGCCACGGCGTGGACCGAGGCGGACTCCCGGCAGTGGCAGGCCGAGCGGATGGCGGTTTACGCTGCGCAGATCGACAGCCTCGACCAGAGTGTCGGACGGGTGCTCGAATCGCTGCGCCAAACCGGGGCCGACCAGAACACTCTGATTCTCTTCTGCAGCGACAACGGGGCCTCCAACAAGAGCACTGTCAAACCTCTGGATCGCCCGGCTCGCACCTGGCGCAGCGATGGAGTGCCGACGCGTTTTGGCAATCGTCCCGATATTCAGCCCGGGCCGGGCAACACATTTCTTACTGCGGGGCCGGCCTGGTCCAGCTTGGCTAACACCCCCTTCCGTGACCACAAGCAGTCAGCTTATGAAGGTGGCATTGCCTCCCCTCTCATCGCCTGGTGGCCCGGCGTCATCGCGAAGCCAGGTGGTGTCAGCCACGAGCTCAGCCACATCACGGATCTTACCGAGACGATTCTGCACGCTGCTCTCGGAGATCCACCTGCGGCCACGAAGGGGAAGATGGAACGCGTCGGACGATCTCTCCTGCCCATATTCCAAGGCGGAGTGCGCGCGGGCCACGAATCACTTGGTTGGGCAGTTGCGGGCCACCGAGCGGTGCGGGAGGGAGATTGGAAACTCGTCTCTGCCCCACAGAAACCGTGGGAACTCTACAATCTCGATCAGGATCGCACCGAGTTAAAAAATCTCGCCGATCAGCAACCCCGGCGCGTCGCAGCGATGGCAAAGCTATTTTCAGAGTGGATGAAACGCGGCACCTCGGAAAAAAAGTGACGAGCTTGCCGAAAAAGCTCGATCTGGCAGCTTGACTTCGATAGACCAGTCGGCGAGTAGAGGGCGCGAGCGAGCGAGTAGAGCGAGTAGACGAGTAGAGGGACGACGAGTAGAGGGACAGAGCACTTTGTCAGTCCCGTCGACGATCCCCCGCTTCGGAAAACTCCCACTTCACTCTGGTAGAGATGTCCCGCGGCCTGAGTGAGAGGAATTCTCTCCTCACGACAACGCAGTAGACCGCGAGCGGTGCATGTTTCTTCCTCCTCGGTTGCTTCAAACCAACTCCTGCCCTCGAAGATCAGCGAGATCCGCTAATCGGTCGTCGTCAGCAACTCGCGGG
>JBDNIG010000225.1:0-3565 GCA_041688415.1 Rhodopirellula sp. | reverse complement strand
TTTCCTCTGGATCGATGGAGGGCACCAATAACAAGATCAAAACCGTACAGCGACAATCCTACGGCATTCGCGACTCCGAGTATTTTGAACTTACACTCTACTCCCTCCATCAAAAAAAGTACGCTTTAGTCGGATGAGCCGTTATTACGACAAAACCGTGGCTAGCGCCAAAACGGCTCACCCGATAAATCAAGACAAAACCGTGGCTAGCGCCAAAACGGCTCACCCGATAAATCAAGCCGGGACAAACCACTAGCTTGTTCAACGTGAATACCAATCTACCGCCTGCCGCCCTTGATCACAAATCGCGGCGTGAGAATCACCCAGTCTTCAACACCGCGGGATTACCGCACGCGGTCGTGTTGGCCGCGACATCCTTCAGCACAACACTGCCGGCCACACACATACTGTTCGGGCCGATCGTCACCCCTGGGGCAACAAACACTTGTGCCGCCACCCACGAACCATCTTTGATCTCGATCGGCTTGGTCACCAAATCAAACCCCGGTCGATCAAATCGATGCGACCCCGTGCATAAGAACGCGCGCTGCGAAACACAGCAATTCGACCCGAGCGTTACCTGATCGAGCGAGAGAATCATCACATCCTCGCCGATCCAAGTGTGATCGCCAATCGTCAAGCGCCATGGAAATGAGATTTTCACACCCGCACGAATCACCACCCCGCGTCCAATCGATGCTCCAAAACATCGCAGCAAGAATACGCGAAAACGAGATGGTAGCGGATACGGCAGCGCAAAGAAAAGAAACTGGACGATCGCCCATGCGACCTGCTTCACCCTACTCGCGCCACGGTCAAGACTCGATCGATAGGTGGACAGATTCATACTCACTGGCCAACGTCCCTGACGCAATCCGGTCGATCGCCACCCAACAGCCATTGATAAACCGCACGCATACTCGCGGCAATATTCGGCCACGAGAATTCATCTTCCACCAGCATCCTGCCCGCCTGTCCCATCCGCTCACGCTCGGCATCGCTCATGTGCATCAGATCACCTAGGCCGGCGCGGATGTCCTCAACATCCGTATTGACGGAAATCGCGGCATCTCGCTCAAACCCAATCGAAAGATTGCACTCGGGTGTCATCACGACGGGCAGCCGATACGCCCAAGCCTCCAAAATCGCCATCGGTAAACCTTCCGAAAATGAAGGATGCACGAAAGCATCCGCGTCGCGGAGCAAGCGATCTTTTTCGTCACCAAAACGTGGGCCTAAGAAGAGAACACTTTCGGAAACACCGAGCGTCTCAGCCAGGTCTTTCAGCTCCACCTCGTGATCACCTTGGCCCCAACCGACGATTTGCAGTACCCAGTCGGCGCGCACGGGACCATCCAGTCTTGCCCACGCTTGAATGAGGTTGATCAGTCCCTTCTTGGCATGAATCCGACCGATGTACAGCACCGTCTTCCGCCCGCGAACCTGATCCTGCCATGACGTGACCTCGATCGATGAAGCGACCTCCGCCACGGGAAGTGAAATGCCATTGGGGATCACGCAGACCGGGTTTTTGCATCCAAACGCCCGCATCGACTGCAGCTCCGATTCATTGAGCGCATGCAAACAACTTGCTTGATCGAAGCAACGGCGGGCAAACGCCCAATCCGCAACTCGTTTCTTCCACCTCGCTTGCCCCAACGCCCAAGGATCCAACATGCCTCGCGGTGCTACGAGATAAGGAGTTTGCGTCGCGCGCGAAAACTGTTGACACGCCCACGAGTGATACATCCATAACCCGTGGACGTGCATTACATCCGGCTCACGCTGCTCCAACGCCGAGCGAATTTCGGGTGAATAACCAAAGGAATTCGGACCCACCGGTTTAAAAGTGGTGACCTTGACCGGAGCCCACGTATCGAGATCGGCCTCGGTATGCGCATCCCATGGTGCCAATACATCCGTATCCACCCCACATGCCAAGAGCGACTTCCCCAACGATTTGACGCTGAAGAAGAGTCCGCCCGCATCTCGCGACGCGGAAAGTGTCAAATTCGTGACACGCATGCTTGGACACAAGCAGGGGGTATTAAGCATTCACTTGACTTTTCCGTTGATTCCGCCGCTTCCACGCGAGGACCATCAACCATTGATCGTCGACTTTTGACCAACGCCCTCTGTCATGCTGCATCGCAGATCGCGCAGCTCTCATAAGCCCGTAAGCAAACAGTTCCGGAGACCACTCGCTTATTATTTGACGACTCTCATTCTTCATTTTCGCCATTTGTTCTTCGGGCAATCCCGACGCCGCTATGAAGCAGTCTGCTAACTGATTTACATCATGCGGATCAAATGCCCAGCCGTTCGTCTCGTGCACCAATTCTCGCGCACAGCCACAACGATCCGACACGATCACCGGCAACCCGCACGCCATCGCCTCATTAACAACCAACCCCCACTGCTCGACCGTGCTGGCATGCACAAACGCACCGGCCAATGCATAGTACCGTGGCAGTTCCGCGTACTGACGGAAACCCGGTAAATGCACGTGAGCGGAAAGCTGAAGCGATGCAATCTTCGCTTCAATCCGATCTCGCAACGGTCCGTCACCGAGAATGACCAGGTCCCAAGCATCCTCGCCACAGACGCGTCGGTATTGAGCATAGGTCTCGATCATTCGCTCGACGTTCTTCTTCTCAATAAATCGGCAGGACGCGAGGAAGTACGAGCGCGGCAGACCCAAGTCGCTCCGTATCGTCTCCGCTGCGTTTCGAGCCGCTGCCGCTGCGTTTTGAAAATAGGCATTGTCGACGACGTCATAGCCCAGGAAACACGAATCCTCCGGAATGCCTAACTTGACGAGATAGTCGCGGTGATCGCGGCCACCGACCAGTCCCGCAGAGAATTGGCTCACAACGTGCCCTTTGACCCACTCGCCAGCGCGTCCACGCGGCGCATCCCGTTCGCTTGACTCCGACATAACGATGGCGGGAACTTGATTGGCTCGGCACCAGCGCAGCGCCAGTAGCGCCGCTGGCTCGGACCAACCGTGAATCGCCACCGCATCCGGTTTCGACGCGGCTAAACATGCTTCCATCCGTCGTTTCAGATCACGCAGGCCGCTGCGCTGAGCGGACGATTCGTAAATCGAAACACGAGCAAAGCTAACCTTATCAAGCTCATCCCAAGCGTAGATTTCATCGGTGCGTTGGACTTCGATCGCCGTCAAGCGACAGCGATCCGCCGCCGCGTTCAATCTCGCCGCGTGATACGGTCCCAGACGCTCGAATAAAACGGTGACGTTCAAAAGCTCGTCTGCACTTTCTGCGAACGATCCCTCGTTGGACGGTGTGGTAGATGTTGTTGGATTCAAAACGATCGCTTAGGCAAGAGCAGTTTTATAGTGTCGTCATTCGCTCCTAATGGTTTGTCAATCTTTCGTAGTCGGGGTTAGCCTGGACCGCTAAACCTTTGGGGTTGACGCCACTATTCCGTCATCCCTTTTTGTTCCACTGGTCAGCTCCATTTTACCTCTCCCGACGAAGTTGGGGGAGGTCGAGCAGAGCCGTTCAGGCGAATGCGAGGGAGGGGGCCGGCCAACCGTTTC
>JBDNIG010000224.1:0-15188 GCA_041688415.1 Rhodopirellula sp. | reverse complement strand
GCCGTCGTGGGGCTGGTCGAGGTATTGCCAAAATTACGAGAATTTTTCCGTTTTGCCGATCAAGCCGAGGAGGTATTCGCCAGCGGCAGCGTCGACGCTGTCGTATTGGTCGACTTCCCCGGGTTCAATTGGCACATCGCCCGCCGGGCCAAGAAATATGGAATTCCCGTTTACTACTATTGCCCACCCCAGTTGTGGGCGTGGGGTCGATGGAGGGTGAAAAAGATGCGGCGGAGCGTCGATCACGTGATGACCGTGCTGCCGATCGAAACCACTTTTTTCGGTGATCGGGGGATTCCGGTCACCTTCGTCGGGCACCCGTTCTTCGACGCGGTCGCGGAAAAGGAGCTCGATCCCATCACGCTGCGGCAACTCACCCCGCGCCCTCGAGAAACATCGCCTGCCGAGCATTCAGTCTCGCATTTACCAACGCAAAGCGTTGCCGTCCTGCCAGGCTCACGCGACCACGAGGTCCACCAGAATTTTCCAATCATGTTGGAGGCGATCCGTCGATTGCACGCAGATCCCGAAATTGGCCCCGCGGCAGTTCGGGCGCCGTCGCGCGTCCGATTTGCAGTCGCGGCCTACCGCGATCAACATTGCTTGTGGTGTCGCAACCAGCTCACCGATGCGGACAAACACCTACCAATTGATTTTTTCGTCGATCGCACCTCCGAGGTGATTCAGTCCGCTCACTGCGCGATGATGGTCAGCGGTTCGGTCAGTCTCGAGTTGATGGCCCGGGAGATTCCCGCGGCCGTGATTTATCGGGTCGGGCGGTTGCTGCATCTGGTGGGCCGGCACGTTCTGCAGGTCGATAGCATGACGTTGCCGAATCTGATGGCGGGACGCAAGATTTTTCCGGAACTGGTGTCCGTGGGAGACGTCGAGCCGGCGATCGATTTCTTGCACGAAACGATCCGCGCGATGCTGGAGGATGCCTTTTACTACCGGCGCGTCAAAACCGATCTGGCGAAGTTGCGGGAGCAATACGGATTGCCGGGCGCGTCGGGGCGGGCGGCTGACTTTCTCTGCCAACAATTAGAGATTTCCATGACACACTCGGTTCGCGGTCAAACCATCCGGCGAGTCGCTGCGTAGGGATCCGGTACTTATTCCCAATGCAATTTGATACTCCCGCGTCGTTATTGGCTCCATGAAAGACACTGGCCCCGTGAAAGATAACCCAGAGCAAGCCAGCTCGCTCCACGCGTCCGCCTCCCCGAACGATCCACCACGGCGTGATTCGTCCGCTCCATTAGGATTGGACATGCCCAGAATGGGCGCGGAGGTGGGGTTTCAGGTTGTCAGCGAGGACGATGTGCCCCCGTTTCGCGCCAGCGGCCTGGTTTGTCTGGTGCTGGGATTGCTCAGCGCATCAGCGATGGTGGCTTGGCAAATGTTGATCCTGCCGATCGCCGCGATCGCTTTTGGCGTGTTTGCGTTGCGCCGGTGGCACGGTCGGCGGCCTGCGGGAACGACGGTGGCGGTCATCGGTTTGGTGCTGGCATCGTGTTTCGGTGCTGGCGGACTGGCCCTCTCACTAGCCAAGCAGTCGACACTGGGCAACCAAGGCGAATATTTCGCTCGTCAGTACCTTGAGCTGATCGGTAATGGTGATCTTGCGTTGGCCGCCGAGCTTGGCAAGGAAGCTCGTGATCGTCAGGTCAAAGGGATGAACCTAAACGAGGCGTATAAAGAGGACGAAATGGCCAAGTCGAAGATGGAGCGGGAAGAAGCCCAAAGCATGGAACAGGACACCATTGAGCTCGCCGGTCCAAACATCAATTGGGAAATGGCGCAGTCGCCACGGGTATACCTGCACCATGGCGTGCAACATGTCGAAACCCAGTGGCTCGATCCCAGCGGCAAGATCAAGGAGAAAGTCATCGTCGATATGCAGTGGTCACCCGATGAAGAGCACGAAATCGGCAATTGGCATGTCAATGCGTGCTATTTCTATCACGAAACCGTGTACGCACCATCGGTGCTCTAGTCGTCCTTGGTGCTTTAGTCACCCCGTTGGTGCTCTAGTCACCGATGTGCAGCATCCGCGACTCGATTGGCCCCGGGCCTTGGCCATATTGCGGCGCAAATTGGATGGCATGATTGACGGCCGCGATGCCGAATTCAACCGCCGACCGCATGGTCGATTCGATTTCTTGATCCGGTGGTGCCAAGGCTAGTTGAGCGGTGATCGTCGCCGATAGCGAGCAGCCCGCACCGTGGGTTTGCGTGGTGTCATGCCGCGCCACCGAGATCGTGAGGATCTGGGCAGAGTCAATGAAAGCGTGCATCTGCTCACCCTCAAACTCACCCGCCTTGAGCAGCACCATCGCGGGACCGAGGTCGCGCAGGTCCTCGGCGGCCTGCAGCAGATCATCGAGATCGGTGCCGATTTCTCGTTCGAGCAAGCGTTCAGCCTCGAACCGATTGGGCGTGAGCAAGGTTGCCTGCGGTATTAAAATTTCACGGTATGCCTGGATCGCCGCATCATCGATGAGCGTCACACCGTGCTTGCTGATCATGACCGGATCGACCACGACGGGGCACTGCGTACCGGCGAGTCGCGCCGCAACTTCTGCGATCAGCGACGCGCTACCGAGTGCACCGGTCTTGATCGCCCGCGGGGGGATGTCAGTCACGACGGCGTCGAACTGTTCGTTGACGAGATCCGCTGAAAGCAGTTCGACGCGGTCCACGCCGAGCGTGTTCTGCACCGTGATCAGGGTCACGACTGACATGCCGTAAACACCGTTCTGCTGGAACGCTTTCAAGTCGGCTTGCAATCCCGCTCCGCCACTCGGGTCCGACCCCGCAATGGTGAGTGCGATGGCGTGGGGGGCGATGGTCACCGCACGATCTGGGTTCTCGCTCATTATGCTGCCGCCTGGTCTGCCTTGACGACGGGAAACCGGATCACGAATGCCGTGCCGCGTCCGAGTGAACTTTCCACCCGTACTCGGGCGTCGTGCTCGTCAATGATTTCTTTACAGGCCGCCAATCCCAATCCGGTGCCGCCCTTGCCGCTTTCGTCCGGACCGACCTTCGTCGAGAAGAAGGGATCAAAAATTCGTGGCAACACATCGTCTGGGATGCCGCCGCCGGTATCGCGAACGGTCAGCTCGATTTGCGCCGGTAGGCCCTGCGAGGACGTTGCCGACGATTCCGCGGCGACCCGGATCAGTAAGGTGCCGCCCTCACCCATCGCTTGACGCGCGTTGGTCATCAGATTCAACAGCAAGCGTTGGATCTGATTGCCACTGGCCGATATCGGCGGGAGGTTCTCGGCCAACTCCAGTTCCACGCCGATGCGGTACTTTTGCATTTCCCGCTGCATCAGCACGAGCGTATCACGGACGAGCGCTACGAGATCGGTTGGCTCCTTGGCGTCGCTGCGATTGCGGGCCTGGGCCAGAATCGTGTTGGTAATGGTCGCTGCTCGTTCGGAGGCTTCGAGAATTTTGGTGAGTGCTTTGTCGCGACTGGCGGTGTCCTGATTCCGCAGCCCCAGCTTGGCGTAGTTGATCACCGTCATGAGGACATTATTGAACTCGTGAGTGGCCGTACCGGTTAGCTCACCGAGCGACGCGAGGCTCTGCATGTGGCGGATCTGCGCTTTCATTGCCCGCAGTTCCGCATCCGGGTCTGGCGATGCGACTGATTGCGATGCGACGGGGCGACGCGCCGTCGATGGGCTGGTCGCCGCCGCAGGATTCGAGGAACGGTTGGTGAGGGTGGCTGCGGAATTCGGCATCGTGTCACCGTAAAAGTTGAAGAGCGGCGGGCGCGGCGAGAAACGGGGGCAGGGATCACTGCCCCACGTTGGATCTATCGGTCCAAGCGTTATTTTTGATAAATCCGCTGCTAACGACCGGCAAAACTTACCGTACGTCTGTGAATTGCCAGTTCCCTCCGCACCGCCAGGTTTCTCGATGCGAAACTCCTTGCTTACCCCGTCCGACCCAACCGCCGAAAACGTCCTGCAGCGACTCAACCGGATGGCCAAAATCGCCCGCAATCATGGGTTTGAAATCCGGGGCGAACCCCTCGGTGGAGCCGGCAGTACCTGGTGTGAAATTCGCGGGCGGCGGATACTGTTTCTCGACCTGTCGCAACCGGCGGTCGAGCAAGCCCTCGCGATTAGCGAGATTCTCGAAGAAACCGCGACCCTTCGCCCGCATGCCCCCGCAGCAGCCCGCGCCGCGTAGCGGTTTGATTTTGAGATTTGTAGCTACGCTCGCCAGAGCGTGGATTTTGCCTGCGATTTTCCACCGTCTGGCGACGGTAAGCAGATACTGGGAAAAATTTCGGTGGAATCGACAATCATCACCCGACGCGTCAGCGAGGGATTCACGCCGCCATCCCTCGCTGACGCGTCGGGTTATGAAAACGGGGCACTCAGTTATGCGGAATGAATTACCCAAACCTGCTTAGCTACGAAAAATTATTACGACTCGCCCGTCGGAATCCGATGAATCAGAATCAATCAAACGTATCCCATCCGATCGGTATGATCCAATGCCGGTATTCGCATGAACCCTGTTGAGCCGGACGCGGATGAGCGGGACGGGGCCAGTTGGCGGTCGCTCCGCGATGGCTTTCTCGGGGCATTGCCGGCCGATGCGGCGACCTCCGTCGGCGTGGTGGTGGGGTGTAGTGGTGGTGCGGACAGCGTGGCGTTGACGTTGCTCATCGTGGAACATTTCCACCGCTCCTCGGCTGCAAATCGTCAGTGGATACCGCCGCTGCGGATCGCCCACTTCAACCACGCTTTGCGAGGGGGTCAGTCAGAGGGCGACGAACAATTCGTGCGTGATTTCGCCGCGTCCCTCGGTGTCGAGGTGGATATTGGAAGACCATCGACGAGCGCCGATGGGGACGCCGAAGCGACTTTGCGGCTGGATCGTCGTCGCTTCTTCCACGAAGTCGCCGGCCGCAGTGGATGTCGCTATGTTGCTCTGGCGCATACCGCGGACGATCAAGCCGAAACGATTCTGCATCATGTGCTGCGTGGGACCGGCACGTTGGGGATGGCGGGGATGCGACCGGCCAGCCCGTTGGGCACCGATTTCGTGATCCTCCGCCCGCTGTTGCAGACGCGGCGCGATGCCATTCGAACCGCACTGACTGCGCGTGGCCAGGCATGGCGGGAGGACGCCAGCAACCAGTCGACGCGGTACACGCGCAATTGGCTTCGCCACGACGTGCTCCCGATCATTCACACGCGTTTCCCCAAAGCGGATGAGGCGCTCGTCCGGGCCGCTGGCAATCAAAATCAACTCGGGGAGATGCTGACGCGGCTTGCCGAGCAGTGGATCGACGCCTTTGTCGAACTGCCCGGCATGGTGGGGCCATCGACGCTCAAAATCCTGCGGCCTGGGGTCAGCCGTCCTGAGCCCAGGCACGCACTGGATTCCCATTCAACCTGGCCGCACGATGTAGATCTCGCCAACGAGCACGCACTCATCATCGCGGCCTGCCAGATCGCGTTTGATGCCGCCGGCTGGCCCCGCGGGGACATGAACCGTCACCATTGGGAACGGTTAGCGGTCGCGATTGCGAAACGTGGTAACGACTCGGGCATGTTGGAGGGGACTAAGCCCGCGTCACTCGGGCATTGGCCCGGACACGTCGAAGGATTCCAGACGTCCGGTAGCGTGGTGCTGCGAATGGATGTGCGCGGGTGAGACGCCGATCCGAATCCGGCTCGCTTCGCGGTTGGACGCGAGCCGGGGTGGGTCGACGAAATGGGGCGGGCAGCGTACATTTTTGACTACTTCACGGTCGCTTATCGTCCCACTATCCACGAATCCTACTGAATCAATCGACTCATGGCTGACTTTTTAGAACCCGGCACAAAATCGCCCGCGTTCACGCTGCAGGATCAGGACGGCAATACCGTCAAACTGAGCGATTTGGCAGGCAACCCCGTGGTGCTGTATTTTTACCCTCGCGATGACACTCCAGGATGCACCAAGGAGGCGTGTGCGTTCCGCGACCGCTATGACGAGATTAAAGCGACCGGGGCTCAGTTGTTTGGGATCAGCCCGGATACTGCCGAGAGTCACGTCAAGTTCCGCGACGAGTTCGAACTGCCGTTCCCGTTGTTGGTCGATACCGATCACGCGATGAGCGAAGAATACGGTGCTTGGCGGGAAAAGAACATGTATGGCAAGAAATCGATGGGGATCCAGCGATGCACCTACGTGCTCGATGCCGACGGGAACGTTGTGAAGGTGTTCAAGCGTGTGAAGGTTGACGGTCACGACCAACAGGTGCTCGATGTGTTGGCGCAGTTGGGATCGCAGCCGTGACGAACGCTCCGAAGTACTGCATCGGTATCGACTTGGGCACGACCAACAGCGTCGTGGCGTATACCCCGGTGGAGTCACCTGGGGCGGAGGAAACTCGCGGCGCGGTCGGCCGTGACCGGGCACCTGAGATCGAGCTGTTGCCGATCCCGCAGATTGTTGCCCCCGGGCAAATCGAGTCACTGTTCTCACTGCCATCGTTCTTGTATTTGCCGCGTGAGAATGAAGTCGATGCACTGCGGATCGACGCGTCCCTGTTGCCCGGTGGGGAGTCTCCGGCAGCGTTTCCCGATCCACGCGACGGCGTCGTCGGGGTTTATGCGCGGCAGCAGTCGGCGGATAACCCACAGCGGGTGGTGGTGGCGGCCAAGAGTTGGCTGTGCCACGCCGGTGTAGGCCGTACCGACGCGGTGCTGCCGTGGCAGTCGCCTGCGGAGGTGCCGAAGGTGTCGGCGTTCGATTGCACGCGGCGATACCTGCAGCACTTGATCGCGGCTTGGCAGACGGCGTTTCCGGATGCACCCATTGATCAACAGCAGGTCGTGTTGACGGTTCCGGCATCGTTCGACCCGGCGGCTCGGGACCTGACCCGCCAGGCGGCGATTGAAGCCGGCTTGAATGACCAATTCGTGCTGCTCGAAGAACCTCAGGCAGCCGTGTATCGCTATCTCGCGTCCACCGGCGGTTCGTGGCGCGAGACGATGAAACCGAATGATACGTTGTTGGTTGTCGATGTTGGCGGCGGGACGACGGATTTGACCCTGGTCGGTGTGGCCGAGGACGACGGTGATTTGGTGCTGCGTCGGCACGCCGTCGGGCGTCATCTGCTCGTCGGCGGTGACAATATGGACTTGGCGTTGGCGTATCAGGCGTCCGAAAAATTCCGTGCCCAAGGACACGATCTCGACCCGTGGCAGAGCACATCGCTCTGGCACGCTTGTCGCGATGCCAAAGAGCGATTGATGGCCAGCGATGGGCCCGCCGAGCACTCCATCTCGGTGCTCGGTCGCGGCAGTTCGTTGATCGGTGGCACGATCACGGTGGCGATTTCCCAAGCCGAAGCGGCGGAGACGTTGGTCGAGGGCTTCTTCCCCATGTGCGAGGCCGATGCACGGCCACTGGCGAGCGTGCAGAGTGGATTTCAAGACATCGGGTTGCCCTACGAATCCGATCCGGCGATCACTAAACAAGTCGCGGCGTTTTTGTCCGATCACTTGAACGTCAATGACGATGCGGGGTCGGACGCGGTGACGCAGTTGTTGCTCAACGGTGGCGTATTCCGCAGTGATTCGATTCGCGAGCGGATGCAGTCGACCGTGGCGAGCTGGTTTGATCAGTCGCCGACAACGCTCAGCGGCGTCTCGGATCTCGATCATTCCGTCGCAATCGGCGCGGCCTTCTACGGCTGGACCAAACTGTCCGGCGGGATCCGCATCCGGGGCGGTACGGCGAAATCATATTACATCGGTATCGAAACAGCGGGTCTCGCGATCCCAGGGGCGCCACGGCCGCTGCGTGCCGTGTGCGTCGCGCCCCAGGGCATGGAGGAGGGCAGCGAAGTGGAGGTGCCCGGCGAAGAAGTCGGAGTGGTTGTCGGTTCTCCCGCCCGTTTTCGGTTCTTTTCATCCACGCTACGTCCGGCTGACGACCCCGGCACGCGGCTGGACCGCTGGACACAGGAAGAGCTGCAAGAGGGCGAGCCGATTGAGCTGACGCTCGAGGATGAACAATCCCAGGCGGACGCGGCGCCAACGGGGGCGACGCCGCGTACCTTTGTGCCGGTTCGGTTCCAGTCGCGGGTCACCGAACTTGGAATGTTTGAATTATGGTGTCACAGCAACCAATCGGATCGTCGCTGGAAGCTGGAGTTCAATGCTCGAGAAGACTGACCTGTTTGGAGTGGCCGTGTTAAGATGCGTGCGAACATATTATTTCTGAAGGCGACGTATGCTAATTAAGCAAAAAAAACTCATCCTTTCCCCGGCGCAACGTGACATGATGCGTGCGGCGGGCAAGGTCAACGGCGAACTGATGGATTTCATCCGCCCGCACATCCGGGCGGGCGTCACGACAATTCAAATTGACCGACTGGTCCATGATTGGACGTACGAACGCGGACACAAGGCCGCGACGCTGGGTTACCAAAAGTTCCCGAATTGCTGCTGCACGAGCGTTAACGAGGTGATCTGCCATGGCATCCCCGACGACTACGAACTCCGCGAAGGCGACATCGTCAACGTCGACATCACGAGCATCGTCGACGGCTGGCACGGCGACCAGAGCGAAACGTTCATCATCGGGCAAACCAGTGAAGAACGGCGGGCGGTGGCGCAGTGCGCATTCGACTGCATGCATCTGGCAATCGATGCGCTCACTCCCGGATGCCGGGTCGCGACGATCGGCGAGAGCGTGGTTCCCGAAGCGGAGCGGCGCGGATTTTCAGTGGTCCGCGAATACGTTGGACACGGGCTGGGGCGACAATTTCACCTCGATCCCTCGATCCCCCACTTTCCCAATCGCCAAAGCCGCGTGGATCGGCTGTTCCCAGGCATGTGCTTTACCGTCGAACCGATGATCAATGCCGGCAGCCGCTACGCCAAGACCGACAAGGCAGATGGTTGGACGGTGCGGACCAAGGACGGACGCGCCTCGGCTCAGTTTGAGCATTCCATCCTGATGACGGAATCGGGACCGGAGATTCTCACGCTGACGAAGGCTGGACCGCAGAAAGGACACCGGTTCTGAGTTCAACGGGAACAATTGATGCCTGGGTTCTTGCTTTCTGACACGCTTCCACACTGGTTGAGACTGATGCTGCCACGCAATCTCACGATTATCTGTATCACGTTTGTCGTTTCGTTCTTCTGTCACTCGTTGCAGCAACGCACCAAGACCGCACTGGTGGTCGGCGATGCGTTGTCGTTGATCGACCGTTATTATGTGGAGCCGGTTGAGGATCGCGAGCTGATTTTGGCCGCTCTCGCGGGGATGACTTCGAAGCTCGATCAGCATAGCGAGTTCATTCCGCCGGTCGCCTACGAAGCATTTCGTGACAGCATTCACCAAGAGTTCGCTGGCATTGGCATCTACGTTGATCAGCCCGATCCGGATGGCCCCGTGCGCGTGATCACGCCGATCGTCGGTTCGCCCGCACTGGAGGCCGGCGTGTTGCCGGGCGATGAAATCATCGAGATTGACGGCACGGGCGTGACGACTCTCGACATTCGCGACGTCAGCGATCAACTGCGTGGACCGGTCGGCACGAAGGTGACCTTGACCCTGCGGCGAGATGACGAAAATGTCGAAGCGAAAATCGTTCGCGCATCGATTCAAATGGAATCGGTGATCGGCAACCATCGCGATAAAAACAATGACTGGGTCTACCGTCTGCAAGAGAACCCGCGAGTCGCCTACATTCGCTTGACGAGTTTCGGTGATCGCACCGTCGCCGAACTCGAACGCGTTTTGAAGAAACTTGACAACGATTTTGATGCCCTCGTGCTGGATTTGCGTGGCAATGGTGGCGGATTGCTGCATGCCGCCGTCGCGGTCACTGATATGTTTCTGGACTCCGGGAAAATCGTCTCGACGAAGACCCGTGGCGGCGTGCTCGAAGAGGTCGACGTGGCGACCCCTGGCACGCTCGTCGATCCCAAGATTCCGATGGCCGTTTTGATCGATCATGATTCCGCCAGTGCGAGCGAGATCGTGACGGCCGCGCTGCAGGATCACCACCGCGCGATCGTGGGCGGCGCCCGTAGTTTTGGCAAAGGCACGGTGCAGAATATTTTGCCATTGGAATATGGACGCAGCGCGTTGAAACTGACCGTCGCTAAGTATTTTCGGCCCAGCGATCGAAATATCCATCGCGGCAAAGACGACGACGATGACGACGTCTGGGGCGTGACGCCCGATGCGGGGTTGGCCGTCGAGATGGAGCCCGCCCATTTGCAACGATTGATGCTGCTCTGGCAAGAAGCGGCCTATCCTTCGCTCAAAGGCATCGACCGAGGCAAATTTCTGTCCGCATCGGCGGGAGATGCCAAGGAAACGCCTCAACCAAACCCGTCCGCCGGCGAATCGAACGATGACGACACGGTTTGGATGCTCGACAAACCGCTCGAGAAAGTGGTCGAGCGGATGCTATCCGGGCTGACCGGCGAGAAACCGCTCAACGATGGGGGGGCGTGGAACAGCCCGCTGATGCCGTCAGCCAATGAGTCCATGGATTTATCTCAGGCTTTACGAGCCGGACAACGATCCGCTAGAATTATATGAAACGAACAACCTTCCTCTCTTTGAATGGTCTTGTCATGAAATCGATTGTGTACGCTGTTGCCGGGGTCGCTGCGTTGGGCATCATGATCGCCCTGATTGTCGCCCCAGATGGAACGCCTACGGAGCCATCAATTCCAGCATCGGCGGCCCCCGCGACCGTGACCCCCGCGACTGCGGTTTCAGCCTCACCCGCGGTGCTCAACGAAGCCGGTACGCTGACGTTGGAAGTGCCCGGCATGCAGTGCCAGTTCGCCTGTTACCCGCGTGTCAAAGAGGCGTTGGAAAACACCGCTGGCGTTAGCGAAGTGACCTTGGCCGAACAACCCGACCCGAACACCTTGACCGTGAAAAAGGTCATCGTTAAGTACGACGCTGGTTTTGATGTCGACGGAGCGCTCGCTGGCCTGCAGCACGAAGGCTTTGCTGACGCCACTCGTATTCAATAATTTGGGCGTCACCAGCGGCGTTTTGTTAGTCGGCCACGGCACGCGAGACGCTGTCGGTACGGCCGAGTTTTTTCAGCTAAGTAATCGTCTGGCCGCACAGATCGGCAATGGTACGATCGTGCGTCCGTGTTTGTTGGAGTTTCAACAACCGACGATCGTCCAAGCTTGGAATTCGTTGATCGAGCAGGGAGTCGGGCGAGTCACGGTCGCTCCACTGTTGCTTTTTGCGGCCGGCCACGCCAAAAGCGATATTCCCGGCGAGGTGGCTGCCGCGCGGGCCGCGATGCGGCGAAATGACGCCGTGCAAGTGCGGTACGCGCGACCGATCTCGCGCCAGACGGCGATGATCGAGGCCGTTCGCCACCGAGTGCGGGAAACATTCCACCGCGTCCCGGCTGGTTCGGCTCCGAAGCTCCGCACGGCGATTGTGATGGTGGGGCGAGGTAGCCGTGATGTGTGCGCGAGTTCGGACATGCGGATGCTCAGCGAAGTGGCCGTTCGCGGCCGGGTTGCTGACACGAATCAATCGCTCGCGAATGAATTGGAAGTTCCCGCGGACGGGCTGTTCACGACCTTTTACGCGATGGCCGAGCCGCGTTTGCCCGACACGCTCAGCTCGATCGCGGCAACGGGACGGTTTGAGCGGATCGTCGTGCAGCCTCATCTGCTATTTGCCGGCCGATTGTATGATGCGATCGTGGAGCAAACCAACCGCGTGGCCGCGGCGCATCGGAGCCTCCGGTTCGACGTTGCCTCCTATCTCGGCCCGTGTGACATGGTTGCCGCAGCGATTGCGGCCCGGATTCATGAAGCCAGTCGACCGACGGCTCCATTGTCGACCGACGGCTCCGCCCGTCGTGAGGACCGAGCAGTGTAGCAGCTCGGACGGGCGGAGCCGTCCGGCTACAATGGCGTTCAGCCCCTCTTGACGCTCGGCAACGTGCTGCCACGATATCGTCATCACGGTCCATCCCTCCTCGCAAAATAACAAAACCTCATGCTACGTCGCGCAAAGATCACGATTATCGGAGCCGGAAACGTCGGTGCCACTTGTGCCCACTGGTGTGCAGCGGCTGAACTCGGTGACATTTTCCTGCTTGATATCCCGCGAACCGAAGACATGCCGCGTGGCAAAGCCCTCGATTTGATGCAGGCTTCGCCAATCGTTGGATTCGATTCTAATATCGTCGGCACGACCGACTATGCCGACACCGCCGGCAGCGATGTCATCGTCGTCACGGCCGGTCTGCCGCGCAAACCTGGGATGAGCCGTGACGATTTGCTGGCGACCAATGCGAAGATCGTTACCAGCGTGGCTGAGCAGATCAAAGCCACCAGCCCCGAGGCGGTCGTGATCGTCGTCAGCAATCCGCTCGACGCCATGGTGCAGCAGATGTGGAAGGTGACCGGATTTGATCACGCCCGCGTGATCGGTCAAGCCGGCGTGCTCGACACGGCCCGGTACCGCACGTTCTTGGCAATGGAACTCGGCGTGAGTGTCGAAGACATCAGCGCGCTACTGATGGGCGGTCACGGCGACACGATGGTTCCCATCCCGAGCTGCACGAGCGTGGGCGGTATCCCCATCACCCAGCTCATCGACTCGGCACGATTGGATGAGATTGTTGACCGGACTCGTAAAGGCGGCGCCGAGATCGTGTCGCTACTGAAAACCGGCAGCGCCTACTACGCTCCCGCGGCCGCGTGCACGCAAATGGTCGAAGCCGTGGTCAAGGACAAGAAACGCGTGATCCCCGTCGCGGCCTATTGCGAATCTCAGTACGGAGTGGGCGGCTACTACGTGGGTGTGCCCGTCGTGATGGGCAGCGGCGGAGTCGAGAAAATCATCGAACTCAAACTGACCGACACCGAAACCGCTGCCTTCCAAAATAGCGTCGACGCCGTCAAATCGCTCGTCGCCACCATGGACGGGTTGCTCTCGGCGTAGGGGCGAATTCCCGATCCGCTCGATTCGTAGATTGCTGCTGGGTCAGTGTCGTGGACGCATTTCTTGAATCAAAAAGAGCCTCCATGAACCGAGGACCACCAATCAACCCAACCGATGACGGTGCGGTTCGGGTTTGCATGAACGATGGTCAGTCATGGGGGATCTCGGGTCACAGATCTCGGGTCACAGATCTCGGGTCACAGAGACTGCGCGATTGACCCCAAGACCGTGCTTACGAGTATTCCACGGTAAACTTACGGTTCCAGCCGCCGTTGACGTTGATCGTCTGGCCCGTGATGAATCCCGCATCGGGGCTCGTGACGTACGCGACTGCGGCGGCCACGTCGCTCGCACTGCCCCAACGATTCATCAATGCTTGCGTCGTAGCACGCTCGTTCCAGTACTCGCTCGTTGACTCGCCCCAAGCTGTTTCGATCCAGCCGGGAGCGATGCAATTGACCCGCACCCGCGGTGCGAGCGTTTGAGCGAGGCTCTTGGCGAATGCCATCACCGCCGCTTTGACGGGGCCGAACATCATTCCAGCGTCGCCTTCCATTCCCTCGGGAGCCTGGTCCCAGCCGATGAAAACCATGGAGGGCGTGGCGGATCCGGAGTTGCTACGCTCGACATCGGGACGTCCCGCCATCGCCGGGCCAATAATTCGTGATATTGCTACGCTACCGCACAAATCCACCGCGAGCAGCGAGCGCAGTTTTTCGCCAAAAGACCACGACGCGGGCTCCCCGGTCAAAACATCCGCCCCGGCATTGTTGACCCAGGTCTCGATTGGACCGACCCGATCAAGGGCGTCGCGGGCGAATTGCTCAGCCGCGGAAGTCTCGCTCAAATCGGCAGCTAGGATCTCGCACTCGATGCCCAAACTTTTTATTTCGTTCGCGGTGGCGTGGGCTCCCTCAGCATTGCGGCGGTAGTGAACGAGCATCCGCGTCGACTGTTGCGATTTGCGACGGACGGCGTCTTGTGCCAATCGGATCGCAATTGCGCGACCGATCCCACTACTAGCCCCGGTGACGACGATGCCTGCCATAGAATCGCTCTGCAAGATTATTCGGTAGAAAGCGGTAGAGGACGGTACGAAACCTTTCCGAGGACGTCGCTTTGCCACGATTGACAATCACCGCAATTTTTGCAAGATCCATTACCGCGAGGCATCATAACGCGTATTGCAATCGTGGGTCATCCAGGCCGAGGCGTTTCATCTTTTTGTACAGCGTCGTGCGATTGATTTCCAACTCATCGGCTGTCGCGGCGCGATTCCAGGCATGCCGGTGGAGCGATTGGAGAATGATTTCACGTTCGGGGAACTCAAGTGCCTCGCGCAGACTCCGCCCGCCCTGCGGGATGGCTGCGGCATTCCATCGCGATTGTCCCACATCGCGGGAATCGGCGGCTCGCGGAACGCCGATTTCACGGGTTTGGCTATTATTGACCACTCCCAGCACCTCGGGCGGCAGATCGTCGACGCCCAGCACTCGATCACTGGTTAGCAAGACCGCTCGCTCAACGACATTCTCGAGTTGCCGAATGTTGCCGGGCCAGCGATACGCCTGCATCGCGTTGAGGGCCTCGCGATCAAAGCCTTCGACATCGCGAGATGCCGTCTGTGCGGCTTCACGGACAAAATGATCGACGAGTAGCGGGATGTCGCCGGGGCGTTCTCGCAGCGACGGCAGTGCAATGTTGATCACATTGATGCGGTAGTACAAATCTTGACGGAACGACCCATTGGCTACGTTGCTCTCGAGATCTTGATTCGTTGCCAGGATCACCCGCGTATCGCTTTGGCGCGTTTCCATCCCGCCGAGCGGTTCGAACTGAAACTCTTGCAACACGCGGAGCAGTTTGACTTGCATCGCGGGAGTCGCCGTGCCAATTTCATCGAGGAATAATGTGCCACGATCCGCCAATTCGAACTTGCCAATCCGGTCGGTAGCCGCACCCGTGTAAGCGCCCGCCACATGCCCGAACAATTCACTTTCGAGCAACGTGTCTGGCAAGGCGCCGCAGGCCACCTCGACAAACGGCCCCGCCCGGCGCGAGCTGCGACGATGGATTCCTCGAGCAATCATGCTCTTACCCGTACCGTTCTCGCCCGTGATCAAGATCGATGCCTGGGTGTCGGCGATACTGTCGATTACGTCGAATATCTTCATCATCCGGTAATCGTGACTGAGGATATTC
>JBDNIG010000223.1:0-4397 GCA_041688415.1 Rhodopirellula sp. | reverse complement strand
GACTACCAATAAATCCACGTCGCAATTTCCTATGAAACAAATCAAAACTAGCCCTTTTCAACCTGCGGAATGTGAGGTGAAGAGCAAGCTCGCCAGTTGGGCGACCGCATTCGTATTTTCTCGTTCGCACACGTTCTGACCAGTCCGCTGCAACGTGCGCGTCACACATGTGAATTGGCGGGCTTTTCAAAGCACGCAAAACTCGACGTCGACTTGACCGAATGGGACGACGGTGATTATGAGGGTCAAACTCCCGCCGAAATCGTGGCGAAGCGACCGGGATGGAATGTCTTTCGGGATGGCTGCCCCAACGGTGAGATGCCTGCACAAATCTCTGCGCGGGCGGATCGGCTGATCCAGCGGTTAATGAAATTGGACGGGAACGTCGCCCTTTTCTCGCACAGTCATCTTGGTCGCGTCCTCGCCGCGCGTTGGATCGGACTGTCGGTCGAGCACGCCCAGCAGTTGCTGCTCAATACCGCGTCACTCAGCATTCTCTGCTACGAACACGATCGCACCGATCAGCCTGCCATCGAGTTATGGAACTCCGTCCCGTTGGAACAATTCATTGTGAGCATTTTATGAAAACTCTAGTTGCATTCGACTTGGACGGCACGCTCGCTCAGAGCAAATCTCCGCTGGATGCCGAGATGGCAGAACTGCTCACTTCGCTGCTTGGCATCGTCAAGGTCGCGGTGATTTCCGGAGGTGCCTGGCCACAGTTTGAAAAGCAAGTCCTAGACAAACTGCCTGATCACGCGAAACTTGAACAATTGTCGATCCTGCCAACTTGTGGCACGAAGTTCTATCAGTTCGCTACCGACTGGAAGCCACTGTATTCCGAAGACTTCGACACGACCCAAAAGACAAAGATCACCAATGCCCTTAAAAAGGCGGTCGATTCAACGCACACGCACGTTGCAAAGGTTTGGGGCGAACAAATTGAAGACCGCGGTAGTCAGATCACTTTCTCGGCCTTGGGGCAGCAAGCTCCGATCGAAGAGAAGAAGAAGTGGGATCCTGACTTTACGAAGCGAAAGAAAATCAAAGCGGTTCTAAGCGAATCGATTCCCGAGTTTGCGGTGAATCTCGGAGGTACCACTTCGATCGACGTCACCAAGCCGGGTATCGATAAGGCTTATGGAATCCGAAAGCTGCGCGACACGCTGGGGATTGCGATCAGCGACATGATTTTCATCGGTGATGCGATCTTTCCTGGCGGCAATGACTATCCAGCCAAGCAGGCTGGGGCGGACTCGATCTGCGTGAGAGATCCCGACGAAACCAAACGCGTCATCGAGGCGATCATCGCTTGTTTAGGAACGCTGGATCAATAACTTTCGTAGCCGAACTCGCCAGAGTTTGGATTCTATAAGTCATGTCCAAAGTCTGGCGACTTCGGCTACTAGGGAAATGAAGAAACATGATGACAGACTTTCAACTCAAACACTTGGGCTTACTGATGGAGCCAGAGTCAGGCAATCCGCACGAGGTCGGCGGGGTTTTGAACCCCGCAGCCGCGCGTGGGCTTGACGGACAGCTCTATCTTTTTCCTCGCCTTGTCGCCGGCGGCAACTACTCGCGAATCGGTATCGTCCGAGTGCTTTTCAATGCCGATGGCGATCCTTGCGATGTCGAGCGGTTGGGCATCGCCCTGGAACCAGAGGCGGATTACGAACTGCAAGGGGAAGGGCGAGGCGGTTGTGAGGACGCTCGCGTGACGTTCGTCGAAAGCTTCGCGAGCTACGTGATGACCTACACCGCTTTGTCGCGATCCGGTCCCAGGATCGCTCTCGCGGTGTCGAAGGATCTGTTTCACTGGAAGCGGTTGGGGTTGGCCAAGTTTGAACCCTATCGTGGAATCGATTTTGTCAATGTGGATAACAAGGACGCGAGCCTGTTTCCAGTCTCCATACCGAATCACCGCGGAAAGCTGCAGCTCGCGATGATCCACCGACCGCTCTTCGCGGGTACGCGGCCAGAGGAGATCGTTTGCAAAGAAGAGACTCGGATCGTTGATCTCGATCACGAGAGTATCTGGATTTCTTATAGTCCGATGGTGTTGGATGAACAGGATTCGCCCCGTCTCGGTTTGTTTAACTCCCACCACCGTTTGGCCACGCCGGTCTCGCCTTGGGAAACGCTCAAAATTGGCGGCGGCACTCCGCCTGTGATAACGCGGCATGGATGGATGATTCTGTATCACGGTGTCCATGCAACTGCGGAGTCAAGCGGAGAAGGCAAACATCTGTGCTATTCCGCCGGCGTCATGATTCTATCGAAGCAGCATCCACAGACGATCCTTTACCGCTCCGCCGATCCCGTGATGACACCCAGTACGTCTGAGGAAACCGAGGGGGTCGTCGCTAACGTGGTCTTTCCCACCGGCATCGACTGCCGCACCGACATCGGCGAGCCGGATCGATTTGACATCTACTACGGGATGGCCGACAGTCGAATTGGCGTGGCCAGTCTCGTTGTGCCAACACGGCTGCCAATTACGTCTCCGCCAAAAGCCGATGCCCAAAGTGGTCGAGTGACCGTTGGACCTGATCAACCCGCCACCGTGACAACATAATCAAAATGCGCGTCTCACTACCAAGAAAGTCAACAACAAGATGGATGCAGAATAATTGATTGATAAAGCGAGTTCGCAGTAGCACATACAGTTCTGGCACCGGTTTCGCCCCATCCACTCTTTCAATGGAATACGACAATGCAAGAAACAGTCTACAGAATAGTTGATCTCAAGATTGATGGCAAGATTCTCGAAGTCCACGCAACAGGAGAGTTTGAAGCGAAGGACTATGAACTATTCGTTCCGGCGGCGGAGAAGCTCATCAAGCAGCACGGCAAAATCCGCGTCCTGTTCGTGATGAACGATTTCCACGGATGGACGGCTGGGGCAGCTTGGGACGACATCAAGTTCGATCTCAAACACTTCAGCGACATCGAACGGCTGGCGATTGTCGGCGAGACCAAATGGGAAAAGGGAATGTCAATTTTCTGTCGCCCGTTCACAACGTCCAGTATCAAATACTTCGACCATGCGGATGTTGACAAAGCGCATGAGTGGATCAGGGAATGAGAATGAGTTGCTACCTATCCCACCAAGAAGCCCGGTCGTACTACGACAAGTTCGGTTCGGAACAGGACCCGCGAGGATGCTTTGAGTTGACAAAGAAAAGGCATGCTCTGTTCGTCGAGCCCGAAGTGCAACGGGGCGGCGCGCCGAGGCGAATACGATGCCGCGATGGAGACGAATAAGTAGAGATGGGACAGCGCGTGTCGGATTATCTGCAAAATAGCTCCCCAACTGCCCATGGAAAACCGGAAATGTATCAGAAATTCGTCGCTGGTAACTGGAAAATGTACACCACCACCGCCGAAGCCAGGCGACTGGCCAACGCGATTGTGGAGGGCTTGGGTAGCGAGGAACGCGCGTCCGTCGCTGTCTGTCCACCCTTCCCCTATCTGGCCCTAGTCGGGGAGATTCTCAAGGGCAGCCGCGTCGCGCTCGGAGCCCAAAACCTCTATCCCAAAAAGGAAGGCGCATTTACCGGTGAAGTCAGCCCCACGATGCTCCTCGATCTCGGCTGCAAGTACGTCATCCTCGGACATAGCGAGCGCCGGCAAAAGCTGGGCGAATCCGATACGTTCATCAATCAGAAGGTACGGATCGCCTTGGCCGCCGGTCTCGACGTAATTTTGTGCATTGGCGAGACACTGGACCAACGTAAAGCCAACCAGACCGAAGCGGTGCTCGACCGGCAACTAACCCAGGGATTGGCCGGTGTATCGGCGGAGACCTTAACCCGGCTAAGCATCGCATACGAACCGCTCTGGACGATCGGCAAAGGCGGACAACACGCCACGCCGCAGCAGGCCTAGGAATCGCACGCTCTCATTCGGCACCGCTTCGCTGAGATGTTCGACGCGAAATCTGCTCAGACGCTTGTCATCCAGTACGGCGGTAGCGTCAAGCCGGACAACGCCGCCGCACTGCTCAGCCAGCCCGGCGTAAACGGCGCCCTCATCGGCGGCGCCAGTCTTGATGCCGATCAGTTTCTGGCCATCGTTCGAGTTGGGATCGAAGTACCACGAACCGAACGGAGACCAGCATGACAGCATTTGCACATTCGGAAATTGAACCCCCAAAACAGTGTGATGAGTTAACATCCCGAAACTCACGAAATCTGTAGCATAACCAAAAGAAATGATATCTATCATGACCACCAATAAAGACCAGCCCAAACCGGCTCATCCGACTGAAGCGTGCGCAGGACTGAAGGATGCTGAAAGTACGGTGTATGGAAAAAAAAGCGTGGACATGCCATTCTGTCAGGGAGATTTCTAAAGTCATCCTTTGAAAGAACGCACATGTCCACCACCTTATT
>JBDNIG010000222.1:0-2071 GCA_041688415.1 Rhodopirellula sp. | reverse complement strand
GCGAGTGGCCGGACAACCGGGAATGCGAAGTGCCATGGCGCATGTGATCGCTCAACGCACACCAGATGAAGTCGTGATCGCTGAAACGCCGTTTGTGCTCTTTGGAGCACAATACCACGGGCGAGAGCACGTTACCGTTCGGTTGTGTTCCGAGGACAAGGACCGTTTTGCATTCAATGGTGAATCGCAATTATTAACCACCGATTTGGTCACACCAGCAGAGGTTCAAATCGAGCAACCAGCGGGAATCTGGATCCTCATAAGCGTTTCGTACATGTCCAACGCCAAGACACAGTTTCCGGTTTCCTGCGTCGAGCCGAAAGAGAACTGGGAACTACAGGAAACATTGACGTTTGAGCAGGATATTTATTGGGAAAAACCGGTGGTCGTCAAGCACTATCGACGAAAAGCCATCTGAGTAGCTGGTGATTGTTATTTCGATATCATGAGTCGTTTTGGCGTTAGCCATGGTCTTAATAACGTAATGCAAAGATAGATGATGCTCACCCTTCTCATCAGCTTGACGATCGCGACAATTGGTGGTGGAGCGGAGAGCGAAGTTGTGTACCGATTCGACTTTCGAGAATCTCAGTTTGATGAACAATCGCTCAGGCTGATCGGATCGGCAGGCACGATTGCCTGGGAGTCGATTCAGCGAGAACCGCAGGGCTTGCGGATGACGCTGCGAGCGGGCCGCAAAGTGGGCATGGTTGGGGTTGCCAACCGTTTTCCAATTCGAGGTGATTTCGAGATCACAGCGAGCTACGAAATCGTGAACTTCGAACCGCCACTGGTTGGATACGGAGCGGGACCAGGTATCTACATCAAGACGTTGTCTTCGGATGATAATACTGCCGTGTTGGCTCGCTTGATCCGCGTCCAGGAAGGTAACGTTTTGAGTGCTTACTTTGCAACGAACCGTCCGGACGGTTCGCGTTGGCATCAACCCTCGTTTACAAAGACGGACGCGACGTCCGGCGTATTGCGGATGGTCCGAACTGGTGACTCGCTGAAATACTATGTCGCTGGTCCTGATTCGAAAGACTTCAAATTACTTCGTTCAGCCCCGCTGGGTTCTCAGGATGTTGCAATTGTTCGTCTTGGTGTTGACCAAGGTGGTTCGAATGCGAATGTCGAAGTGCTTTGGAAAGACTTGACCATTCGAGTGCAATCGACGAAATGGGGGCCTTCGAGGCAGCAGATCGGTTGGGTTCTTGCGATGATCAGTTTTGGTGCGATGATGTTTCTGGTTGCGCGTCGGCTGTATTTACCCTAAACGATCCGTGCGGAACTCAGCACGATGCTTGACGATTGAGGTAGGGCGGAAATCGCTCGTTTCAGGCGGTTCGTGAGAGATAGAGACTCCTGTTGGAGATGGCAGTCGAAAAGCAAGGAATCCGGTATGGTGGGGTTCGTGATCACCCACGGGTGACGCAGTCATTTCGATTTTGTGCAATGAATTTGGGCTCCGACGGAAGCGTACATCGTTAGCAGAAACTGCGACAATCGCAGTCATGTGGTCGGACAATGCCGGTATTCCGTCATCAATCTGGGCACGAAGTGAGAAAAATCGAGTTTCGTGCAACGTGACCTGGCCGTTTCGCTACAATCATTGAGTCGGACCGGGGCGGTCCGAATCACGCTGGCAATCCGGTTTCGACTCGCGACCGCCGTGATGGGGGTTCGTAAACTCAAAATTCACAGGATGACTCCCATGCGGGATGAAACGTCACCAACGCCTCACCAGCAGGACATTGAGCGTCAAGATGAGGCGCGGCACGAGCACACACGCTCGCGAGAACTCATTGCCTTCCGCATCACGGTGCCGCTGCCCGAAGCCGGTTCGCTCATCTCGGGCGACGAAATGCAACGCCACGCGCCGGAAGCCGTGGGTAGCAAAAATTCGCAAACGGACGACGCGGAACTACCCACCGCCAAGCCCACCGTCGAGCCGATCGACGGCGCGGCATCGCGGGAGATTTGCACCCCCTGCCCACCGCCCGTTGCGGCCGAAGCACCGCCCGTTGCGGCCGAAGCACCGCCCGTTGCGGCCGAAGCACCGCCCGTTGCG
>JBDNIG010000221.1:0-15186 GCA_041688415.1 Rhodopirellula sp. | reverse complement strand
TTCTGAATCGCAAGCTGGAAGCTTACGCCACTTCGCTACGCGGCTCGCGCAACTTCTTCAGCGACGGGTTTCGACGCGTGTTTCGTTTTTAGGATTGTTTTGGCGGTACGCGTGGACCAGAACACTTCCAGCATCAACAGCAGAAGTGCGGGCACGGCAAACCATTGATATCTCGCGATGTAGGTGTTGATCTTGGCAGTTTCGAAGTTTTCTTGCTCGACGTTGGCGACGTAACGGTGGTAGACGTCGGACATGTTGACCCTTCGCGTTCCAGCGGGGATGTATGCACCGTCGGATGCCTCGGCGATCTGTTGCAGGATCTGTCCGTTCATTTTTGACCATACCTGTTGGCCCTTGTATTGAACGTAGCCGCCTCCGTTCTCGGCGTCCGGCACACGTGCTCCTTGGTCCATGTCGCCGAGTCCCACCGTAAAAATGCGAATGCCCTTTTCGGCGAAGAGCTTCTCTGCCACATCGACCGGATCACTCTCTTGGTCTTCACCGTCGGTGAACACCACGATCGCTTTGTGGTCATGCGTTTTCGTCAAAAAACCGCTCGCGGCGGCATCGAGAGCGTCACCAAGACGCGATCCACCGCTGCGAATCGTGTGGGGACCGACCGAATCGAGGGTTTGCTTAAAGTCATCGTAGTGGCTGGTTAACGGTACCGACTGACGAGCTTCGCCGGCAAACGAAACTAATCCGACGCGGTCACCCGCCATGGCATCGACCATGTCTTTGATCTGCTGTTTGGCACGGCCCAGCCGATTGGGCGACGCATCCTCGGCCAGCATGCTGCGTGAGACGTCTAGCACGAACATGACTTCGATTCCTTTTTGCGGAACTTCACGCACGGATTTTCCCCAGCGAATATCCGTCAAAGCGATTGCGAGCAGCACTAGACTTCCAGACACCAGAATGGCCGAGACCCAGTGGCGTAAAGCATCGCCCCGAGGCAGGATGCGTTTGCGAAATTCGCGCGTCGCAAATTGATTCGCTGCACGTCGTCGAGCGATGGTTGCCCATGCCGTCAATACGATGCTGATCGCGACCGCGATGAGCAGGTAGAGAGCGTGCGGGTTTCCAAATTTTATATCCATGGGAGATTCCTCATTTCAGCTAGGTGTCACGCAGTCATCTCGCGCAACCAGGTTTGTTGGAGTACGAGGCGTGCGGTTAGCAGTACAAAGGCGATCATCAATAGCGGTGGGAATGAAATCGCTCCGGAGTACGCCTGTACGGCCAACTCGCGATAGTCGACAAAGTGCTTCGCTTCTACGCTTGTTTTTTCGAGTTGATCGATTTCACCATAAATTTTGCCGAGTGAATCGGTATCGGTTGCACGGAAATATTTTCCACCGGTCACCTCGGCGACCTTGGTGAGAGTTGCTTCGTCAATATTTACCCGCATCCACTGCATCGTTCTGCGTCCAAAGGCATCCGTCACCGGCACGGGAGCCTCGCCCTTGGTGCCCACGCCGATCGTATAGACCTTGATCCCCATCGTCGCGGCCAGTTCCGCGGCGGAGACGGGCGAGAGTTCGCCCGCATTGTTCTCACCATCGGTGAGCAGAATGATGACCTTGTTCTTAACCTTTTGCTTCTGTCGGGCATCGAGCGCGTTGAGTTTTTCTACCGCCAGTGAGATCGCGTCGCCGATGGCGGTGCCGTCTTCGCTGCGGGTCGTGACAATCCGGGCATGATTGAGTTGAGAGATGAGGAACGCATGATCGAGTGTCGGGGGTGTTTCGCTATCGGCATAGCCCGCGAAGGTGATCAATCCAACGAGATCACTAAACCGCCCGGCGAGATCGCGGCTGTCGTCGCCCTCGACGAACTCGCTGGCTACTTTTTTGATTGCCGTCAAACGATCGACGGGTTCGCCATCAATCTCAAAATCCAACGCTTGCATGCTGCCGCTGCGATCGACCACCATCTCAATCGCGATTCCTTCGCTCTCGGCAATGGTTTGTTCGCGCCCTTCGCGTGGCCGCGCCGCACCGAGAATCATGAACACGATCGCGCCGAGCGTCAGCGCCGATGGCAACCACGTCAGCCGTTGACGCAGCGTTGGCGTCATCTGCTGGGCGATTCGCAGGCTGCTGAATCTCACGGCACTTCGGCGCCGCGGCGCGAATAATCGCCACGCGAATACCGGCACGAGTAACAGCAACAAAAGATACCAGGGTGAATACAACATGATTTTCCTTATCTCCTACCTCCGCTGCGAGGAAGCAATGGTTTGTATGAGTTCACGAGATTGCTCGATCGCAACATTGAGTTCTCTTTCGGAAGGGGGCAGACCGGCAAATTTCGCGTCGTCAGCAAGTGAAAATAGCGTGCCGATTCGACTGGCGATGTCACGCTCGACATGGTGCTCGGATTCGACCTTCTGCAGTACTTCGTGCGATGTAAGCCCTGCTTCGTCGATGTTGAGCTGCAATAAAAGAAAACCGCGAAGGATGTCGGATATTTGTATCGTCGACGCTTCGACGCTCACCGTACCGGTGCTCGTCGCGAGTTCCAGGTCCGCGAGTTCGTTCAGGGCCCAGGTCTTCGGAGTGACCCTCCCGCGTTTGCGTAACACGACCACGCCGGTAGCAGCCAGCAGTGCCAGCCCACCGGCAGCGGCAGCCAATGTCCATCCGAGGGAGTTCCGAGGATGCTCGACGGGAACATTCACATCGACCACCGATTCAATATCGCGAAACTGGGTTGGATCGGCACGGTCTTCGAGCACACTCGCAACACGAATCGTGAGCGGTTGAGTGCGAGCGGCTTCCGACTCCTTTGTGCTTTTCCCATTTGTGCCCTGAATCTGAATCTCAAGTTCAGGGATCTGCAAATCACCGGTTTGAACTGTCTCGAGAGTCATTCGCCGAGTCCAGGTTCGCTCGGTTGTCGAACCTGCCTGAGGAATGTCGAACTGGTCGGACGTGTTAAGAATGTCAAAATCACCAAGTTGTTTGCCGCGGTTAGGAAACGTCACCTTCGAACCGGTTGGGGCAACGACGGTCCACGACACCGTAAACGGCTCGGCCACCCGCACCGTCGTTGTTGAGGCTTTGGTAGCGATGGTTGGTTCCACTGCGGCGGCAACAGTGCAACTCGCTGCCAACGACAGCATCCACCATCCAGCGACGACGAGATTTACCATGCGTTTCGTCGAATGCCTGAATTGAAATCGCCGTTGATCGTCACAGTCACGATGCAAAATCATGCTCGGATCTCTCGTAGGTGAAAATACTTGTGCAACGGCTCGACGATATCCGAACCGGTTTCAAGGTGAATCGGCATCAGCCGCAAACGTCGAAACAGATGGTCGCGAGCCTCGCATTCGACACGATACAGTTCGGCGAAGTGCCGTCGATTCTTGCCACTGGCGGTGTCCAACGTGACGACCTCGCCGGTCTCTTCGTCCTGCAGTCGCACCAGCCCCACGTTGGGCATTTCGTGCTCGCGTGGATCGGCAATGACCACCGGGATGATGTCGTGTTTCCGCGCGGCAATTTTCAAGGCTCGTTCGTAATTGCTGTCCTGGAAATCGCTGATCAGAAATACCACCGCACGTCGCTTGCAGACACGATTGAGGTGCTCGAGTGCCTGCCGCACGTCCGTCCCGGTGCCGATGGGTTGACAGTACAGCAGTTCGCGAATGAGACGGAGGACGTGGCGTGAGCCCTTCCGGGCAGGAATGCTCTTTTCAATGCCATCGGTGAACAGGGTCAGCCCGACTTTGTCGTTGTTCTTGATCGCCGACATCGATAGCAGGGCACCAAGTTCGGCAACCAATTCTCGTTTGGTCTGCGTCGTGGTTCCAAGCTTTTGCGAGCCACTGAGGTCAACGAGTAAATGCACCGCAAGTTCGCGTTCTTCTCGAAACAGTTTCACGAAGGGCTGGTCGCTGCGAGCCGTTACGTTCCAGTCGATGGCACGAACGTCATCGCCGATCTGATAGGGACGAACCTCTTCGAATTCGATTCCACGGCCCTTGAATGCCGAATGCCAATTACCCGCCAACAGTTCGTCGACTTGATGGGACGTGCGAATCTGGATTCGACGTATTTTTTGAAGAATTTCGCGGGGGATCATGATTGGCTTTCGAATGACTCTCGATGGATCGTTTCGGGCTAGTAAAAGTGGCGTTGCGCATCGAGTTGCCCTACGGCGTTGCCACGTGGCTTAGGATCTCCGCAACGATCGAATCGCTCGTACGTTCTTCCGCCTCGGCCTCGTAGGTCACCATGATCCGATGCCGAAGCACGTCGAGTGCGATCTCCTTGACGTCCGCGGGAGTGACGTATCCACGTCCGGCCAGGAACGCGTTGGCCTTCGCCGCGAGCGCCAGGTTGATTGTCGCACGCGGCGATCCACCAAACTGAATCAAATCGCTCAGTTTCAACCCGTAGGCTTCCGGCGTCCGCGTTGCCATCACCAAATCGACAATGTAGTTCTGTACTTTGGAGTCGATATAGATTTCATCGATCAGATCGCGAGCGGCCAAAATCTCCGCGGGTGACGTGACCGCTTCGATACTGAACTTGGCCGACGTTTTGCTCATCCTTTGCAGAATCAGGATCTCCTCGTCACGGTTCGGATAGTCCACGATCACTTTCAGCATGAACCGGTCCGTCTGGGCCTCGGGCAATTGATAGGTGCCCTCCTGTTCCACAGGGTTTTGTGTTGCCATTACCAGAAACGGTTTGTCCAACGGAAACGTCTCCGAGCCAATCGTGACCTGCCGTTCCTGCATCGCTTCGAGCAACGCACTCTGCACCTTGGCCGGGGCGCGGTTGATCTCGTCGGCAAGAATCAAATTCGAAAAGATCGGCCCTTTCTGAACGACAAACGTTTGGTCTTGAGGCCGATACACCTGGGTGCCGATCAAGTCAGCCGGCAACAGATCGGGAGTGAACTGCAACCGCTGAAATCCGGTACTGATCGCCTTGGCGAGGCTTGCCACCGCGGTCGTCTTGGCCAATCCAGGGACGCCTTCGATCAACAGGTGACCGTTGGCGAGCAGCCCAATGAGCATCCGGTGAATGAGTCGTTCCTGCCCAACGAGCACGTGACTGACCTGCTCGACGATCCTTTGGAACGGTATATTCTGTTTTTCAATTTCGTGCGAGAGTTCGGTGATCCGTTCGCCAGTGGTAGATTGTTCGAGCATGGGAGTGCCTGGAAATAAGGTCGGATGGCTGTGGTTTTCATGGTCGCGAGTCGACAGATATGCTTGAAAGCACGGTTTGTGCCAATCACGCAAAAACTCGGGAGACGCTGCAAATCACGCATTATTCCGCCCCGCCCTGCTTTTCGCAAAGGGGCAAATGTCCACAGTGGGGAATTTTTACCCAACCGGCCTCGCCACTGATTCAGGCCAGCCGCCTATCGGTCGAGCGTGCCGCAAAGCCGCAGGTTCCACATTGAAAAGTCACTCGCTTATTCTAATTTCGATGACGTCCACTGACGACTCGATGCCGGCCCCGCCTCATTCACGGTTCGATGCGACTACCGCGATTAAAGGTTCCCCACCTGAGCGTGATCCTCGCTCGCTGCTGTTCCGAGTGCTCCCCATAATCCGAAGGGGCTAGCGCGGTCGACATCAGGGGCCGATGGCTTGATTGATTCATACCAAGCAGTCGGTGCGGGGGAACCTTTCACAACGCTCCTTGTTACTCCATTGATGGAGGAGCGAATGGCGGAGGGATTGTCGATCGATGGCTCCGCCCGTCGTGAGAATGGAAAACACATCAGCGTAAACGGACGGACGGAGCCGTCTGCCTGCAATATCAGCCGATGGCGGTTTGCGGTTGGAGTTCTGGTATGCTGGTTGACTCGTATTGACTCAAACGAACCGATGGAAACGGAGCCACCATGCAAATCTTCCTCACGCGTGTTTTAGCAATTTGCTGTTGCGCTGTCGCGATCGTTGCCACAGCATCCACCGGGATCGGTGCAAACCCCAACGTGATCGTGGTGCTCGCCGATGACTTGGGAATTGGCGATATCTCTCCTACCAACCCGCAATGCCAAATTCGCACGCCGCATCTGCAGCAACTCGCTGACGAGGGGATGACGTTCCACGATGCGCATACACCCAGTGCGGTGTGCACGCCGACGCGTTACGGATTGCTGACGGGGAGGTACAACTGGCGATCACGACTGGCGAAGGGAGTTCTCAGTGGCACCAGCGACCACCTGATTCCTGCGGATCGTCCGACGCTCGCACACCTGATGCACGATGCTGGCTATCACGCGGCGATGATTGGCAAATGGCATCTCGGCTGGGATTGGAACAAGACCGGAGGAGAAATTGACTTTTCCAAGCCCGTCCCGAACGGACCCGATATCAATGGTTTTGATCAGTACTACGCGCACTGCGGGTCTCTCGACATGCCGCCCTACGTATGGGTCGATACAGGACACGCCACGGCCATCCCAAGACGCGAAGAAGGTGTCACGCGAAACCAAGATCCGTATGGCTGGTATCGCAAAGGTCCGATCGCTCCCGACTTTGTCATCGATGAGGTACTTCCGCATTTATTCGACAAGGCCATCACGTACGTCAAATCTCATACGGACTCAGCGAAATCAGACAAACCATTCTTTCTGTATCTAGCGTTACCTGCTCCCCACACACCGATTGTTCCTGTCGCTCCGTTCAAAGACGCCAGTGGCTTGAACCCCTACGCCGACTTTGTGATGCAGGTCGATCATCACATCGGGGAACTGATGGCTTGCTTGAAGGAAGCGGGCGCGGACAAAGATACGTTGTTTATTTTCGCCAGTGACAACGGTTGCTCGCCGCAGGCCAATTTCGAAGTCCTGGCTGAACACGGGCATGACCCCAGCCGCGGTTTTCGCGGATACAAAGCGGACATCTATGAGGGTGGCCATCGCGTGCCGATGATCGCGCGCTGGCCCGACCATATCCCCGCTGGTACCAACACCGACGCACTCGTCTGTCTGACCGACATTTATCCAACCTTGGAATCAATCGCGGGAGTGCCTCGGAAGGACCGCGGTGGCGAGGATGGTTTTGACCTCTCGCCCGTGTTCGCGGGAGCCGACGCATCGGCACGTGACACGCTGGTCAGCCATTCGATTGAAGGCGCCTTCGCCATTCGCCAGGGACCATGGAAGCTCTGTTTGTGCGCCGGCAGTGGCGGGTGGAGTGCCCCCCGGGAAGATCAAGCGAGAAAGCGAGACTTACCGAAAATGCAACTCTTTAATCTCGATGTGGATCCCGGTGAGGAAACGAATCTGATCGCCGGATATCCCGACAAAGTTGCGGAGCTACTCGCGTTGCTCAAAGAGCAGGTGACCAACGGACGATGCACCCCAGGCGAAAAGCTGAGCAACGATCGCGAGGTCGTGTGGATGCCGTAGACGCGTTTCGCATTGAAAGCTCAAGCTCGTGGAGCTGGTCGTACCTGCAGCGGCCAAATGATGTGATCGAATGCCTCGGCCAGTCACGCCCGTTGTTGCGAGGTAAAGAAAGTGACGGTGCAGTCGTTGAGAACAATCAACTGACAAACGTTTCGGACGCAGATCGTTGTAAAAACGACGGGCGTGAACTGGCCGGTGCTTGGAATGGCACACGCGAGGGGTTCTGCCAAAACCAATGAAATCCAAATCCAAATCCTTCCCGCCAACGAAGTCGTTGTGCGGGGGCCATGCAACTGGAATCGAAGATGATCGACGCAAGAGAACTGCTGACGGCGAAGCTGACTTCAACCAGGGCGGCCTCGTTCAAAGGCCAAGCGTTTAGTGATCAATCACCCGGCCCACTCTTGGCAAACATTGCTTGTCTGATTGACGTCATCGGCGACGGGGTGTCGACAACCAGTGATTACTTCGCTTTGCCGCAAAGGCTACTTAACAAATTAAACGAATCGCTCCTTGATCCGTTACCGCATGACTTGAAGCGTCCGCAACTGCGATCCTTTCCCACCATCATGGGCTTGTTCATGATATTGCGAAGCACGGGGATGGCCATCGGCGAGACCAAGCCCAAACGAGTCGTTCTCATTGATCCTGCGATGAAGGAGCAATGGCTTTCGATGAATTCAACGGAACGTTACTTCTCGCTGATGGCATCTTGGTTATATGAAACGACTTGGGATTGCGTTGGCGCGCAAAGCAGTTGGAATGTGGGGATTCTCAGTGATGTGCGTGACGCCTACCTGCGATTGCCCGATCGAACAACGGTTCTCAACGACGACCGTTCGAGGGTCGAGGCATCGGTCGCAGTCAGCCTAATGCATCAATTCGGCTGGATTCGAATGAGCTATGAGGCGAAGTCGAAACCGGGTAAGGCCGCCAACGTGCGAGAGATCCAACGCACCGATTTTGGCGACGCGATGTTTATCGCGTCATGTCAGTTTGAATCGCCCGAAGGTGAGACGCCGGCCGCACTTCAAGCGAAGTTGCAAAAATACTTCCCTGATTGGAAGGCAATGCTCATCCAACCATCCGCAGAGTTTCGTGAAGGCCTGCACGTATTCAAAGTCTCGATTGGTCGAATTTGGCGGCGAATTGTCGCTCCGGCTAATGTCAAGCTCGAACTGCTTGCCGATACGATTCTAGCTGCATACCAATTTGACCAAGAACATCTGTACCAGTTTGAGCTACGCAATACGAAGGGCAGCACGATGGCAATCGTCAGACCCTACATTGACGACGCTGATTTCTTCGCGGAGGAAATGCGAATCGGCGATGTGCCGCTGTTAATCGGAGATTCGATGGTTTTCCACTACGACTTCGGCGACGATTGGCGGTTCAAAGTGACCCTTGAATCAGTGGGCGAAACGAGTGCGAGTGAAGTCACGACATCGCAGGTCACAGAAACATCAGGCGAGGCACCCGTTCAGTATGATCGTAGCGATTGGTAGATGGTTTTCGTAACTTTCACAAGGACTCTTTTCTGACGTGACCGCGAAACAAGTTCTTGCGGTTCTGCGTGAGGTGGCTCACGAAGACAAGGCAGCGTTTCTGCCGGGCTTCGTCAAGGTGGTGCCTGGCGGGAAGGCACGCCACGGATCGACACGGATATTCACGGATGCAAACATATTGGCATGAATTCGTGCTTGATCCGTAGGAATCTGTCACCGAAAACCGATCAGCAAAATGCAAATGATGAATGAGAACGCCCGAATGATTGAACGTGTCGAAGCGGTCGTGCGAGAACGGATGGACGGGCAAGGGGCAGGTCACGGGATGGACCATGTTCTCCGGGTGCTCGTCTCGGCTCGGATGATTCAGGGGGAGGCTGGTGGTGACTTGGGGATCGTCGAGTTGGCGGCACTGTGCCATGACGTCGGCGATGCCAAGTTTCATGACGGCGTGGAGCGGAGTGCCGAGTTTGCTCGCGAGATACTCGGTGAACTGGGTGTGGCCGACGACGTGATCGAGCATGTTGCTCACATCGTCGACAACCTATCGTTTCGTAAAACGGAATCGGCCGATCCTTTGTCGCTCGAAGGGCAAGTCGTTCAGGATGCCGATCGGCTGGACGCTCTGGGAGCGATCGGGATTGTTCGAACCATCGAGTACGGGGCCGCGTTTGGGCAGCCGTTCTACTTGGCCGATGCCGACGAGGCGAAAACGGGTGTTGGCCACTTCCACGACAAGCTGTTCAAGCTGAAGTCGTTAATGAACACGGATGCCGGCCGTCGGATGGCCGAAGATCGCGAGGCATTCATGCAGACGTTCTTGGATCAATTTCTTTGCGAATGCGGCAAGGCGGAACGTGAGAATACGAATCTGGGCTAATTGAAAATCACGTATCGGTTGATGTGAGATATAGCAGCAACCGACCTTCAAGCATGGTGACAGTGGTACCGAAACATTTCACGCGGTCTCCGGTGACTTCGCTGTGAACCGTTCCTCCGCGACGAGAGGCTTGGTAATCGTCGGTCAAACGCGAGTTGGCGAATCACCAGTGCGAATATTGAAAATGAACGACGACACTCAGGTGCAAATTCCCAAGTCACTGCTCGATTTGCTAGGATTGCCATTCAAAGGTAACACAACGTCTGAGGCATTGAGGGTAAAACATGCGAATTGTGAATTTGAAAATGCAATTGAACATCGTTTGGATCATAGTCGCGGTCCTGCTGGCTACACAGGCTGCGTCGGCGGGTGAAACACCGACAGCGGCCGAGCCGATAACGATGCCGGTTGAGCTCTTCTTCAAGGAGATGCAATTGCTCGCTCGGCGTGTTCCAGTTGGCAATACGAAACTGGATCAGGAGGATTCGCTGGCAAAGCTGCGTGAGGAAATCCATGTTAAATTCGATGGTGTCATCCTGGAGTACAAAGTGCGAATTGCGTCTATTGACTGGCGGAATGACGTTGTGTCGATCAAGACTCAGTCGCCGATTCGCAAGTACAAACCATCGGCAAGGATGCCGTTCAACATCTCGACGACACAGCCGCTGGCCATCCCGATGTCGCGAGACGAAGCCGGATCCTTGCAAACCCGAAAGCTACTGGTATTTCGCGGAACGCTCACTTTCTTAGACGGGAAATGGGGAGCAGTAGGTCGTCCTCCTAAATCTCAGGCCGTCTTTTGGATTCGGAGCGAGTATTACAAAACTGTTCAATCCATTGGAACGTTCATCACCGAGGATTACTCTATCGCAATCGGCGACGATGAGGTTTTCGCTCTTCGCGTCGAGGAGGAAGCGGAATGATGGCCAACAATCCAGAACGGAGTGGTTGTCTTGGCTTCTTTCTAAAATTGGTCGGGGTTTCACCCGACAACAGAGAATCGGGCCAATACGGATCAAGCCTCCCGCGCCGACTCCGCGACAACTTTCTGTCGGCCGCCGAACTGGCCTTCTATCTCGTCCTGGAGCAGGTGGGCAAAGCTCATCAACAACAAGGTGCGACTGTGGGACGTGTTGTCCGTCCCAAGGAGAGACGATAGCCGCGATACATCGGATCAAACAGATTGCGGATATTTGTGTTCGACCAAACGAACGGACGCTGGATATCGGGAAGCCCGATGCTGCCAAGCTCGATACCGTGTAGCAGTGTCGTAAGCGTGTAATTGATTTGGCTAAATTTGGTGTTGCTCATTGTGTTTCATGAATTAAAAAGCGGCGTATCTTCCGAGAGCGTGACGATCACGCTCTTCGATTGCGTCGAAGCCGGACTTAGCCCAGCGTCAGCCCCTCTTTGATCTCATTGAGGGCTTCGTTCATTTCCATCATGATTTCCGGCGTGGGCTTGTGGTCGGCGTCGCCGAAGTCGATCTGAATTCTGAATGTGAGCGGAGCGTCGCACTTGTTCTTGATTTCAAGAAGCTTGGGAACCGCTTCGGCAAGATCCTGAATCTCGAATGTCTCGAAGTCCGCAATTCCGCGAAAACCTTGTATTTCGCTGACGCCATCGAGACCCTTGGAAGTCGCTGGGGTGTAACTTGTCCCAATACCCGGCCCGGTACCGCCTGATGGAGGCCCGGCTTCCGTTGCGGCGAACTTGGCCTTCCCTGCCGACGAATAGTCACACGGCCACGCTGAATCGTCCGTCAAGCCGATGAACCGTCCAGTCAATGCGCCTGCGATAGCCGTTTCGACCGTTTTCCAAGGCAGCGTTACACTAGCCTGCTGCGAAAGCGAGGTAGCGATCGCCATTGCCGTCGTTTGGTCATTCTTCCACGCCGACGAAAGATTGGCGGGCAACAATGCAGCAGGGGCCACGCTGTCTGGTGCGCCCCGCAGCTTGGCTGCGCCGGTAATAATCCCATCCGGTACATCCTCATGCCACAGACTCGCTGGCCCTGACAGAAGCCAGACATGACCGGCCGCAACCGCTGCACCTGCCGAAGCTTCCACGACTTCTTGGCTCGCCTTAGGAACCGACACCATCTCTTTGTACGCGCCTCGATCAATCTCAACGGTTCGTGTGCCGTCGAAGTAAGCAACCACATCGTCAACCGTGATATCTTCACCACTCCAAAGCTCAGGAAGCATTCCCGGAGCCAGCAGCGAAGCCGAAACTTCACCCAGCTCCGCCTTTTCTGCCAACACCAACTCCAACGAAGCGTCACCTAGTGCTGTGTCGTCAGGCCTGTCACGCCACCACGTCCGAAACGTTCGATCGGGACGCGTTACCTTCAAAACAAAGGTTCCTTGCAAGCAACCCTCGACCAACGTTTCCACAATTGCTTGTGACTTCAACATCTTGGGTAAGTGTGGCAACTGAGCAAACGCGCCAGCCAAATCTTTGACTCGGCGGCTTTCATCACCGTCCTGCCACAGGTTGTACGGACCGTCCGGCAGCAAAGCATCCGCCGTGATTGCAGTGTCACGAACCCGCGAGCGTTCATCATTCTTGATCGTTTCAAAATGATGTTGGTCACTAATCGAGAGTTTGAACGCCTGAGCGTCGTCCTTGTCCGAAACCGTCACAACGATGCAGTACGCCTGACGAATTGCATCAGGTACCTTCTTCTTTGCCTTGTCGATGTTGATCTGCAGCGTTTGCAGACGTGCGACATCAACCGGCCCCTTCTGTTCTTTCTCTTCATCGCTCGATGGCGTCAATTCACTTCGCACCATTTCCCACGCCATCGACTCGCGAACACGAGCCTCGGCAGCACTTAGGCCGTCGCGCGACGGGGCCAGCAAAATCACGGCGTTACGATGAACGCGTGGCTTACTCGAACCAGTCGTCTCGTCCAGGAATCGTTTCGCTTCTGCACTCGGCTTTCCCGATTCGGAAGCGGCACTCGGCGGAAGCACTGCATAGTGGAAAAACCCTTCATCTTCGATATCCTTTGGCTTTGTCGGCAGCGTATGCACCTTCACCCCTGCGGCACTGGCTCCCGTGGTCAGCGTCTTTAGCTTGCCAATGTCCTCGAGCAATCTCGCACGCACAATTTCGTCGTCGATTTCATCGGCAGCAGCCGCCTGCATTTGATTGAGGTTTGGTCGATTGCCGAGCTTCCACTCGCTGCGCAGTTCAGACTCATTGGCTGGAGCATTGCTGTCGTCCAACCAATAGCTCTTTCTTGACCATTGCATCAGCCCCTTTTCATATTCAATCTTGTCAGGGCGACATGGCCCCACTAGCAGCATCAAATCGCGGCCCTTGGCACTTCGGCCGGTCGGTTGCGAATGAATGAAAGTTGCCATCACCGCCTGCTCGATCTCTCGCAACTTCAACCCGACCGACTCCTCTTGCACTCGGGCGGCGCATGTCAATTCGTTTTCGATAATTCCCGTCCAACGAGTTGCCGCACCATCACTGACGATCGTGTCCGCGATCGAAACCAATTCCCGGGCCGATTCGGAGAGTCCCTCTTTCTTGGGATCGTTTAAGAACACCGCCGTTCCAACCAACGGACTATCGTCCCACTTCACCGCCTCCCTGAGTGCGATCGCAAACGTCCGAAGCACACCACGAGTCTTTTGAAAACGCTCGATCCCGGACGCCCACTTCGAGTAGAACACTTCCGTCAACTCGGGATGAAACGGATAGCTCTTGCGATATCTCTCCTCAGCCGCCGCGCCCGTCTTAGCAGTTTGGTCGTCGAGAGCGTTGATGCCTTTGAGTGCCGCAATCACATGAGTCGGCCACGTTCCCTTGTGCTCAATCGACGCCGGATCGAACAACCGCCGCCTGAGCACTTCGGCCACGTCATCCTTTTCGACTGGCTGCACCGCCTCTTCTCGTTGCCGCTGAAAGACATCGTTGAGAGCCGACACGATATTCTTCCCCAACGTATCGGCCTGATCCTTCGGTTCACTCGACAGCAACGAAACCACGATGCAGCATCGCTCAACCTTGGTTGCCGCCTGCGTCAAACACTGAAAGAACGGAATCAGAATATTCAACCAACCTGGTTCGTCGTGTACGCGAACCTTCGCGTACAGCAGCACCTCGTCCAGCAGAAGCAACGTTCCCATGTCTTCTGTCAGAGGCAACGACAACAAATCCGTCAGCACGTTTTCAGCCGGTGGAGTCCTGCGTTCCTCGGCTTTGCCCTCGGCATGAAGCAATTTCAGCCCCTCGTCGCCCGCAATTTGGTACGCCAGCAAGCTCCACGGCTCTCGCAGCCGGCGGACCGAACCATCCGGCGCACGCACGTCACAGCCCGTCTCCACGTCCACTTTGTCGAAACACAATGCCGCTACGCGAGTCTTCGGAGGATCTTGGCCGATGTGCTGAACGAACTCCGCAACTGCCGGAACCTCTGGGAGATTGGCCGGATCGTGGACAAGGTGCCGCATCGTGATCAGCGTGTGCGTCTTGCCCCCCCCATAGTTCAGTTCAAGCTGCCGAACGGCCTTGTCGTTTTTCCCTGCCAAACGCAGCACCACATCGCGTACCAGCGACCGCAGGTTGTGCGTCGGATACGTCAGCGCAAAGAATTCGTCTGCGTTCTCATATATTGGGCGTTTACCGTTTTGCATCATGACCTCGTACAGGTCGGCGGCAAACAGGTGCAGGGGAAGATCCCCGCTTTCCAAATCTTTGCGAATCTGGACCACTTCGTGCCAGCGTTTCCAAGGCAATTTTGATTTAGCCATTGTTATTGTTTTCGTTATGATTTCTTGGCGGGTAAAATGAGACTTGAAACGCAGAGATGAGAATAAACCCACGCCTGAACTCTGCGCTCTCTGCGCCTCGGCGTTTCAATAATCGGCGTCCATTTACGGTTGTTGGTAGTCGTTAACAATTCTGGTCAATCCGTCGATCAACTTGACTTCGTGAAAATTGATCAAGAGACCGACATGCTTGCTGCTCAAACGCAAATGCGACAGGAGTTGAGCTTTGTCAATCGGGTGAATTGCCGACTTTGCCTTCAGCTCAACAATAATCTCACCGTCGACGATCAAGTCCGCTCGAAAACCGCATTCCATGTGTAAGTCATCGTAGATCACGGGAATCGGCTCCTCTTCGACGACGTCATGCCCACGTTTGCGTAACTCATACGCCAAGCACTTTCGGTATGCTGTTTCCAATAAACCAGGTCCAAGACGGCGATGGACTTCGATGGCAGCACCAATGATTGCTTTGGTTCGTGGGTCTTGGTTCATTTGTTTGTCTTTCCTGTGTAAGAGTTGAAACGCAGAGGCGCAGAGAGCGCAGAGAAAAGAAGTTCGATCAGAATAGAAACTCTGCGCCTCTGCGTTAAAAAACGAATTCTGGTTCCGTGATGGTCTGGTCGCC
>JBDNIG010000220.1:0-4613 GCA_041688415.1 Rhodopirellula sp. | reverse complement strand
CGCTGGTACTTCGACAAACGAGACATCTAAGCGACATAAGAGGTTTAGGCGTCAAATAGGCGTCACAAGCGTTTCACCTCTCTCAACCCCCTGATACTTCCCTGCGTTGTGTTTTCACCAAGCCGCGCACAGGAGTATCGCAGTGCCAATTACCCAAGCGACCGCTGAAACGGTTGTATCTCAGATTCTCAGTGAGGACGTTCTAACCCTCGCTGACGCCCGCAAGGAGCTTTCCAAACTCACTGGCAAGCGTCCCGACAAAGCCACCATGACGCGGTGGATTCATCGCGGTGTCGGTGGCGTCCGACTTGAGGCGGTCCGCATTGGCGGCGCAAATCTACTCACCTCGCGCCAAGCGATAAACAGATTTATCGTCGCCCGCACTGCCAAGACGATCGGCGCCCGTCCGATGAGCGAGAGTGCTAAGTGAGCAACATCCCTCTCGACAGAATCATAGTCGAATCCGCCCTACAATCGCGCGTAACGCTCGATGCGGGAACCGTGGCCGAATACCTGCGATCAGCAGAAGAAGCGGCAGACGAGGGCAACCCGTGGCCGTTCCCGCCGATTCAGATGGTGGGCGGCTATTTGATTGACGGACACCACAGGCTGGAAGTCGCCAAGCGTCTTGGGATGGAAACGATCCCGGCAGATGAGCAACCAGGCGAGTCTGAGGAGGATTGCATTCGTGCCGCCGTAGGAGCAAATGCGAACCACGGTCTGCCCCGAAGCAATTCCGACAAGCGTCGTGCGGTGGAACTGGCGTTGGCGACGTGGCCTGATTGGTCGGCTCGACAAATTGCCAAGGCCTGCAAACTCAGTCACACGTACGTGAATCAAATCCGCTCGCCTGAACCGGAGCTCGAAGTGGAAACGTTTCCACCCAGCCCGGAGTACATCGATGATCCGGACGAAACCGAAGTGGAAACGTTTCCATCCAGCGACGTGCCGAAAGTGGAAACGTTTCCATCCAGTGAGGAGCAAGTTGCGGAGCCGAAAATGGAACAAGTTCCACCCAGTGAGGCGCAACCACCCGAGCATACCGGCGCGTCAATCGTGCATGACGGTCTCGGGCGCCCCGTCCCTGAGTCGCTGCGATCGGTGCAAACAACCACGGTCATCGGTGGCGCGATTGGGCGGGCGATCGACAAATGCCGGAGGGAAGTGATCAGCCAAATCAAAGATGAGGATTGGCCGCGACTGTCCGTTCAGGAAGTTGAGATTGATTTCAAATCAATAAAACGACTATTCGTCAACGCGGCCTACTGGACGGCCTGCCCGCGCTGCGATGGCGATGGCTGCGAGAAATGCCGGGGCAATGGATTCCTGGCCTACAGCGACCAGGGTGGACTGTCGAAGGCGGACAAGGAGATACTGGCGACACCCAGTGACATCCAGCCCGAGCGGACACCGGACCCAAAAGTGGAAACGTTTCCACCCAAATCTGCCCCGATAACGCACGAGACGATCTCGCACCTCAAGACCGGTATCAAGTCGCACAACGCGGCAATGATGCGGATGGCGGATGATCTAAATGTGGCGAGACCTCGCAAGGAATGGCACAAGGTCATTCACGAAAGCTTCCGTAGAATCCATGAAGCTGCGGAGCAATGGTGATGCACCGAAACGAAAAAAGGGGAAGCCGATGAGCAACCATCTGCAACCCCCAAAACGCAAACTGAATGATACCACAATCGTCGACCACAGCCCAGCACAATTAGCACGTGTGTATGTCGTTCTGGGCTGGTCGGTATTACCGATTCGCAATGGGACCAAGAAGCCCGCCGAGAGCGAATGGAAAGAGCGTCAGGAGACTCGTGCAACGATGGGCGATATTCTGGGCTGGATTGGTGAGGGACACGGTTTAGGCGTCGTTCTGGGCGACGTGAGCCAATGCTGGGTCTGTCGTGACTTCGACGACGCGAACGCATATCACCGCTGGGCGGCCGCGCACCCCGACTTCGCTCGATCACTTCCGACTGCGCAAACGGCACGAGGCTTTCATGTTTTCGTGCGATTGGCGGGAAGCCAGAAGTCACTCAAATACCGTGATGGGGAAATCCGCAGCAATGGAAACTATGTTCTGGTTGCGCCGTCCGTTCATCCCGACGGGGGCCGGTATCGCTGGATTCGTCCACCAAACCCGCAGCAAGTTGGCCGCCAAGAATCGCTCTCTGTCACCGGTTTGACTGCTGACTGGTCCGATGGGGGGAATGTTACAGAGACGACAGAGACTACAGAGGTCATGTCTTCTGTCATCTCTGTAGTCTCTGTAACACCGGACAAGCACGAGGAGATTGTGGGAGCGATCAGCGAAACGGTGCCGATCGGAGTGGGTGGGCGGAACGATGGCGTTTTCAGGTTTGCGCGGCGCGTCGTGGGAATCTTGGGCGGGCAGCCGTCCGACACGATCGTCAGACGCTACGCGCTAGCGTGGTACGATGAAGCGAAGTCGACCATCGGAACGCTCGACCCAGGGGTGACCATCGCCGATATGATGCACGCAATTCGCAACGTCAAGAAACCTGACACGGGGGAACCACTATTGGCAAGCGTGATGGAGGATGCACTGGCGATGAGTCAACCGGAATTTGTCGCTGATCTTGACGAGGATTGTGCAAGCGTGCGACTGGCAAAGCTGGTTGTCGAGTTGTCGCGCGTCAGTGCCGATGGCGTGTTCTATCTAAGTTGTCGCAAAGCTGCTGACTTGGCAGGGTTCGTGGTGCACACACAAGCAAGTCGAGTACTCAACTCGTGGGTTGACGATGGAACGCTTGAACTGGTCACTCGTGGCAAGAAAGGGCCGCCTGGTTCGAAGGCAAGCCGCTATCGCTTCGCTGGTGAGTCCTGAGTAGCGAACGCGGCAAACAAGTCATGGCAGCACGTCGACGCGTCAGTGAGCGGGACAGGGAACGAGAGCGGACTGGCTGAGCGTCCGACATCCAATGAGATCCCACCCGAGGGCACCGATACCGATGGTGGTCTACCTCTGTGATAGTCCGAGGCCGTGGAGCGGTTGGCACTTGCGTTGACGGGTGGCTGCGCGTCCAACCAACCTCCAAACGATTGAGCGATAGCGAATGCGGGCGGGCAAACGGCTGTCCATTGCGTCGCCCGTTGCAGTCCCGCCCAAGACTCGGCGCACGCCCAAACCGCGATAGCGTTAGGCATGACCAAACGTGTCACCGGTGTGCGGTGGCAGTCGTGGCCACGGACGTCTGGACAGCGAGAGCGTGAGCAATCGCGGGTTCCCTTCTTGGCGGTCGCGCAAAGTGGTTTCCATTATCGACGGGTTAACCATCGCGACCAAGACACCGTTACCGCCCACCATACGCGTCAGCGTCGAGCATGAACCCCGGCGGCGGCATGGACGCCGCCCCATGACGCCCTGGGCCGCAAGGATGCGGTCGACGTGAATCGGCATGGACGCACCAACGTGGGCCGTATTGCGTGCCGTGCGGTCCCGTTGGTGCGAGGCCGATTCACGGCGATGCGAGCGCAGCGACGCACCCGAAGGGCAGTCGCGACGCGTAGGCAAGGCAGGATGCCGCAGCCGTGGATCAGCGACGCGATAGCGTTGATGAGCCTCGCGACGCGACCGAGGCAAAGCGAGCGTGCAAACGGGGCGTCAGCGTACCGCCATGTTCTGGTTGTCGATTCGTGTTGCACCTCGTGGAAGTGTCCACCTCGCAGCCCAGACGGTCCGTTTGCGTACGATGCGGGATGCCGATAGGACAGTGTGTAGCAGGATGCGGAACGCATTTTAGTGAGAAACGTTCTTAGCCGCGGACGGTTGCAGTCCCGCACGAAGTCCCGCGACCGCGACCGAGAGACATTGCATTCCGAGTTGGTCGCCCAATGCCCAAGCCCCGCGTTGAGTGTCGAGTCGATGGTCGCATAAGGGACGAAGTAAGGGTCGAGCGACGTTCTTACCGCTGTGCGAGATGGCATGGGCGATGCGTCGGCTATCCTTGGCACCGGGTCGGATGCGAGCGGAGGCAGTGCGTGGTCGGAGTTTTTACGCAGACCATGCTCTGCCGTAGCGAAGCACACGGAGCGCCCTGAGTGGAGCGGTGCGTCGACGAAGGCTTTGCGTAGTTGACGCTCCGCGGAACGAACCACACTTGTCCTCAAAGTTTCTGCGGTCGATCACGGTTCAACACCTTGCTGGGATGTCTCGCGCGTCGAGGGGTTAGGCGATCGATCGCGATTGATGTTGCGAGCGCCGAAGCAAAGCTAAAATAGGGGTGACCCAACCGCTGCTTTTACGCGAAGTCAAATCTTTATTGGTTATCCGTTGGTTGGAAACGGGAATTGTTGGAGTGTGGGATATGACGATACAAACGAAATCAGGACGTTGGGGGAGATTGATCGTCATCCATGAGGAAATCGAGAATCTCCAAGTCCGTTGGGGGAGATTGATCGTCATCCATGAGGAAATCAAGAACCTCCAGGTCCTCGGCCGAAACCTCCAGTCGCTCCGGCTCAGGTGATTTTGCAACAATGAGTTTTCGGACAGGGGGTTTGCGTCGCATTGCCATCGTCGTAAGTTGGGAGAATTCGCTAGCGGAAGCGGTAGCTAGTGTCTGTCCGGAAATCGGCGAGATGGCCTG
>JBDNIG010000219.1:0-4151 GCA_041688415.1 Rhodopirellula sp. | reverse complement strand
CGGGGCGAGGTCGGTGCGATCACCCAATCGTGCGCCAATTGCCACGAACAGTACCGCTAATCACTCGCTGTTTTTTGCACGTACCCAGACTTCGTCGTCCTCCACCTTGATATCGAAACAATCCACTTTCGTCCGCGGATTATCCTCCCACGTCCCATCGACGATGCAAAATCGCCACGCGTGCCACGGGCAGGTGACCGTATTTTCTTCGACGTAGCCTTCGGCGAGTGACGCTCCCATGTGCGGGCACATGTCGTCGATCGCGAACCACTCGTCGCCTTTGCGAAAGACCGCCACCATGCGATCTTTCACCGTGACGGCGCGTCCCACATTGTCTACGAAATCACTCACTTTCCCCACGCTCTCGTACTCGCTCATCATCACTCCGGGTTCGGGTTTGTCGTGTATGCTGCCAGGAAGCCATGGTACCTGGGGCATCTCGGCGGTAGTTGTTATCGCACGAAACCCTTATCCTAGACTCTATCCGACCGCATTCGTCAATCACTTCGGGCTAGAAACCAAGCCCCCCCGTCGGAGACTGTTGAAATACAAGCCCGGCGCGCAAGCGAGGGAAGGACGCAGGTCACTCGCTTGCGCGTCAGGCTTGTATTCTTGCATTCCATTGTCCGTATTTAAGTGTTTCAACAGCCTCCGGGGGGGGGGGGGGTGAAGTGTTGGTTTGCATTGTTTGACCGTTTCCTGTTGTCAAACGAATCGATAATTCGCGGCCCTTCTCCCAACGGACTGTCATGATCAATCACGCACTCAAGCGCAAGCTCGAATCACGCATCTTGCCGTACGTTCAGATGCCTGCCCAATACGTTGGCGGGGAGCGCAATATCGTGGTCAAGGATCACTCGGGCGTGCGCGGGCGATTGGCGATCGGGTTTCCCGATGCCTACACGATCGGCATGAGTCACCATGGGTTGCAGGTGCTGTATTCGCTGATCAACCGCCGCGAGGACTGGTGCGCCGAACGCGTGTTTACACCTTGGCCGGACATGGAAGCGAAACTCCGCGAGCACGAGGTGCCGCTCTACACGCTCGAAACCTTCACACCGCTGAGCGAGTTCGACGTGATCGGGCTGTCGCTGCAGTACGAAATCAGTTCCCCCAACGTGTTGACGATGATTGACTTGGGCGGCATCCCTTTGCTCGCCGAAGATCGCACCATGGCCGATCCCTTGCTCGTTGCCGGCGGCCCTTGCTGTCAAAATCCGGAGCCGATGGCGGATTACTTTGACGTGATGATCACCGGCGATGGCGAACCCGCCCTGCCCGCGATCTGCGACGCGTGGCTGGACCTACGCGACGCTGCCCGTCGTGACGACGGCACCTTTGCCGGCGGCGCCGCCGGTCGTCAGCAGCGCAGCGACGCGTTGGCAAAAATTGCTGCGAGCTTGGAATTCGCCTACGTTCCCCGGTTCTACGCACCCGAGTACGTCGATGACCGCATCGCCGCAGTCACGCGCACCCGCGACGATGTTCCCGAAACGATCGCTCCGAGCGTGATCCCTGATCTCGATGGCATTGCGTTACCGACGGCCCCGATCGTGCCGTATGTCAAGTGTGTCCATGATCGTATTGCCATCGAGATCATGCGCGGCTGTCCCCACCTGTGCCGGTTCTGTCAGAGCACGGTGATCAAGCGACCGCTGCGGATTCGCGAAGTCGACACGATCGTCGATGCGGCGTTGGAAAGTTATCGCAACACCGGATACAACGAAATCAGTGTGCTGTCGCTTTCGAGCAGCGATTATCCGCATTTCGAAGCCTTGATCCGTCGTCTACACGAAGTCTTTCGTCCACTCGGCGTCAACATCACCGTGCCGAGTCTCCGGGTCAACGATCAGTTGCGCAGCCTGCCGGAACTGATCGGCAGCGATCGACGTCGTTCCCTGACGCTCGCGCCAGAAGTTGCACGCGACGACATGCGCCAACAGATCCGGAAAAAGATCAAGAACAGCGATCTCATTGACGGCTGCCGGGCCGCATTTGAAAACGGATTTGAGAGTGTCAAATTGTACTTCATGTGCGGCCTGCCCGGCGAACGGCAAGTCGACTTGGACGGCATCGTCGACCTCGCCGAAACAATCGCCACGCTCGGCAAGGAGGTCAACGGTCGTAACGCCCGGGTGACCGCGAGCGTTTCCAATTTCGTACCGAAGGCGCACACGCCGTACCAGTGGAACGGGATGCAATCGCGCGAGTATTTTCAGTGGGCCCACAAGTATCTGTATAGCCGCCGGCAAATTCGCAGCGTCAATATCAAGTGCCACGATATCGAGACCAGTCTGCTCGAAGGCCTCCTCAGCCGAGGTGACCGACGGACGGGGCAGGCCATCCGGCTCGCCTGGGAGCGAGGTGCCCGCATGGACGGCTGGACCGAGCATCTCGACCCCGAGCGGTGGTGGACCGCCATTGCCGATGCCGGGTTGGACGTCGACTCCATCGTGCATCAGAAATATGAGCTGCTCGACAAACTGCCGTGGGACCACGTCAACGTGAAATTCGGTCGTGCGTACCTCGAGAAAGAGCAAACCCGCGCCAACATCCAGCTCACCGACATGGCCGGAGCCATTTGAAATTCGCCCGCACGTCCCCAAAACGACGTGCATGCTTTATACTCATCGGCACGCAAACCGACCCTTTTCGGATCACGCTGGTCTTGCCCCCTGACACCACCTCAATGAAGGAATCCACATGGGATTGTTTGACATGATTCGGTCTGAGTTGATCGATATCATTGAATGGATCGACGACTCGCACCGCACCCTGATGTGGCGATTTCCGCGGCATGGCAATGAGATTAAAAACGGTGCCCAGTTGATCGTGCGGCCGGGCCAGGTCGCCGTATTCGTTTATCAGGGTGAGATTGCCGATGTTTATCCGCCGGGTCATTTTGAGCTAACAACCGCCAACATGCCGGTGATGACGACTCTGCAGAGCTGGAAGTATGGCTTCGAAAGTCCCTTCAAAGCCGAGGTGTACTTTGTCAGCACGCGGCAACTGACCGATTTGAAATGGGGGACTCCCAATCCGATCATGTTGCGTGATCCCGAGTTCGGCCCGATTCGCATTCGCGCGTTCGGCACCTACACGCTCAAGGCGGTCGAACCGAAGGCGCTCCTGCAAGAGGTGGTCGGTACCAATGGCGAGTTCGGCGCCGATGATGTCAATACGCTGATGCGCTCGGTGATTCAAAGTACCTTTGCTGATTTGATCGGTAGTTCCCAAATCGCGGCACTGGACCTGGCGAGCAACTACGAAGAACTCGCCGGCAAGGTGCGTGAAAAAGTTGTCGAGCGGATTGATGACGAGTATGGACTGGATTGCCCCCAATTATTCATCGTCAACATCTCGTTTCCGGAATCCGTCGAGAAGGCGCTCGACACGCGAACGAGCATGGGCGTGCTCGGCGACATGAACCGGTACCAACAATATCAGATGGGTCAGGCCATGACGTCGGCTGCCGAGAGTGGCGGCGGCGGCGGTGCTTCGGAAGGCCTCGGCCTCGGCCTTGGAATGGCGATGGCCAGCCGCATGATGCCCGGTATGGGCGCCGGTGCAGCAGCGGGTTCAGCCGCCCCGCCGCCACCGCCCGCCGAAGCCTGGTACGTGGCCGACGGTGGCCAGACCAAAGGACCGTTCTCGAGTGACCAGATTCGCTCGGGAATTGCCAGCGGCGAAGTCAACGGTCAAACGATGGTGTGGGCCGCTGGCATGGCAGCGTGGTCACCCGCCGCCACGGTGTCGGCACTGGCGGGCCTACTCAGTTCGGCCACGCCACCACCTCCACCGCCACCAGCCTCGTAAGATTTACGCAGATTTTGTTCCAACCGGAGTCCCGAGAGGGGCTGGTTGATGAACCTGAGGTCGGTTGCGGTTGCAGAAGGCGGCGGTGGGGAGGCTCACGACGGGCGGAGCCGTCGGTCGGCAATTGTAGCCAGACGGCTCCGCCCGTCTGAGCTGAGTCCGCGCTGATTCCTCACGACGGGCGGAGCCGTCGGTCGACAATTGTAGCCAGACGGCTCCGCCCGTCTGAGCTGAGTCCGCGCTGATTCCTCACGACGGGCGGAGCCGTCGGTCGACAATTGTAGCCAGACGGCTCCGCCCGTCTGAGCTGAGTCCGCGCTGATTTCTCACGACGG
>JBDNIG010000218.1:0-2607 GCA_041688415.1 Rhodopirellula sp. | reverse complement strand
CCTCAACCAATGTAATCTGCAAAATTCCTTGATATGTTGATTTTGTGTTTCCCCGTGTTTGCCGCAGTCCGCCACCACCGCCGAGTTTGACTCATCGCCCCAGACCACCCAGCTTGTCGGCGGGTTGCCGGTCACACCCGAAGCAAATTGACAATTTGGGATTCAGTACGATCCAGGTATTCGAGCGGAACAGTCGCTTCGAGCGGTACGTCGGAGGTGACATCTTCAGGTTCTTCGAAAGGGAGTTGGGCTTGAGCGGGACCAGCGTCGTCAATCACTTCCTCTTCTAGCGAGATTTCAGCGCTAGGTTCATCAACTACGGGCTCGTCTTGCTCGATGATTGAACCGTCTGAAACATCATTGGCTTCAGGATGAAAGCGAAGCAAATCGGGCACGCTTTCGCCCTCCGGATCGTCCCAGGATCGTCGAATTTCAGCCGCACGGCGAATCAAATGATCAGTCAGACTTTCGGAATCGGTTTGGGCGATTTTGGTGTCCGTTTTGGCACTCGGTTGGATGTTCAGTTCGCCAAGTCGAGCGAACAGGCGATTCATCGCGGCGTCGGGATCTCGAAAGAACTCGGTTCCGCGAATACGATGAAATTTCCAGCCGAGACGCTCCAAGATTGCTTGGCGGTTCATGTCATCGGCCATCTTTTCAGGGCCGTGATAACGATCGCCATCGCATTCCACCGCCAGACGACGTGATCCGTCTTGGACGACCATGTCGATTCGATATCGCCCGACCTTCCATTGAGGCCGAACTTCGTATTGTTTGACAATCAGCCGTTTGATGACCGCTTCTTCAAACGGTGACTCGGCTCGGGCTGCGGCTCCTGCAATATTCCGGGTAACCGCTTTCGGATCGCGAGCGTGTTCGATCAACCGTTTTCTCAAATCACCCGTTTTTAAGTCGGTATCTGCGTTGAGCGAATGAACCACCCACATCTGGTTTCTTGCTCGACTGGCGGCGACGTTGTAGCGTTGTTGAAAACGAAAAGCAAGCGCGGGGACAGAGCATGATATCGAGCAGTTTGGCTGCACTACTTGAGAGCGGCATGCTGATTGAAATGAATTTGCAGATTCCGTGGTTGTTTGCGGAGGTGCGAGATGGCTCGGTCGGTACGTAGCGAAGTCTTTGGTCCCAATGAGGTGGTGGTCGGTCACCTGTATAATCGCACTTGCAGAGGCGAAATCTGGAGCCACCCACTTTTCCGTACAGCTATGAAATTGCGTGACCTCGCTATTTGCCGTATTGTGACACGGTTCCGCGTCATTTTTTTTAAAAGCCCGCTGGTTCCCCCGCTATACGCCATTGATGCGGATTTAGAGCGAGGGGGGAAATCTGGGGGCCACCCACGGAGATGTAGCAGGGTCATCTCGAAATACAGTGGGTAAGGAAGACACACAGCCTGCGATTCTGCCAGATTTCCAGCCAAAAGTGGATGGCCCCGACTCCTTCCCCCAACTCCTTCCAACTCCTTCGCGTTCCACAGAAAGTGCGGCGTGTGTCCCGGTTGATCCGTGAGCGCCCTGCGGAAATAGTCCGCCGTTAAGTCGACCGCTTCGCGCTGTTCCGGACGCAGTCCAAACGTTTGCGTGCGGTCTTCGAGGTTGGCGGAGCGCGGGCGGACCGCGACGACCGCCGCGCGGACTTGCTGGACGCTGCGCTTGAACCATTCGTGCGTCGGGTTCTTGATCACCCTCGCTCGCAAATGCCGGTGGACGTCGTGGTCGGTGAAGGCGGAGCCGTCTGGACGCATCGCAGGCTCGATCAATTCGATGCGGTACGGATTCATTCCCGAGGGAACCTGCTCCGCGATCCGGTCCGCGACAATGCGTTCGGTGCAACCGACCTTCAGCAGCCCCGCATGATCCGGATGCGTGCTGGCGTAAGCGTAGATCGTTGGCGTCGCCGGCGGACGTGGCGGAAAAAATCGGTGGACGTTGAAGGTGTGTTCATTTTACGTGGATTTGTCTACAATAGTGCATGCTAAAACTCTCTCAAATCGAAGCCTAAGGCATGGCATACTCGACATGAACAACTATACCGCAATCGTTCAGCAAGACGGGGACTGGTGGGTCGGCTGGGTAGAAGAAATCCCCGGCGTCAACTGCCAGGAACGCACGCGTGCGGAACTGCTTGTTTCTATTCACGAAGCCCTCAGCGACATGCTCAAACTCAACCGCGAAGCTGCCGCCGGTGCCGCCGCCGATACCAGTGAGCGTGTGAGCGTAACGGCATGAAACGGCGTGACCTTTTGCGCCACATGACCGACCACGGTTGTCGCCTATTGCGAGAAGGGGGACGGCATTCCTTCTGGTGCAACAGTGATAATACCCGCCGGTCTGCCGTTCCACGACACAACGAGATCAAAGAAACGACGGCTCGCGCGATCTGCAAGGACCTCGGCATACCGTTGCCGGGCAAAGTATGATCCGCACCGTTTACTCATCTTCATCGACATGTTCAGAAACCGCGCCAACGCGATCTGCGAAACGCCCAACGATCGCACCCCTTCCGTTTCGGAATGCACCGTAATGCGAAAAACCTTCCGGCAGGAAGCCAGCCACCCTGGATCGGATGTCCCGCTCCAGAAAACTACCT
>JBDNIG010000217.1:0-14122 GCA_041688415.1 Rhodopirellula sp. | reverse complement strand
TCGGGACCGAAGACGTGTTCGTCGTCCATCGAGACGAGTTCAAATTCCAGTTCAGCCGCCCGCAGCTTGACGTGCTCCTTGAAGTAGCGCGGCGTGGCGGTCATGAACAGCCGTTTGCGAGCCTTGATCTTTTTGTCATCCAGGACAGTCGCGAACAAACCTTCGGCGTGTCCGGCGAGACGATGGGCTTCGTCACAGATCACCAGATCGAATGGCATCCTCTTGCCCGCCTGCGCGGCGGCGATGCGGTCGGACGACTGGTACGTGGCAAACACGACGGCCGGGCGTTTCCGACGCTGGCCGAGGAAGTGCCGAATCTCCGCAGGGTCGGTCGTGACCTTCACGCCGAGATCGACCGTCGATTGAATTGCGGTGTCTGCCTTGCTCTGCAAAACCGATTCGTCAGAACAGACGACGAGCGTGTCGAAGTCTTCGGTCGAGTGGCGTCCCCACTCGGCAAGGTTCTGCTGCACCAACGACAGCGACGGGACGAGGACCAGCGAGAGAGAACTCTGCAACCGCTCGGCGATCCACAGTGCTGTGAGCGTCTTGCCCGTGCCGCAGGCCATGATGAGTCGGCCTCGGTCATGGTCTCGAAAACCGTCGACCACGGCGTCAATCGCAGTCGCTTGGTGAGGCCGTGCGTTCCACCGAGGCAGCCGCGCCGCAGATGCTCCAATCTGAACCGGCCACTGGACTTCTTCCGTCAGGAAATGACCTCGCAAAACCAGCCCCACCGGCTTCTCTTGGCCGTGAAGCGTCCGGCGCGCAGTGGCTCCAATGGCGTCCGTCGTGGCCATGAGCAATCGATAGGCGAACTGCGGGCGGTTCGATTCGGATAGGAACGAGTCAATTTCACGCTTGGGGATCGCTCGGTCAGGATGATCTGCCTTGGCCTGGATGGCCCACAACTCGCCCGACCGCGTACGAGCGACGATGTCAATTCCTGCATCGGTCCCCCAACGATCCGGCCAGTCTTTCCACAACCAGATTTTGTCGAACTGGCCTCGATACCGGGGAGCGTTTTCCAAGAACCACTGGCACAGCCACTCGAAGTCGCCACCGAATGCAGTTCCCACGGCATCGCGACGGATCTTCGCTTCGATGTACTCGAAGGTGCCGTGGACCGTGGCAGCATCGGCGGTCGTCATGATAACGTCTCAAAGAAGGTTCAACGACAAATGATGTGGAAGGGCTTCGCCGGGGTCCGGTTTGGTTTTCGGTTTTGCCGCCTTTTTCAACAAGAACTCGCCGACTCACTTCAGACTTCCGAACATGATTCGCTCTTTGCGACAGGGGGACGAATCGCCTTGAGTCACGCACAGCAGGACGACGTCATGCTCGTGTCATGCGGCATCCTCGAACTGGGTCAAACGGATCACGCCGCCGGGTAGGCGGGCGATGATTTCCAGTTCTCCACCCAGCGCCTGGATCAGCCGCCGGAGCGTGCTGATTTGCATGTCGCCTTGCGATTCCAACCGCGACAGTGTTGGTTGCTTGATGCCGAGGGATTCCGCCAAATCTTCTTGCGTCAGGCCGACCGCTTTGCGGATCTCGCCCAGCAGCATGTCGGCCATCATTTCCTCGGCATGAGACTTGGCACGCGCGAGCGATTCGGGACGCATCCCGGCTTCAAGTTCACGGAAATTTCGCGCCATTAGATTAACCCTTCCTTACGCAAAGTTTCGAGATGGACGTCATACAAATCGTCGGCCAGTGGAATCATCCGTTCATAGAAACGGTCGTCGCCCGTCTTGTCTCCGCCGATCAGCAAGATCGCACGCCGCCGCGGATCGAAGGCAAACAAGCTGCGGAGCGGGCGTCCCTGGTGCTGCGTCCGCAATTCTTTCATGTTCGCATGACGCGAACCCTTGAGCGTGTCGGCATGCGGTCGCGGCAAGTTCGGTCCCAGTTGACGTAACAACTCCACGCTGGCGGCGAGCGACTCTTGCTCGTCCGCGTCGAGTTGATCCCACCACGCGTCGAATTCGTCTGTGTATTCCACTTCCCACATCGCTGAATTATAGCACGCACGCTATATGTGTCAAGCGCTATATCGCGGAGTGAAGATACCCTTGCCAGACGAACGCTTCCCGGTCGCGGTCCCGCGCCATCGGCATTCAATTCGATCTACGGATCGATGACGCCAATTCCGGCGCGGAGTGAAAACGGGGACATTCTACTTTTGAAGATGGGGACGCAAAAACGGTCAGAATAAGTTTCGGTAATTGACACGCTTTCCGCAGTCAAACGATTCTCTCCACAGACGAGACAAACCGTAGTCGTCAAAAGTTTCGTCCGCTGAGACAAGCGTCAACGCTTCGACAATCGCCGTACTCACTAGCGATCGATCGAACGGGTCATGGTGATGCAGCGCAAGCGTTGTAAGTGGCTCGATGTGTTCCGCAGTCATGGCAAGCAGATGAAGATCGTTGGCGTACAGTTCGCGGGGAAACATGTTGGCGAATGTGGTATGCAACTTCAGCTTATCCAGTCGTAGTTTCAATGCGACCTCAAGTCAACGGATCGGCGACAACCAACGCGGATTTCACGATGACGGAAAACGTGGTAAGTTTACTCAAGGTGCCCTTGTGAAATAGCTGATGTCAATTTACGGAAGTCAGGGCCGGAGCCCAGATTTCGCGAGAACTGACTGCGGCACGGCTGGATTCGCACCGAACGATTACCTGATCACGAGGCAATTCCATGAATACGGTAAAAATACCTGGACACGTCGATGAGAATCACCAGCTCACCGCCGAAGTTCCCGAATCGGTTCCGGCAGGACCGGTGATGGTATTGATCGTCCCGGCCTCGCAAGAAGATGATGCTGGCGATGCTTGGATGGCGGGCGTCGGCCACGAATGGGCGGACGATTTGAACGATTCGCGCCAGGACATTTACACGTTGGCGGATGGAGAGCCAGTTTGTGAATCCTGACGAAATCTACCTTGCCAATTTTCCGTTTGGCGACAGTGCGGGGATGAAACTGCGGCCCGTTTTGCTTTTGACTGGCCCAGTTGGCAGCGTGCCGGAAGTACTCGTCGCCTACATTTCTTCGGTGATGCCGTCACCGTTGTTGCCGTCCGACCTCATTCTCGATCCAGCGACTGCTGACCATTCGTCGACAAATCTCAAAACGAAATCGGTCGTGCGACTGCACAAACTGGCGACCATTCATTCGCGCAACGTCGTCCGTCATCTTGGATCGCTTTCTCCGAAAACGGGGGCGGAAGTGGACGATAAACTTCGGACGCGTTTGAGTCTATCGAATGATTGATCCGTACCGCCGTCTTTCTATTCCTCAGTTGTCGATTGCACTTGATGCGCCAACCGTTTCCGCGCGATCTGAATCGCGTCGTGTAACTTGCGCTCCAGCAATTTGCGTGGCGGCAGTTCGGTTGGCTATTATCGCAGACGTCACCGAAATGCAATAGATCGCTCATCCGCCTTTTCGAGTCCTGGGAATGGGCAAGGCAGGCAGGGGGCGACAGGGACACGGCGTCTCAGCGAGACTGCGATCGAAGCGATTCGCAGATCCATCGTGCCGATGCGAATTCTCTGACGCCGAAGCCTTTTGAATTCGGGTTTGAGCCGGGGCGTCGAAAGGCAGGATGCAGCCGCTGGAGAGGGATTCAGATGCTGCTGGTTCCGGCTGTGCAATCTCTGCGAATTCGGATTAGAATGTGGTGAGGGCATCGGCAACGAAATGCCGATTTCAGACCGCGACGGAAGGTTCACGAGACAGTCGCCTACCAATGTTTCTATTGAGAGTATCGAATCAGATCGCGTTGACCCCGCCGAACAATCCCGCCTTGCCGCCGCGCTCCAGTGGCACGAGTACGTCGATGACCGTTTCGAAGATTTCGGACTTGGTGGAACGCTGTGCCAGCGGCGGCGGCGGAGCCCGATGCACGCTGCGCCATTGGACATCGGCGAGCGGCGGTTCGCGGTCAATCGTGTTGCCGAACACGTCGAACATCCGCGAGAGGATCCTTTTTCCAACGGGCGCTTTTAACGGGCCGCCAGTGTCCTTCACCGCCATGCCTCGCGAGAGACCTTGCGTGGGCGTCAACGCGATGCCGCGCACATGATGTGCATCCCGCTGCGCCAGCACTTCGATGACAATGCACTCTCCCTCGCCCGCGTGCAGGACCGAGTAGATCGGCGGCAAATGCTCATCGAACCGTACATCCACGACGCTTCCGCGCACCGAAACGACGACACCGCGGTTCACTGATTTGGGATTTGTAGTCGTCATGTCGTTGCCTCCGCTGGCGGCAGCCACTCCGGCACATCAAGACGTGCCACGCCAATGCGGCTGTCGGCCATTCCGTAATAAATGTCGAAGCGGTCCGGCGTGCCGAGATCATCGCGCCGGTCGATGCCGGTAGGAAACACGACGTTCGCGATGGTTCCCCGGAGTTCTTCCGGTGACTCCGGCGTCAACACGGGCTCAGCCGAACGATAGAGAATCTGTTGCGGATCCTCTTTCGAGAGGATCATCACCGCTCCCAGTGAAACAAATCTTCCGAGATTGCCAACGCGATCCGCGGGCCGCGGGGAGAATATGCCGTGTAGGTCATTACATACCGCTGCAAGGGCTCGACGAAGGTGATGCGCGGGTCTTCGCAACCGCCGCCGCCATCGGGCCGTCGCTCATAATCGACTTCCGGCTCCAGTGCGATGCCGAGCCGCTCGACTCCGGACGGATCGCCGGCCTCATTAAACAGAACCCTAGCGATACCGATGCGCGAGTAATTGCCCCGCGCGACCAGCCGCGGGAACAGGTATAGCTGACCATCGGGGCCACGCACGGCCGCCGGATTCAGGACACCTTCCACCTCCAGCGGATTGCCCGGCTCCGGTTCCATCAGGAGACCAATACGCTTCAGTTGAAAGTCGCTCATTGGGTTCTTTCTGTTGGGGTCGTTTGCGAGTCACTCAGGCAAGCGATGATCGCTTCCAACACCCGTTTCGACTCGTGGGGATTTTTGACCTGAACGGAAACAACACCGGCTTCTTTGGCTGGATAGTCGTTCCCACCGGGGAACAACGCATCCCCGATGAAAATGATTTCCGCAGTGGCAATCCCGAGCGTGTCCCGGAGTTTTCGAATCCCGTAGCTTTATCAATGCCCGGCTTGGTGACATCCACGGAGGTCGTGCCACCCAAACGCACGGAAAACTCTGGAATAAGTTTGTCAAGGATTGATTTGATCTTCTTCCGCTTGGTGAAATCAGGGTCTAGTTGGCCTCTGGGAGTGAAATTTCCAACAAGCTGGTTGTCATGCTCATGTCCTTTCCATCGCGGCAGTATATTCGCCGCGGCGCGCCGCGCGGTTGCAATTGGCTCGATGCGCCAAGGCTTGTTGGGCGGCTTTTACGTTGGCGTCCTGACCTGACCAAATCTCCAATGCCGGTTGCTGAATCGCGCGGGCATAGGAAAACGTCAACGCCCACGGCAAACGCGATTCGAAGCGAACATTCATGGCGTTCAAGCGGGCCGACGCCAACTCAGCGGTTTGGCCACCCGACAAGAATGCCACGCCCGTTACCGCAGCCGGAACGGATCGCAACAGACATCTCACTGTGGCGTCGGCGACTTCTTCCACCGACGGCTGTTTGGGAAAACCTAATCCCTCCAGTACCATACTGGGCTTGAGCAGCATGCCCTCCAGCACAATTCGTTGTTCATAAGGCAGCTTGAAAACGGCTCGCAAGACTTCTTCCGTGACGTCGTCGCACCGTTCCAAAGTATGCTTACCATCAAGCAGAACTTCCGGCTCGACGATCGGCACCAAACCGCCCTCCTGACATAATGCGGCATAGCGAGCCAAGGCGTGCGCGTTGGCTGCGATGCAACCACGACTGGGAATATCGTCGCCGATGGCAATGACAGCGCGCCACTTGGCGAACCTCATGCCCATCTCCACATACTTGGCGATTCGTTCACGCAGCCCGTCCAGTCCCTCGGTAACTTTCTCGCCCGGATGACCGGCTAAGCGTTTGGCTCCCGCATCGAGTTTGATGCCCGGAATAATTCCCACGTCATGGAGAGCTTGTACGAAGGAAGTGCCGTCATTGAGTTTTTGACGAATCGTTTCATCGTAGAGGATCGCGCCGCTGATTGACTCGCCGAGACCGGGCGTCGTGACGATCAACTCACGATAGGCGCGGCGGGCTTCCGTGGTTTGTGGAATCGCCAACTTGGCAAATCGTTTGTTGCAAGTGGGATTGCTTTCATCCATCGCCAGCAGACCTTTGTCATTAGCGACCAGCGAATTCGCGGTATCCACCAGCTCTTGCGTATGCTCAGTAGTTTTGTCAATCATTGATCGCTCCCAAAGGAGGCAGGTCAGTCCTGCGACTTTTACGATCGTGCAACCGTCCGAGGGTGCTCTCAATCAATCTGGTCAACTTGCCTGCAGCGCCGTCGACGGCTTGGTCCACGGTCGCCGCATGATGTGTGACCGCGACGGGCTGGCGGCCTTCGAGGCGGGCTTCCATCACGCAACGCATGTCGTCGTTGCCGCCCTTCTTGTCACTGTTCTCATCGCTCAGTTGGACCTCCACTCGGGTGATGTGATCGCTGACATGCTTCAAGGCCTTCTCAACGACGCTACTTAGTTGAGTTGCCATTGCCTCGCGACCTTCGATGTTGCTGTCGGTATTCATTTGGATCTGCATGGTTTTTTTCCTTTGTGAGTTTGGTTGGTTCAATATCGGTAGGTGGCTGCCAGTCCCGTCTGGCTCGGCATCTGATCGGCTGGCATGACCAGGACCTGGCCGCCCATCTTTTCGACCAGTTCGCCAAGATCGTCGAGCAGGTCATCAACATGCGGGTTGCTGAGATCAGCAACTTCGACTTGGCCGGTCGCGCCGTCGAGTCGTCCGGCAATCTGACGGTCGGTCTCGATTAGCAACGTCGCGACTCGCCCTTCAGCAGCCGCCTGAGCCACCGGCGCCAGGTCGTCATTGCCATGCCCCTTGGATCTGGCTTGTTCGAACTCTTCGCTCAGCTCCGCCAGCCGCGCCTGATACTGCGGCTCGACGGACATGACATGTCTCCTTCTACCGGTGACTGATAAGGGAACCAAATCTGGACTTGAGGAGGCTTTGTCACAAGCTGGCGTGACTTTAATTCCATGTTAAAACCCGACGTAAGCTTCTCTCGTGCTATCCTATTTCGTTGTGGGAAGGCCCGCCGCCTTCCATGCCGACATGCCGCCGATCACGTTCGTGACATCCTCGAATCCTTCTCGCTGAAGAAACGAAGACGCAATCGAGGCCCGATAGCCTGAGCCGCAGACGACCGCCACCGGCTTGTCCTTGGGGATTTCTTCCACTCGATCTTGCAGCGTGCCGCCGTGAATGTGCATCGCTCCTTCGATGTGACCATCGCTCCACTCCTTGTCCGTGCGGACATCGAGAACCGTCAATTGCTTCTCGGACTTTCGCTTTGTGTCGAGGCCATGTACCGACATGGTATCGAGCGTTGCGAGTGGAAAACCTGATGTCTCCCAAGAGCCGATGCCGCCTTCGAGGTAGCCCTCTACATCATCGAAACCGACCCGTAGCAAGTTGGTAACAACGGAATCGATTTGAGAAGGTTCCTCGGCGATCAGGAGAATCGGGCGGTCGTATGGCAAGACCCACCCCGCCCAAGTCGGCAGGTTGTTACCGACCGGGATATTGATGGCATCGGGAATATGAGCGGCGGCGAACGATTCCTTTGACCGCACATCGACAATCAGACAATTGTCACAGACCCGTTCGTGGACCTGCTTGGCTCCCCAGCGTTTTTGACCGGGGAGTTCGGGGCCGATAATCGCCGGGCCTTCCTTGTTGACCCGCTTCATCCGCTTGAAGTACGGCGGCGAGAGCGGCATTTCATCCAGCAAATCCTTCACCCACTGATCTTCCGGCTTCTCTTTCAGCGAAGAATTGAACCGCCGCTCGAAACCAACAGTGGACGACCGCCGTGAACCAATCGCTTTGCCGCACAACGAACCGGCTCCGTGGGCGGGATAGACTTCGGTAATGTCGGGAATTTCGTCGAGCCGCTTAAAGACGCTCTCGTACAACTGATGGGCAAGTTCTTTCTTCTCATCTTCTCCCAGGAGATCGGGACGCCCGACATCGCCCACGAACAAGAAGTCCCCGCTGAACATGACCCAGGGCGTATCGCTACTGCGGGACGTGTCGAACAACGTGATGGCAATATGTTCCGGCGTGTGGCCGGGAAGGTATTGGAAGCCGAACTTCACATCGCCCATCTGGATCGTGTCGCCTTCCTTGACGTGTTGATCGGCAAAGGGCTGTGTCCAATCCTTGCCTCCGTAGCCGGAGCAATGAATTGTCGGCTCATCATTCAGCCGCGCCTTGAGTTCTCGTGAGCCACAGACGAAATCGGCATGGACGTGGGTTTCGATGATATGCTTGATGTGCAGATCGTTTTCTTTGGCGAAAGCGATGAAGTCATCCACATCTCTCGTGGGATCGATGACGGCGGCTTCGCCGCTCTTTTCATCGCCAATAATGTACGAAGCAATTGCCAGCCCCGGCACGAAGCGTTGATGAAACTGCATGGTGTTCTCCTATGGGGTCATTGTTATGGTGCGAAATCCTGCCGCTGCCAATCCGCCGATGACCAGCGCCAAGACCACGACAAACCATCCGAAGGCTTTTGACAGCGATTCGCTCGGCACCTTTTCGGCGAGGAACAATCCGCCGAACATGCCGAACATCGCCAGTCCTAGAATACTCAGTGTGAGCCACCAGTCCAAGACCACGTATTGCAACTGTCCGACCAAACCTCCAACGGCATTGAGGGCGATGATCGCCAGGGACGATCCCACGGCGGCCTTGGTTTCGACTCCAGCGAACAGCACTAGAGCAGGAACGATTAGGAATCCACCACCCACTCCCAAAAAGCCAGTCAGCAACCCTACAACCGCTCCGATCAAGAGACACGGCCAAACACGGCACTGCCGCTGGTCCTGGCTCCCAGAGCGTCTGCGAACCATTGCGATGCCGGTGACGAGCATCAAAACCGCAAAGATTCCCAGCAGCACCCGTTGGGAAACCATGTGAGTGAGGAACGAGCCGCCATAGGCCCCGACCATTCCCGTTGCCGTAAACAGGATTGCGGCTTTCGTGTGAAAGTTTCCTTGTCGCCAGTGCAGTGCTGCTCCGAGCAGACTCGTCCCGCCGACCACGACCATCGACATCGCCACCGCCTCTTGTGCCGGGATGCCCGCCACAAAAACAAAGATAGGCAACGTGAGAATCGATCCCCCGCCGCCCAAGGCTCCCAGCGTCAGGCCAATCACGACGGCCAAACCGAGAGCAGCTAGGATGCCTGTTGACATGGAACTTCCTGAACTTGCTTAGGACGACGATTTCGTCTCGGAGTGCGAATCGACATACTGGCGAACGAACTGTTCCAGTTCGGGCTTATCGCACTCGAAACCCATCCCCTTCGCCTTTTCAAGGGTCTGCTCGCCGGTCATACCCTGTTCGACCGCCATGTGCATCATGACCATCGCACCGGCTCGCTTTCCACTTTTGCAGTGGGCGAACACCGGCTTGGGCAGGTCGGGATATTTCTCTCGAAACTGATCGACCAGTTCCGGCCCCATCGATTTCATTGAGACTGGGATGTGTAGGTACTCCAGTCCCGCCGCTTTTACCTTCTCCCCTTCAGCATCGGGAGAAAGAGGTTGTTCCTCTTCACCCTCGGTACGAAAGTTGACTACTGTCTTGAAACCCTGCTGGCTAAGTTGCTTGATGTCTTCCTCGGAGGACTGCGGTCCAACCGTCACTTGGTCATTGATCTTCATTTTGTCTGCCATGAGTGTTCTCCTTCGGGTAAAATTGGAAGTACGGTGTCTGCTTTTAGTTTGATCTACGCAATCAGTGTCGCATCGTCTGGACGACTTGCCCAGGGGTGGGTTGCCCTGGCCCATGAGGTCGATTCAAGCGTTGCTTCATGCCGATCAGGTATCCCTTCGTTTGTTTTTCGATAAGGCGAGCGAACCATGCGTAAGTACAATCGGCGAGGTCTATGCACTTGATACTGTATTCTTACAAGACTCCCGCCCCCCTTACGAATTTTGTCAGCAACAACTTGCCAAAAAAATTGAATTCATCACCGGTGAAATGGCGACTCTGTTCGAGGCGACAAGTCAACCAGAAAATTGCTGTTAGGTTGCCGACTGCCGTTGTCGTTGTTCATAAAACTCGACATCTTGTTCTAGCTGGCAGCTCACGTTCGAATGAAAGAGCTTGTATGTCTTGAACCCACCGCCGATATTCGAAACCGCAAATCCGGACTGAAGCAAAATTCGAGTCGCCAGATAGCCGCGCTGTCCCACCTGACAATAGGCGGCGATTTCTCGATCACGAGGGAGTTCCTCCAGTCGAGCACGTAGCTCGTCGACCGAGATGTTCACGGCTCCGGGGATACTTCCCGTCGAGAACTCCTGGGCCGTGCGAACATCCAATAGGAAGGGACGTTGATCGGTGGGAGCAGCCAAGACCGTTTCCACATCGACTTGAGGGTGATCTCCCCGGAGCAGGTTGGCAGCGACGAACCCCGCCATGTTGACCGGGTCTTTGGCCGAGCCGTACTGCGGTGCGTAGGCCAGTTCCATTTCTTCCAGGTCAAAGACCGTCATGCCCGCTTGGATGGCCACTGCCAGCACATCGATCCGTTTGTCGACACCGGCTCCGCCCACTGCTTGAGCACCAAGAATGCGTCCCGACTCAGGGTCAAACAAAAGTTTCAGCGATATTGCCTCCGCACCGGGGTAGTAACCGGCGTGATGCGTCGGGTGGATGTAGATTTTTCGAAAGGGTAGTTGGCATCGTCGCAAAGACTTCTCTGAAAGACCGGTCATCGCCGCCGTGCGGTCGAAGAAGCCGACAATCGCAGTCCCCTGCGTTCCTCGATACTTCATGGCGCGGCCGAAGACATTGTCCGCGGCGATCCGACCTTGTCGATTGGCAGGTCCGGCCAGCGGCACCTGAGTTGGATCGCTCGAAACAAAATCGTTGACCTCGATAGCATCACCGACGGCGTAGATATCGGGATCACTGGTTCGCAGACATTCGTTGACTCGGATGCCGCCACGCGGGCCAACGTCCAGCCCCGCATCGACCGCGAGTTTGTTTTCCGGGCGAACTCCCACACCGACGACAACAAGTTGAGCGGGCAAACGCTGGCCGGAATCCAAGCAGACGACCAGCCCGTCAGGAGTTTGCTCAAAGCCTTCGGCCGTTTGACCGAGTAGCAACGAGACACCCTTGGCCGCCAAATGTTCCACGATGGGAGTCGTCATCTCTCGATCGAACGGCGTGAGGATCTGACCGTTCTTCTCCACGACGGTCGTCTCAATTCCACGGCGCACGAGGTTCTCGGCGAGTTCGAGGCTAATGAATCCGCCGCCCAAGAGGACCGCCTGCTTCACGCCTTGATCGACACGCTCCTTGATGTGGTCGATGTCTTGCAGATTTCTCAACGTGAAGATTCCTGGCAAGTCGATGCCCGGAAGCGGCGGACGAATCGGAGCGGCCCCTGGCGCGAGAATCAGCTTGTCGTAGGTCTCGTCGTACTCCTGCCCCGACGCGAGATCACGAACGCGAAGTTTTTTCGCCGAGCGGTCGATGGCTTCCACCAATGTTTTGGTCCGCACATCGAGTTTGAAACGGACGAGCAATCGCTTCGGCGTCGTGACAAGCAGCTTGTCGCGTTCAGTGATTTCGCCACCGACGAAGTACGGCAGGCCGCAGTTGGCGAATGACACGTCCGGCCCACGCTCAAACACAACGATCTCTGCATCCTCCGACAGACGGCGAGCACGAGCGGCGGCGGATGCTCCACCCGCCACGCCACCAACAATCAAAAGCTTCATGATCAAGACTCCAACAGGACTCGGTTGCAAACATCAACGCGTGGAGCACGAGTCCGTGGTTTCTTCGCATCGCTTCCACGGCATTCGCCCAGAATCATCCCCATCCCGCATGTATCGGTGACGCCTGAGAAGAGCGGCCCGGCACCGATAAACGCCGACAGCCAAACGAATGCTGGATTCACGAATACTCCCAGCAATGCCGCCAACAGGACGAACGATCCTGCGGCGATACGAACCTGTCGCTCCAGCGATATGGCTTTCTTGCCACGCACGACCGGCAGACCGGCTTCGATGTACGCCACCGTTCCTCCCTCGACGTTGACCACATTCGAGAAGCCCGCTTTGACGAACTTCTCGCACGCCTGCTGGCCTCGGCTTCCCGACCGACAAAAGTCCGCAAATTTCTGCGGTGTGATGATTGCAATACTCATGACGATCTCCATTTCAATTCTTGATTAGTACGGACCAGCATTCGGACCGTGCCGTGGGCTTTAACTGCCCGCTCCACCTCCGGGGTGAAGTGCGCGTAGTCTTCCTTCGCGAGCTTGCCGCCCAGGCTCAGCATCACGATCTTTCCTTTCGCTTCCTCGTGCAGTTCTACGGACATGCCCTGTCTCCTTCTAAAAACTCAAGTTCCTGAGTCCTTGCTTCCTGAACCCTCCTCCTTGCGTTTGCTTTCCATCTTCTTATCCATTTTCTCTTTCATTTCACTTTTCATTTTGTCCATTTTCTTTTGCATCATCTTCATGCATTTCGGACACATTTTTGAATCGTCCTGGTCCATTTTTTTGGCGCGCATCATGGCGACTTCCATCATCGACATGGCCTCGGTTGAATCCCCCAACATGTTTTTCTGATCGGCCGTCAAAACAGCCTGTGCCTTTTCGCGTGCTTCCTTGCCAATGACCGCCAGTTCTAGTTGTTGCTCGTCAGTCAGTTTCAGTTCTTCTGTTCGGGCCAGCAAAAGGGGAGGTGCATCGGCGTGCAGCTTGATGCCTTTCAGACCCGCCATCATCGGACAACTCATCGCCATTTTTGAATCGTCACCTTTGGTTCCTGAGCCCTTGCTTCCCGAACCCTTCTCCTGTTGTGTCTTTTCTCGTTCCTGGGTTTGTTGTGCATACGTGACCGATTGAAGCGACCACACGGCGATTAACGCAGCTGCACCGATGAAGAATCTGGCACCACGCCAGGTTTGTGATTTCAGTTTCAAATTGGTATTCATTGCGATCTTCCTTTTATAAAAACAATTTTTGCCGCACCAACGTTGATACGGCGTGATTAATGATGCCACATTGGCTTTTTTGTTTGTGTTGACATCAAGTCTTCTGCAACACTCGTGCCAATCCGTTTGCTTAAATTGCAATACCGTCGGACCTTCTCCAGATCGGACGGTTTGTGGTTTTCTGCATCTTTTTGCTGGCGAGGCCCTTCTTGCCATCTTTGTTACTCGACACGCGTAGTTCGGTGCAAAGGACTCCGCAACATTTGACTAGTCTTTTTTAAGTTTCCAAATTGACTTTTGTTTTTTCCGAAGCTAGCCTTCGAGTTCATTCTGCTGAATTGTATTCTCCGCCGACCGACCTCCCTATCGAACGTGCGCTGATACCGGCATGGCGGATTCCGCCAATTCCTGTTCTTTCCGAATGTCCGCAAGAAACAACGCCACAATAACCTATGGCCGAATCCGCCATGCTGCTTGCGGTGTTGACTCGATACCAGGCAACATCAACTTGCCCAACAATACAGTTGCTTATTGACTTCGTGATGTTGTGGCGAAAGCCCATGATGACATACAGCGGATCGTTGGCCGTGCCGTTGCGAGCCTGCATCAACCCCGCCGGATTAAGTTGATCCAATGGAACATTTCGCGCAATCTCGACGTGAACCTCGCGGAACTCAACCGGCGTGCGCACGTCGATAAGCTCGATCTTCGTGCCTTCCCGACAAAAGTCTGCAAGTTTCTGCGGTGTGATGATTGCGATACTCATGACGATCTCCATTTCAATTTTTGATTAGTGATTCTGACCATTGTGCTTTACGTCTTTTGAACTTGTCAGCGCCGATCGTCTTCACTTAGGTTTCCCGAAGATGTGAATTCAACACGATCCGGCGGTTAGTTTGGGCTCATCCGACGGAAGCGTACTTTTGCCGTATGGAAACACAATATCGTCGAACAGGGTAAGGTGAATGGTGGATTTTCCG
>JBDNIG010000216.1:0-2938 GCA_041688415.1 Rhodopirellula sp. | reverse complement strand
CCTCAACCAATGTAATCTGCAAAATTCCTTGATATGTTGATTTTGTGTTTCCCCGTGTTTGCCGCAGTCCGCCACCACCGCCGAGTTTGACTCATCGCCCCAGACCACCCAGCTTGTCGGCGGGTTGCCGGTCACACCCGAGCTAATCGGCTGATACCGAATGACATTTTTACACGAGCGTATGGCTGAATTCGCATGACCGCTGAGCTCAAACCTTTCGCGATATGATTTCCGTCGCGCTGATCGACGAATCCTGGCCCAAGCGGTTCGAGGGTGAACTTGCGACACGACTTCAAATCCTTCTGGACGACCCCAACGGGTAGCGGGCAAACGCTTCTCATCGTGATTGATTCTCCGAATTTAGCCTCCTGCTGCATTTCATGATCGAAACCATCAAGCATATCGACCAAACGATTGGGATCATCATCCGGTCGACCTTTCAAAAGGAAGGCATCGAGTTCTTCACGCCGGATATGTTTTCACAGCAACTCGGTTATATGAACCGGCCGGCGGGCTACACGATCGAACCCCACGTTCACAACCCAGTCGAGCGAGCGGTCGTGTGGACGCAAGAAGTCTTGTTCATCAAGTCGGGCAAGGTCCGCGTCGATTTCTTCACCGATGGGCGTCACTACCTCGAAAGCCGAGTGGTCAGCACCGGTGACGTGATCCTGTTGGCCGCGGGCGGACACGGTTTCGAAATGCTCGAACCCACTGAAATGATCGAGGTCAAACAAGGCCCCTACTGCGGTGACCAAGACAAGACGCGATTCGAGCCCATCGCCGCCGACAAGATCAAACTCAATGACTGAGGTCTTCGATCACTACAGTCGCTACTACGACCTGCTCTACCAGGACAAGGATTATGAGGGCGAAACGGAATATGTCCGTGAGCTATTGCGGCGGTTCCATCCCACTGCGAAAACGATCCTCGAACTGGGCTCGGGGACGGGCCGTCATGCCGAACTGCTCGCCGCCAGCGGTCTGCAGGTGACCGGCGTGGAATTGAGTCCGCGGATGTTCGAAATCGCGACGGAGCGTGCCCAGCGGAGCGCGGCGACCGGATCGACACACGGGTTTTCAATCCAACAGGGCGACGCGCGGACCTTTCGCACCGACCGGCAATTTGATGCCGTCATCTCGCTGTTCCACGTGGCCAGCTACCAAGTCAGCAATGCGGATATCTTGAACATGTTTCAAACCGCCTGCCACCATTTGCGGCCCGGTGGCTGTTTCGTATTCGATGTCTGGTACGGCCCCGCCGTGCTCGCGCAGCAACCCGTCGTGCGCGTCAAACGGCTAGAAAATGATTCGATTGACGTGCTGCGAATTGCCGAACCGAGCATCGACACTTATGCGAACCGCGTCGACGTCCATTACACCATGCTGGTGAGCGACAAAGCGTCCGGCGCGGTCGAGCAGTTCACCGAGTGTCACCCCATGCGGTACTACTTTCCGCTCGAACTCGACTTGATCGCCGAACAATCAGGACTCGAAATCGTCCATAGCGAAGAGTGGATGACCGGTCACGCACCGTCGGAGCAAACTTGGGGCGTGACGTTCGTCGCTCGGAAAAACACATCGAAAGGTTGCCCGTGATCCCCGTCAACACACCGCTGCTCGACGGCAACGAACGAGCCTACCTACTTGAATGCATTGACAGCGGATGGATCAGCAGTGAGGGGCCGTTCGTGGGCCGGTTCGAGCAAGCGTTCGCTAACGCCGTCGGTCGCAAACACGGCATCGCCTGCGCCAATGGTTCGGGCGCACTCGACATCGCCGTGGCGGCGGCTGGTATCGGCCGCGGTGACGAAGTCATCATGCCCTCCTTCACGATCATCTCGCCCGCCGCCTCGGTGGTGAGGGCCGGCGGCATCCCCGTGCTCGTCGACAGCGACCCAGTCACCTGGAACATGGACGTTGCGCAGATCGAAGCCAAAATCACGCCGCACACCAAAGCCATCCTCGTCGTTCATATTTACGGGCTGCCCGTCGACATGGACCAGTTGCTGGAGATCGCGAGGCGTCATGGACTGCTCGTGATCGAAGACGCCGCGGAAATGCACGGTCAAACTTATCGCGACCGACCGTGTGGCAGCTTCGGCGAAATGAGCACATTCAGCTTCTATCCCAACAAACACGTTACCTGTGGCGAAGGCGGCATGGTCGTCACGGATGACGATGATGTCGCTGAACATTGCCGCCGCTTGCGCAATCTGTGCTTCCAACCCGGACGGCGGTTCGTCCACGAGGAACTTGGCTGGAATTACCGGATGACGAACATGCAAGCCGCCATTGGGCTGGCGCAGCTCGAAAAGCTGGACGATCACGTGCGTCGCAAACGCGCCATGGGTGCCACCTACCAAAATGCCTTGAGCGATATCGCCGGGATCGAATTGCCACTTGCGACGACCGATTACGCTGACAATATCTACTGGGTATTCGGCATCGTGCTCGGCGCAACCATCAACAGCGATGCGAGTGACATCACGCAGCAATTGGCAGACCAAGGCATCGGCACCCGCCCGTTCTTCTGGCCCATCCACGAACAGCCCGTATTTCGCAAGCGAAACCTGTTCGCTGGCGAGTCCTATCCAGTCGCCGAGCTTATCTCGCGAAGGGGCTTCTACATCCCCAGCGGACTGGGTCTCTCGGCAACCGACCTCGACCAGGTCGTCACCGCCCTGCATAGCTGTTTGCCCCAACCATTGTAGCCAGACGGCTCCGCCCGTCTGAGCTGATCCCTGCCCCAATCATTGTAGCCAGACGGCTCCGCCCGTCTGAGCTGATCCCTGCCCCAATCATTGTAGCCAGACGGCTCCGCCCGTCTGAGCTGATCACGCCTCCGTACCCCCAACGGACGAATCCCAATCCCACCTACTTTGTGAGCCAACGGCGCCAGCCCTCTCTATCCCGCACATCTTTTTTTCAACAAAAT
>JBDNIG010000215.1:0-14428 GCA_041688415.1 Rhodopirellula sp. | reverse complement strand
TAAGCAGGTTTGGGAAATTCATTCCGCATCACGGAGTGCCCCGTTTTCATAACCCGACGCGTCAGCGAGGGATGGCGGCGTGAATCCCTCGCTGACGCGTCGGGTTGTGATTGTCGATTCCACCGAAATATTTCCCAGTATCTGCTTAGCTGAACCCCACTGGTTCGCCTTGCCAGATACGAGTGCACGGCTAGTTTTACCCACCGATTCTGCGGAAGAGCCCTCGGATAAGTTCTAGAAATGCCGTGCTCAGAATAACGTCCCCGTCCAAACGCGGTGCCCCCGGATCACACCGACCATCTCATGCACCAACTCCGCGATCGGCCGCTCGGTGTCATCCTCGCCCTCGCTCTCGCCCAGGTGCGTTGTGACACAGCGGTGCGTTGTGACGCAGCGGTGCGTTGTGACGCAGCGCAGTTCGCCCATCGAACGAAACCACGTCTCTGGCGACGTGCCAATCGCCGGGTGTGAAAAAGCACCTGCTCAGCAACTCGCGACCAGTCCGGTGAAACGCCTGGAGTGGCAATCCAGGCTTGGAACTCATCGCTTTGCAGCACCTCGCGGTAGCCGACCGCGGTCCGCGCGGTTTTGGATAGCGCAGGATACTCGTCGATGAGCGCGCCGATTTCATTGACCAGTCCGTTGGCAAACATCTGCTCCACGCGAGTTTCGATTCTCCGGTGCAACACGCTGCGAGGTGTTTTCAGAACGAACGCGAGGCCGTCTTGCGGGGACTGTTCCATGTCGAATTGCTGCTGGCGATGGCTGATCGGTGTGCCCGTTTGTCGGGCAAACTCGAGTGCGCGAATCATCCGCCGCACGTCGTGCGGTTCGATCCGCGCGGCCGACAATGGATCGACCTGCTCGAGCCGCTCGTGCAGTGCGGCGGCTCCGTACTGCTGCACGTCTCGCATCACCGCTGAGCGAAATGCTTCGTCGGCCGGCGGACCGGGATCGAAGCCACGCAGGATCGCTTTGAGATACATGGGCGTCCCACCGACGAACATCGGTCGATTGCCGCGGGCGTGAATTTGATCGACCAGGGCATGGGCATTGGTCAAATATTCAGCGACACTGGTTTCCTGATCCGGCTCGACCACGTCAATCAAATGATGGACGACGCAGCGTTGTTCATCCGGTGATGGCTTGGCCGTACCGATATCCATCCGCCGGTACACGGCGATGGAATCGAGCGAGATGATTTCGATCCGTGGCGAGGTGGAAGCTTCGTCATCCGCCGTTGCAGTCGGCAAATTCCGCATCGCTTCGGCAACCCGCACCGCCAATGCCGTTTTTCCGGATGCGGTGGCACCGGTCAACACGAGTGCACGATGCAAAAGTGGCGGAAAGCATGCGATATCGGCGGGCGGAGTCGACGGCTTTGGCGTCATGGATGCCAAGTGAAAAGTCCAGTTCGGGTGTCACTCATGTGGTAGAATGAAGTTCTCATCCGAGGAGAGGCCGCATCAGTGTTGCGCAGCAAACACGTTTGGGAAAGGGGATTTGCATGGGCATGACTTATTTTCGTCGCTACCGAATGGAGTTGAACCTGCGCGAATTTCGGGCCCAGTGGGATTCAGAATCGCTCGCAACAGCGGGCTACCAATTTGTTCGATTCGACGACGGTTTAATCCGCGAGCACGCCCAAGCAAAATATCAGAGTTTCCGCAGCGAGATCGATGCGGACGTGTTTCCGTGTTTGGGTCGCCGCGATGGCTGCCTGCGACTGATGCGAGAGATCAGCTCCCGGGCGACGTTTATCCCCGGCTCGACTTGGTTGCTGCGGTACCACGATCGGCCGGGCGGGCGAGGAATGCCGGTCGGGACGATCCAAGGGTTGGAGTCCGACGGATGGGGCGTGATCCAGAACATTGGTGTGATTGCCGAGCATCGCGGTCGTGGTCTCGGACGTCTGCTGATCAACCGGGCCGCGGCGGGGTTTCAGGCGGCGGGGATCGTGAAAATGCACTTGGAAGTGACGACTGCCAACACCGGGGCGATCCGCTTGTACGAACAAATCGGCTTTCGCCGCGCCCAAGTCGTCTACAAGGCATGTGAGGTCGTCGGCTGAATCTCCGCTGCAACGCGGACGAGCAACCGAGGTGGAAACCACACGTTGCGTTTTTGGCAATAGCTTCTAAGTTAGGGGGCTGATCGACACGTCAGCTTCCTCTCCGCACTCGCGAGACCTCCCCGCCATGAAACGGCACACCGTTCCGACCTTGCTGCTCCTGCTCGTCCCCGCCCTCATGATCACCGTTGGTTGCGGCCGCGAGACGGCGTCGACGGCACCGGAAACGAGCGAAAAGTCGGCCGCCCCCAGCACCCCGGCGACTCCGCAGCCCAAGACGCCGCAGCCCAAACCGGACTCGCCCGAGGCGGTCGCCGCGATCGAAGCGGCTGGGTTCTCAGTCAGCAAAAATAGCACCGGAAACGTGATCGAGGTCAGCGGCGGCAACGACAAAGTCCACGACGTATTGGCCCAACTCGGTGGTGTGCCCAGCGTGCAATCGATCGCCCTGATCGGGCCGACCGTGGACGACGAGGGCATGGAAAATCTGGCCAAACTGACGAAGCTGCAGCGACTCGATCTGACGGGGGCCGCCATCACTGATAAATCGCTCGAGACCATTGGCAAACTGAAATCGCTCGTCGCACTCCAACTCCGCCGCACCGCCGTCACCAACGAGGGCCTGAAGAATCTGACCGATCTCGATAAATTGCGCGCCATCGACCTGCGAAATACCAACATCGGCGACGGCGGCATGGAACCGCTGACGAAGCTCGGATCGCTGCAAGACCTGCAACTCGAGAAATCGCAGGTCACTGACAAGGGATTGGTTCAACTGGCGCCGCTGAAATTGAAATCGATCAATTTCAACTACTGCACCACCATCAGCAATAAGACCATGGCGGTGCTGGGCAAAATGCCCTCGCTCGAATCCCTGCAAGGCGACTATTCCAAAGTCGATGACAAGGGTTTGGAAAAGATCAAGGATCTCAAGAATCTCAAACGCCTGCGATTGCGGGGCTGCGACGTCACCGGCGCGGGACTGGAGTACATCAAGGGAAATTCAAAACTATCACGTGTCGAACTGCGGGACTCCTCGTTAGATCGTCAGGGACTGGAGATCCTCTCAGCGATGCCGTCGATCACCTTTTTCGACATGAGCGAATGCCGCTTGGCCAAACCCGAAGACATCGCGTTGATCGGAAAACTCACTGGCCTGACCTATCTCGGCCTCTGGGAAACGAAGACCAATGATGAAAGCGTGGCGGCGTTTGGTGATTTGACCAAGCTCAAAGAACTGAACCTGAAGTCCGCCTCTGTGAGCGACGAGTCGCTGCCGACGTTGATGAAGATGTCCAGCCTCGAGCGGCTCAATGTTGGCGGTACCCAGTTCACTGACGACGGGTTCCTGAAACTCGGTACTCTGCCCAACCTGAAATATCTGAACGTCGCCAACACGAGCATTGAGTTCGACACAATCGACGCGTTAGCCGAGTCGCACGATGGTCTCGAAGTCATCGATTTCGAGAATTAGCATCAGCGCACGGGTCTTCAAATTTTCGGGAGGGGTTTTCAAGCATGATTTCAAAATCGCGACGTCCGAGCGAGCAGGATCTGACCCGGCCGATGCACTGGTCCTACGTGAATCGAGTGACGGGCGACTGCGCGTTAAAAGTGCTTGCAGATCAGCTCTACTGGATCTGCGAACTGGGCGGTTGTTTGTCGGCGGAACTTGCCGACCGCGTTCATGCACCGTATGCGTGGACGGTGCGTCAGGTCGTCGAGCACTGCGTCGACGCCGAACGAATTTTCGGTGATCGTATGTTGCGAATTGCCGCGGGCGATTCCACCGATCTGCCTTCATGGGACGAGAACGCCTACGCGGACGCCCGTTTTGGACTGGGCAACCTCAGCCACCTGATCAGCGAACTGGGGAGCCTCCGGCAAGCTAATTTGATGCTACTCGGCCGAATCATTCCGGCTTCGTGGGACCGGGTCGGGCATGTCGACTCGCAGCCAATGACACCTCGCGGGTTGGCGTGGTTGGCCGCCGGTCATGTGCAGCACCATTTTGAGATCATCGAGGAACGCTGTGAGATTTCCCCGCAGCGTTCGCCCATGTGACGCTGTGATTCACTGCTCATGACCGGCATTTTGCATGACCGACGCTCGCCCCGCCAAGCCGATTGACGTGTCCGCCGCGGCCCACCGCCGCCGCATACCACGATCGGCAAGATTATCTCAGCCGTTTTGATTCTACTGGGCTACAGTTTGATCATTGTGCCCACGGGCTTCGTCAGCGCGGAGCTGTCTCAGCAACGCGCGGGCGACGTGATCGATCTATATCCCTGTCCAAATTGTGCCGTCTCACGACACCGTCACGACGCCGATTTCTGCTACCGCTGCGGCGCCCACCTGGAGTCCCACGCCCAATCGTCGAACGATTAGCGGTCGAGTTGTCTTCACGACTTGCTATAACAATACGAACCAACCTGAAACCTTTTTTTATTTCTCTTCCCCTCTCACGTTCCCCCATGCCAATTGCAGTGAAGTGCGGCTGTGGTAAACAGCTCAACGTCCGAGACGAACTCGCCGGTAAGGCGATCAAATGCCCCGACTGCGGGAAGGTCGTCAAGGTAGCCGCCGATGGCGCCTCGAAAAAATCGGGCGCCGCACAAAAACCTCGTGCCGCGGCGCCGCGTCCGGCGGCCCCGGCCGCCCGCCCCGCATCCGCCCCAGCGCGATCGGCACCGGCGCGCTCGGAACTCGACGATCTGTTCGCGGAAGAGGGCATGGATCGCGAAATGGGAAAGCTGTGTCCGGCCTGCCGAAAAGAGTTGCCCCCCGGCGCGGTCGTGTGTACGAAATGCGGCTACAACCTTCAAACGGGCGAGCGGGTTGATGGGTACAAGGTGGCGGGAGTCGACATCGACAAGGGCACGATGGCGCTCGATAAAGCCGAGCAAGACATGGTCGAAGCCAAGCGATTGCAGAAAGAAATGATCGGCAAGTCGGGGATGCCAGCCTGGATGTTGGCCCTCGTGTTGTTCATTTTGGCCAGCGCGATGGGGATCGCGGTAGTCGCGGTCAACGCATCGAATCGTGAAGAGGCGACTCCGTTCAAACCGATGCAGATGTTCATGAACCTGGGCGGATCTGCCTTTTTACTCGTGACCCTCGGTGCGATCCTGAGTTTGATTACCGTGGCCTTCCGCTCGGATACCAAGCAGGGTTTGCTGTCACTGACGATCCTGTATCTCTTCGTCTTTCCGTTCAAGCATGGCAAAGGCACCTGGAAAATTTTAGCGATCGCACTGATCTGCGGTGGCATCGCGGGCGCTTTCTTCTACGGTGCGTCGCGAATGTAAACGCCGTTGACCCGTTGAAAGCGATATCGATATCGAGACGTACCCGCGTCGCCATCTCGATGCAACGGTCGAAAGGCCCCGTGGTCAATCACCCGGCCGCGCGGTTGTTTCGCGCCGGGCATTTCAACGACGCAGCGATCGTCGCTCCACGCCGCCCCCAGTTCCCCGGAGTCATCAATGACCCCATCGCCGTTGTCGTCCCAGCCCGCCCAGCCTGGCTGTTGATCCGGGCCGGGCGTGATCCAGATGGGGAGACTCGCGTCCCACACGTCGGCGCCCGATCGAATGAGTTCGCTAGCGCGATGCTTGAGATCACCACTCGCAAACCTGGCAAACGAGACCCGCCAGTGTTCTGGCTCCGGCTGGGCATCTGCATTGGGCGAGTACCCCAATTGCGTTTCGATATCCCTGCGGACGTCGTCGGCAATGGGCGTCGTGTCGGGCACTCCCGCGGCCAACCACAGGCCACGCCACGCGACCAGGCATCCGATCACGGCCACCGAGATTCCATTCCAGTTCATCGCAATCCTCATCAGGTGCCGTCGCGAAAGCTGTCGAAATATTGTCGGGTTTGATCGCGCTCATCGCGCGGCAGCAATTGGTCGTCGAGAGCATCGCCCTCTTCGCTCATCGATGCCTCGATCACGTTCTTGATCGCCTCACGGGTGATGCCTTTTCGGTTGGGTCCATCGGCAAAGCCAGCGATAACGGCGCGGCCGCGTTTGACATCCCCTTGGACGCGCGTGTCATAGCTATTCGTATCAACGTCGCTATCGGAATTCTCGCCCGGGCCCCGGCCCGGGCCGTGTCCGGGCCGCAGATCATTGCTGAAACCCCGCCCCATGCACTGCTCACATCCTTGCCCGTTACAGTTCTCGCAGTTCATCTGGTCTTTGGACTGGGCGAGATCGTCGAGGGTGGATTGGAGATCTTCGAGTTCGCTCATTGCACTCTGCATGTCACCGAGTTCCTCGCTCATCTGTTGCATGGCGTCCGCCGCTGATTCCGTGTCACCTTGCTGCATCGCTTCGGCCGCATTTTGCATCGCCTCCGCCATGTTTTGCATTTGCTGCATCTGCGTGTCCGCGGCTTGAGCGTTATTGAGTTTCTCCTGCAACTTGGCGGCGTCTTCGCTGCGTCCTTCCTGCTTGGCTTGCTCGATTTGTTGCTGCAGTTGTTGTTTTTTCTGTTCGTGCTGCTGGATTGCCGCTTTCATTTGCTGAGCGAGCTGGTTGGCCTGATCCGCGAGTTTTTCTTTCTCTTTGTCGCTCAACTCGCCGTCCTTGAGTTTCTTCGCAAGATTACGGAGTTCGTCGGCGGCTTTGCCAAAGTCGCCACGTTGAATTTGGTCAGCGATCTTTTGTGCGGGCCCACCATCGATCCCCTTCATTTGGGAAAGGGCATTGCGAATTTGATCGGGGGAACCGATGCGATCCTTGCGTGCTTCGATTTGCTCCTTGATATCGTTGAGCTGAATCAACGCGTCCTTGCGATTGAGTGATTTGCTGTCGGCAATCTTGTCGAGCTTCCGCTCCAAGTTTTCAAATAGCTCCTTGGCGTCCTTGAGCCCCTTGGCTTCGGACGTGCGACGTTGCTCGGAGACTCGTTTCTTGAGCTCTGACGCCACGGCCTTGACCTGCTGCACTTCCGCACTGTCAACCGCCGCGGCAAGTTGCTCAGACGATCGGGCGGCAGGCTGCACGACACCGATCATGACCGCGAGGATGGGCAGGATTGACAGCGGCAACCAGACGGCACGGCCCGCCCGCAAGGGAAACTGATCGGCAATACGCACCGACGCGGCGCAGCGCGCCGCGTCTTCGCGAAGCGCCGTGACAAACGACCGTTGAGCGGTGGCGTCCCCGGAGACTGCGAGCGAGCTGCTCAGCCGCTCGCGTAGGCCAAAGCGATGATCGACTTCGGTGGCAACGTCCGCGATCGAGGGTGCCCGCCACCACGCATGCAGCGCCGCGACGACAATCGCGAGCAGGACCGAACCAGCCAACCACACCGTGATCCACTGCGTCGGACTGATCGCCGAGATTGCCTCATCGGGCGATGATAAACCAACCGCCGCAGTGATCCGGGGCAGCGGCACAATCGCCATCGCACCGATGGCCAAGGTGCTGATCAATAGGGCAACGAACAAGGTGAAATTCAGCGTTCGACCGAACCGTCCCAAGATCAAACGTCGCCGAGCTTTACGTACTTTCGTCAGGACGGCGGAGTTCAGTTCGGTGGACATCAGAGCGGTTCCCACGCGTGGAGCAAGCGATGGTAGCGGGCTAGAACCGCCCGCCAGTGCCGCCATTGTAGCGAATGATTTCAATTCGATGGCGGATTATCGCCGATTTCTCCGTCGCTGTTAATCGCTAGTATCCCATCGCGGTTAGAATTGAGCGCATGGTTGATAGTGCCCCCGAAAACTCAAGTTCTCCGCTCATGTCTCCGACTCCCAGCACGAACGCGCCGACAACGCCCGACACGGACTCGCTGCCCGACCCCGACGAATATCCCGACCGCGATGTGGTGTTGTTCGATGGCAAGTGCAACGCATGCAAACTAGCCGCTCGCAGAATGCACCAGCTTGACGTTGGTCACCGACGACTCGCATTCCTATCTCTGCACGACGAACGGGTGGGGATTCGTTATCCCGAATTGAGCTACGATGATTTGATGGCGCAGATGTACGTGATTGACACGTCCGGCAACAGTCACGGCGGGGCCGATGCCGTTCGCTACCTGTCTCGCCGGTTGCCGCTGCTATGGCCGGTGGTCCCTCTGCTGCATATCCCAGGAACCGCCAATCTCTGGCGCCGAGCGTATCGCGTTGTCTCCAGGAATCGATATTGGATCTCACGCAAATTCTTTGGCACAAAAGATGAGTGTGAGTCCGGAACGTGCTCAGTTCATTTTCACAAGTAAAGCACTTCGCCGAGAAAAGTGAGTATCAACCTCAGGTGAAAAATGTTTCCAAACGAGCGAAGAACCTAGCCGAGAACGCTGATGACTTCCGCTACGGTCTTTCGGTTGGAAAGTCCCAGCGAACCTTGTAGAGTCTCTGCACATCCAACGTGACTGGAGGAGCGTCGCCAAATCGGATCGTTTGACTCCACCAATGTTCGGGGACTGCTTGCTGATAGACGATACGTTGGGTCACGGGATGAACATCGACTGATTTGACTTTTTTCTGGTTCCCGAAGCCCTCGGCGACTTCGAACGTGCCCTCGGTCATGTTGAACTGCAGGACTTGAGTGTTCGTTGTCACAAACAAGTGAGTGTCGTCATGAACCGGTGACAAATCATGACCGCCCGACGACGGAAGCTGGTATCGCTTCGCAACGGTCCACTGAGTGATATCCAGATCGTCACTCGGCTTGATTTCAAGAAGTTCGTCGGTGCCCAATGCCCACAATCGTTTGCGCGACGCATCCCATACGGTTACGTGAGCGCCGACCAGCGGAATCCGATGGATCACGGCGGCTGGTTTTTTTTCGTCTGACTGCGAAAAGAACTGCACTTCCTCGCCCGATATGCTGGAGGCCACGGCGATTTGGTTGCCTGGCAACAGGCACGCGCTATGAGCGTTGGTAACCTTCGCTAAAAACAAGCATCGCTTCGTGTCACGCTCAATCAACGCGACACCTCTGCTCGAGGACGTGATTAGGATCACGCCACCGGCGTAGGGTTTACAGTCATCGTTGGACCGGAATCGGACGTGAAAATCCTCGGGAATTGACGGTGAGTCAGCGGCGTTCCACGACCAAAGTTCTTTGTTGGGATCGGCCGCGTCGACGATAAAGACTCGCTTCCCATCGCAGCAGATCAATCCGTCGGGTTGTGGTGGCGTGGCAATTGTCGGTGAGGCGAAACACGAAATCGCGATGGTCATCACGCACGTCGCGAGTACGGGCTGAAGACTTTTCATAAGTTACCTTTCTCGATTGATTGTTAATCCGAACTGGATTTGCTGAATGGCTTTTTCAAAGCCAATGGAACGATACCGGTGTTTGCCAATGGCGCGATTGGCCAGTGTTCCAATGCATGCGATCTTGATCCCAAGACTCTCGAAACGCGAGATCGCTCGGTTCGTATTTGCGGAGAATCATGAATTCGACAGTAGATCGACGTACAGAATTTTGATGGAGATCAATATCAAGACGACCAAGCCGAGTGCGGCGACGGCATTGGTAATGGGACCGTTGGTGTTCTCACCCATCACTGATTTTCGATTGGTCAGCCACAACAACGTCGCGGCGATCAGCGGGGATGCGACCACCGTCGTCGCCTGAGCCGCCACGATCAATGCAGCCGGTTTGCCGACGCCGGTAACGATCATATATAGCGCCACGCCCATTCCCGAAAGCAACACGACGGCGGTCATCAGGCGTGGCCCGAGGTCCTCGGGGCGATTGCCAAGTTTCAAGGCATCCGCAAGCACAAACCCGCCGATCATCGAGTTGACGATGAATGATGAATACGCCGCTGAGAACAGCCCGATGCAAAAAACAAACCGGCCTGCTGGACCGAATAATGGCTCGAGCTGATCCGCGATTTTGGTAACATTGCTGATGTCGTCGAGCGATATCTCACCCGCGACCAATTGCGGATGAAAAACGGATGCCGACGTACACATGATCATCAGCGTAATGACGGCCATGATCGTCGCGCCGACGCGTGCATCGAACAGGCCGAGTTTCATGTCGCTGACCTTCCAACCTTTGAAACGCACCAAATATGATTGATAAAACGCATTGGAGACGATGAACGTCGTTCCGATCAAACCCATCAACGGCAAGCCAATATCCGTCGAACCCGAAAACGGATTGAGTCCTCGAACGAACGCCATCGGGTCGGGCTTCGCAAACGCAAGATTGATCGCAAAGGAAACTAACATCAGGCCAACGAAGACCGCCATGCAGCGTTCCAACACCACATACAAATTTTTGAACCCGAATAGAAACACCAACGCGAACGCGTTGAGAATCACGATCCAGTAGTGCCACGGAATGAACGCGTTGATCGCCGCATGGACACCCAAGTTGTTCCCGAACTGATAGGCCGCCGCGATGAAGAACACCGAAACGCCCACCAGAATCGATAGAAACCGGTGCGCCGCGTCAGCGATCACATCGCCAGCGGACCGCTGAGTGACGACGCCCAATCGAACGGACAGCGTCAGATAGACGGACATGAAGATCACCGAAACGATGACGACCCAGACGTTCGAAAAGCCAGCGGTCGCTCCCACCGAAGAACTCGTCACGATGCTGCCCGGCCCGACCACGACGCATGCCGAGACCAGTCCAGGGCCAAGAACCTGGAAGAATCGTCCGAATAATGAAACGGACTTCGCGTCAGTGGGATCCGTCAATTTGGTGCTTCCGTTGTGGGGGTTGCGAAGATCGCCAAGAGTTTCGGCCGGTTTGACAATTGTATCAGCAAAAAGAGTTTCTTGTTCGTGGGATGGGCATGATTTTGGTCAAGTAACACGGCAAAATTCATTGGCGGCAGTGTGATCCGGTGGGCCGAGACCAACTGGTGTACTGAGTTCGGGAGGATACCGTTCTTGCCGGGCAACGGAACCGGTCGCGATCACAATCCCAACGCGTTCACCTGCTTCATGGCAGTCGCGGGTGTTATTAACTCCAGACAGCAATACCAGGATCCAATCCAGTGAGCGGCAAGGCGCTAGCCGCCGGACGGTGGAGGTAATAAACGCGCCTACAGCCACGGTGAAAGTGACGGGCTTGGATTCAAGACGGTGGCCAATGACGCGACTGTGTACGACTTCAATGCCACGTTTTCAATGCCACGTTGCTGCATCTACTCGGACCCGATCAGGAACGCCTGACCTTCTACCACAACGGGCTCGAACGGCGACTCACCGACGTTCACGGCAGCGTCATCCAAGACGTGCTGGCAGGCGGATAACGCCTTGTTACGAGGCAGGAAGCAAGATTGACTGACCAACCGGTAAATCGGTTGGTTTTGAGAAGGAAATTAGCTTACAATCCATGAGCGACTTGCTTAGGTCACCTGGAATCGGTCAATTAGCCTCATTCAATAACACACGGAAATAGAACCCATGAAAAGACGACAATTTCTTACAACGTCGGCGATCGCAGCGAGTTGCTTGGTCGCATCACAGGAAGCACGTGCGTCGGATGAAGCGTCCGAGGAAGTCATCGACATTCACCAGCACGTCAATTTTCATATTCGCCCAGACGATGTGATGCTGCGTCATCAGGAGGCGATGGGAGTCGACAAGACGATCCTGCTTCCGGCAGGCACTCCGTACAACCGCGAATCCACGCTAGGTGGCAAGGGCAATGGGCTGCAGGCGAGCGTTTCGGGAACTGACATGGCCGCAAAGTTTGTTCAAGAGCATCCCGATCGGTATGCGTTCTTTTGCAACGAGGTTCCCGATGTCGACGGTGCCGTCAAGAAGATCGAGGGCTGGTTGGAACGAGGCGCGATCGGGATTGGCGAATCGAAATTCCACCTCGAAATCGACTCCCCGCCCATGATCCGCGTTTATGAAGTCGCACGAGCTTACAAGGTGCCTGTCCTGCTCCACTTTCAATACCGCACCTACAATATGGGATTCGAACGATTCTATAAAGTTTTGGAAATGTTCCCAACCGTCAACTTCATTGGCCACGCACAAACATGGTGGGCCAATATCAATGCTGGACAAGAACAAAGCGATATGTATCCGAAAACGAAAGTCGCCCCCGGTGGAATTACGGATCAATACCTCAGTGACTATCCCAACATGTTCGGCGACCTATCCGCTGGATCTGGATTGAACGCAATGAAGCGAGATGAAGAACACGCGGGCGAGTTCCTCAATCGACATTATGAAAAGTTGTTTTTCGGCACTGATTGCGCCGATCACGTTGGCACGGGTGAGGCCTGCAGTGGCTCTCAGCAACTCGCCATGATTCGCAAACTCGTCACCGACCCCCTCAAACGCCAAGCAATTTTGTCTGGCAATGCCAAGCGTGTGATTTTCTGAATGAGTACATGTTGATAAGTATTAAGCACATCCGACTGCAACTGATAGATCAATACTAAGAACATTGAGGACAGGATGAGTATATTCCAGTGTAAAACGAAACTCGTGACGCGATCCGCAACATCGGTGCGTCGACCCAATGCGTTGGAATGGCAGAACTGGGGTTCGCTGGCGATGTTTGTGTTGGTGGCAATGTTTTGGACGACACGTCCATTTGCACAACTACCCGATCCGGCGGTCGCCCAGCAACAACGTCCCAACATCTTGCTGATCGTTTCGGACGATCAGCGACCCGACACGATCGCGGCCTTGGGCAATGATGTGATCCGCACGCCGAACCTGGATGCGTTGGTGGCGCGCGGTAGCGTGTTCACGCGAACAAGTTGTGCCAATCCAATTTGCACGCCCAGTCGCGGCGAGATCCTCACGGGATGCAACGGATTTAACAACGGTGTACTGGACTTCGGCCAACGCTTCCGCGACGGACTCACACCGATCGCTGAGGCACTCGGCAATGTCGGTTACCGCACCTACCATGTGGGCAAGTGGCACAACTCGGGCCGGCCGAGCCAATATGGGTATCAAGAATCCATCGGCTTGTTCACGGGCGGTGGACACAAGTTCTGGAAACCTCAAGTCGATGCACACGGTCGCGACGTCACCGGATACCGAGGATGGGTGTTCCAATCCGATGCTGGCGAACTGCATCCCGAGTTCGGCGTCGGACTCACACCCGACATCAGCGAACGGTTTGCTGACGCTGCGATCCGAGCCGTTTCCACTCCCGACGATGCACCTTTTTTCGTGCACGTCAATTTCACCGCGCCGCATGATCCGCTGCTGATTCCGACTGGGTATGAGAACGCGTACGACCCCAAGAAAATTCCTCTCCCAAAGAACTTCCTGGCCGAACATCCCTTTGAGACCGGGAACATGGGCGGGCGAGATGAGGCGATTCTACCGTCGCCTCGGACCGAGAAGGACGTTCGTGAAGATATCGCGGTCTACGATGCCGTCATCACGCACATGGATGAACAGATCGGACGAATCCTCAAATCGCTCGACGCCAACGGCCAGCGAGACAATACCATCGTCATTTTTACCAGCGACCATGGTGTGGCATTGGGCAGCCATGGACTGCGTGGCAAACAAAACATGTATGAGCACACGATAAATGTGCCGATGCTGATCAGTGGTCCGTCCATTCCAAGTGGGAAGACGTTCGACGCACAGATGTACCTCCGAGATCTGTATCCAACGATCAGCGATTTTGCAGGCGCGGCGTTACCGAACGAAATTGACGGACGCAGTGTTGTTCCCATTCTTCGAGGCGATGCCTCAACGATCCACGACTACACCTTCGGCTACTTCCGGAATTTCCAGCGTATGATTCGCGGAGATCGCTGGAAGCTGATTCAGTATCCCCAGATCGACCACTGGCAATTGTTCGATCTGGAAAGCGACCCAGACGAACGACACAATTTGGCCGACGATCCGACGCATGATGAGATCAAACAGGAATTACAATCGCGACTTCGTGCTTGGCAAATTCAAGTTGGTGATCCCCTTGCACCGGATGATACCGGCGAGGACGCGGGCGGATCATCGCAGTTGCCTCAGAACTAATTGCCTCAGAACTAATTGCCTCCGCCAGTCGTGGGCTGACGCAAACCTTTCTGACGGGAATCATCCTTTTCCTATTAACTCCACACAGCAATACCAGGATCCACTCCAGTGAGCGGCAAGGCGCTAGCCCAATGCCATCTACTTTAGACCGCGAAGCGGTCTTGGTAACCCGACGCGTTAGCGAGGATCACGTGTTTACCAGCCGAAACACTGCATCTTCCTCGCTTAGCGACAGCGAGACAATAAAACGCGTCGAATCAAAGTAGCTAGTGTCTGTCCGGAAATCGGCGAGATGGCCTGTTTTTCAGGTTTTTTCGGTTCCTTGGTATGGCGAAGAACTGAGTCATCCGGGTTTCTCGGCTGTCGAAATGATGTCGGAAGTCGTTTTTTGATACCAATTTC
>JBDNIG010000214.1:0-13367 GCA_041688415.1 Rhodopirellula sp. | reverse complement strand
TGATTGCCATCGATCTCGAACGATCCGTTATCGGTGTCGTCATCGCCAGCGACGAGGGCGTAGGTGAACGTGTCACCGGCATCCGCGTCCGTGCTCGTGAGCGTACCAACGGCGGTTCCCACGGGTGACGATTCATCGATCGTGTTTTCGCTCAACTCGATCGCGGTCGGTGTCGTGTTCTCGGCGGCTTGCGTTACCGTGATGACGAATGACTCTTCAAACGACAGTCCACCGGCATCGGTGGTGCTGACGCGAACCGAGTAGCTGGACTGGGTGTCGAAGTCGAGTTCACCAACGGTCTTGATTTGATTGCCATCGATCTCGAACGATCCGTTATCGGTGTCGTCATCGCCAGCGACGAGGGCGTAGGTGAACGTGTCACCGGCATCCGCGTCCGTGCTCGTGAGCGTACCAACGGCGGTTCCGACGGGTGCCGATTCGTCGATTGAGTTGTTGGAGAGTAAAACGTCGGACGGTGCATGTTCGCCGCCGCCGGGAATCTCAGGCAGGTTGGGTGTGGGCAATCCAACGACGCGGCGGAGGATATCGCTGGAGTCCAACGGACTGAGGCCATCCATTCCCGTCACATCGCCGAGCAGTACCGGGTCAATCGTGGGGAACAATCGGTTCGTGGGAGTGGTGCTCGTGGGATCGGAGTAAACAAACCCGGTATCGAGGCCAACGCCGACGCGGGCGACCAGGCGTGCGTCTTCAGCGTCGTAGCGTTCGTTGGCGTTGACGTCGCCGAGATAGGCCACGACTTGCAGGCTGTCGTTGGCAATCGCATCCATCGAACCAGCGTTGACATCGAGGTCCGAGATGTGGACGACCTGTGATTTCCCGTACGTCGCGTCTTCAGGCACCGACGCGATCAGTTTGAGAAAATCAGTTTGGTCAGCCGTTAACGGGTCAATGGAAAAGAATGAAACCGTAGCCGTTCCGGGGTCGGTCAGATTTGAAATGACTTGACTGCCCGCGGGTGCGTCCGAACCCAGTTGCACGTCGCTGATATCGAGCATCGCGGGATCGTAGTGGATCGTCATGGTCACCGAGGTCACACCCTCGGATTGACTCAGTTGAATCGGCAGTCCGTCCTCCAGTCCCGCGCCGCTTCCACCTTCGGGGGTTTGCAAATCCTGGCCGGGGCCACGAACAATGCCGGGCAGTGCGACCGAGACGGGAGGCGCGGCGTCAACGGTGAATGTTGTGACGTAGTCGCCGCCAGCGGCACCGTCATTGTCTCCGTCGAGCAATTCTCCGTCGTCGAGGTCCGTAAACGCATCATCGGCGCTTCGTAGGGTTGCGGTATAGGTATCCGGCGCTAGCGCCCCGTCACTGGCGACGAACGCAATGCTCGTACCCTCAACCATGAATGACCCTCGAACGTCACCCGTCGTTGCACCATTGAGCACCACGTCGGCGGCGCCGGCGGCTTGGCCTTGCGTATCGAACAGGTTCAAGTTGTCGACGTTGACCTGCTCGCTGAATTCCGCCGTGAAACCGCTGGCTGATGGCTCGAATGCGGCGATGGTTGCTGCCAACACACGCCGGTTTTCGAGAGATTGTAAGGATAGTTTGCGTGACTGACGATTAATTCGACGTTGGTTGGACGAAGAACGGTTCGACTTGAAAAGACTACGCATAGAGAAGAGAGCTCACATTGGTGGATCTGGGAGGTACATCGTGACAGCAGCTGCGTTAATGGGAGGGAGCAACCACTGCACAACACGAAAAGCCATCTCGAATGCTTGCGGTGGAGAGGGGGGCAAATCCCACTCCCTCGAAAAATGAAATTCCGTTTTCCGACTGCATCATCCTGGGTACCTGCCGCGGCAGCTGCCCTCGATGGAAGGCTTCCAGTCTATGTCTCGTCGGATTCTTGGGTTGGACTATTTTAATCGTCGTAAAGTTCCTTGCTCGCCAAAAATTCATGCGTTTGTGCGATTATGACGCGATATGCCGTCGCGCGGACGAGTCGCGAAATAAAGTCCAGCGGTCGCCGAGTTAACAATGGCAACTGGACAGTTGGTGCCGATAATAAAAGACGTCCGTGCACCTCTGGTTTTATCAGCCACATCGATGTGCGGCGCGATGCTCCCCGGCAAAAAGCACCCCGTCGACTGCAGGTTCCCTAACCTGCACAGGCTGACGCATTTCTGTGAAACTGATCCGTCTGTAGGAACTCGCTAGCACCCTCGCGAGTCAAAATACGCATGAAGAAAAAACGCTCACGCTCACTCACGGTCCAGCCACTTGAATCACGTCGGTTGCTTGCCGCTGTTGACATCCCTGACGATCTGACGGGAGATGCCTCGGCATTGGTATCGGTGCCTCTCAACATTGACGATGCGGCTGCCGTTCGAGGTGTCGAGATCCGGCTGAGTTACGACACGGACCTGCTCGATCTTGACCCCGATGCGATCGCGGCCGGTTCGGTGTGGACCGGACCGGACACTCAGGTCACCGTGAATGTCGACGACGCTGCGGGCACCGTGACCATCTTCGTGTCAGCATCGGCCGGACTGCCCGCTGGCAGCGGCAGTCTCGTTATCTTGCCGTTCGCCATCGGTGATTCGGCAGCAGCGGGCGACACGGCAGTCCTCGATTTGACCGAGGTTCGGTTGAACGAAGGCCAAATTCCGGTCACGCCCAGTCCCGTTCCCGGCAGTGACGCCACCGATGGATTGATCACCGTGACGGCAGGTTCGGGAAACGAGAGCATTGGTGGATTCGTCTATGCCGACACGAACACGAACAACACTCCCGAACTCGTCGAGGGCATTCCCGGCGTCGTGATCACGCTGACGAACGTGGCGACGGGCGAAACTCAGCAGGCCACGACCGACGCCACGGGACGATACGACTTCGATAACTTGAGTCCGGCCGCTTATCGAATTGAGGAAACTCAACCGGTGGCCTACCTCGAGGGCGGTGTCAATGAATTGTCCGTGACCGTCACCACCGACCAAACGCTCGCAGACCAGAATTTTCGCGAACTCGGGCTGCTGCCGCAGTACGTCTACAATCGATTGCACACCACGCTGGTCCGACCGATCGGCTCGACCGCGTGGACCGACACGATCCTGCAGATTAACATCGATGCCAGCAGCGATGCCGCCAATCATGCCAGTGAGACGACCGCCAACAGCAACGGCGCATCTTCTTCCGCATATGCCGATCAGTCCGCGACGGCGCAAACGCAATCGACACCCGATCAATCGCAATCGACGCCAGCAGGGGAACCCGTCCCCGCAACGGAATCGACGCCATTGAACGCCAGACTACTCGCGAGCCAGTCCCCGGTGGTCCCAGCGACCGTCGAATCGAGCCAGCACAAGACGGACGATGACGCTGTTGCCCGGGACCGCGCCTTGGCATCCATGCTCATTTGGTAGGTCGCACGGATGAAACCAGCGTGAAACCCGAATGTTGAATTAATTGAGATTGCCGTTGGCGATCTTCGTTGAGTAGTTCTGTGCATCTACACGCTCGATGTTGACGTTTTGAGTGCAGCATGGTGGCTGGCTTATCGTCAACTCTCTTCCTCCTTATCTAGCGGGCCAAGGATGGCAAACCGAATCTCTCGTTTAATGGTGCAGTGTCTCGAATCAAGACGCATGATGGCCAGTGTTTCCATGCCGAGCACTTCGTTCCCGACACCGGCGAATCATCACGAACCAACAATTGCGGCGGAAATCTCAACGCCCATCGAAGTCTCTGGCGCCGATGGGATGCGGGCAGCCGAAGTGCGGATCCAATTCGATCCCTCCGAAGTCACCACGGATGCTTCGCAAATTCGCAGCGGCTCCGTCTGGGGCGGCCATGCGGCGCTGATCGCGAACGTGGACCAGGAAGCCGGGACGATTGTGGCCTTTGTGTTTTCGGCCAATCCTGTCGCGTCGGGTGACGGTGAATTGATCGACATCGATTTCACGCCCCAGGAAAATGCTCCGCAGGATGGAGCGATTGTCATTGACGTGCAGAGAGTGCGGCTCAACGAAGGAAAAATCTCGCTCACGAACGAACCGGTTGTGGGCCCTGATTCAAGTGATGGACGAATAGATATCGTTGCGAGCGACGGCACCAACAGCGCGTCGCGGCATACCCGAGGTGTCTTCGTCGCAGACACCACCGCCAATGAAGAAAATTGCAAAGTGGTCACGGGCAGCTGGCAGTCCGATGCACGCCAAGACGATTCGTCCTGGCAAGGCATGCGGATGGACGCCCTACCAGCATCAGGCCCGCGAGCCGACGTTCAAGGCCCGCTCCCACCGGACGCTGTTGACTATGTCTTCCGGGATATGTTGAGTCCACATCACACGACCAAACAAGATTTCAATGTTCGTGCGACATGGCACGTTCGTTAAGATCGAGCTGACCCTTCGTGTCATCCGCCGATATCCCGGCAGCGTTCAGCGACCAATCGTAATCCAGATACCTTAGCGGTGCCTCGTCGTGATTGGCCGATGGACGCGGCTTGATCGGCAACCACGGTCTGAGACGAGCGAGCACCTCCGTGTCAGTATCGCCAAAGTCTTCTCCGTACCAATCGATGAGGGACGAGACACGGATCGCTCCGTTGTCTTGCGATAGGTTAGCAGGGTTTGCGAAGAAACGTCTCGCTCCCTGCGTGAGTTGTGCATCGAGTCGTTCCGACGTGTACGCCTCACGTGAGAGCGCAGGGCAACTTTTCGACGCACAATTGATCGCGAAATGCATGCGAGGATCGTTCATCTTTCGCAGCACGTCATGTTCAATTTGATTGAGAGAGTACGGTTTCCGGTCGACGTAGAGTCGGTAGTCATCCCAAATATTGAATCCACCAGCTTCGCTTGCAATGTCTCGAATGCTCGTGATGGGATAGTGATGCAACACTCCCGAGATCGTAACAGCGTTGTAAGTATTGATCCAAAATGCCAGTTTTTCACTCTGGGCCGATGGGGCGTCGAGATCCACACTGGACAATTTGTCGAGATAGCCAGCCAACTTCTGCCGATCTTCACTCGATGCGTGCCAGCGAGCGTAGGCAACGTCACCATCGCGATCAACGTAGCGGGATAAAAGGTCGTTCCATTGATGATGGTCAATCGCATCGATTGGAACTGTCTCGGCGGGTGAGGACTGCCCAATGAAAACCGCCACTTCGGTGCCAGCCGTAGTGGTGTTGATCGTGATCGAGACAAGAGCCAGCACAGTTGCTAGCGGCGTCGTGGCGGTTGTTGAATCCATCCCTTTTCCAAAGCAAGTGTGCGTGATGGCTCATCTCCAGGGATTTCCCAAATGATCTCGCGAGGATGTTCACGAAAGTGCGCGGCCAAACGATCGACCGATGGGAACCGCTCGAAATCGGAGGCGGCGACGGCATACCTACCCGGCGGAACTGCGGGCAAGTCGAACTCTCCGTCGGGGTTAACCGTCGCGATCAAGGCCGCCTTCTGCTCAGGCGAAAGTTTAGCTCCGGGAGGTGCGTCGAGGGGGCTCAGAAAGACCTTCATCGTGCGTCCACCGACCGGAGCGAATTGCTGTCCGTCAATGGTCACGCGACCAGAAACTTTGGTGACGGAATCTCCGCAGCCCGCGATTGCCAACGCCATAGGCAGCACTGCAAACTGCCACCGTTTGATGGGGAACACGCTCAATACTCCTGCATCACCTGGCCATCGGCGGCGCTGTTTAGGTTGAACCACACCTGCAGGTCAATCGAGTCGGTGATGAACCGTACTGCCCCGTCCGCCAAGGCGACTTGGGTTCCCCCGGTGTGCAGACTGCGCGATTGAGCCTGATAATTTTGACCGTCTCCTCGCGAGCAACCCATGCGGTCACGCGGCCCCAACTGATCCGTCCAAAAGGAGGTACACAGTTCAATGTCGTCCGATTCGGCCTGCCGATCATTGGGACCAACGCTGTCGCCAATCGCAGCGCCCGCCACGACACTGGCGCCGCCAACTCCCAACGCCCAAGTGCCGCGTAAGTCCTGGGGCGACAGGCCAGCACGAATCTCCGCGAACATAATTGTTGACGAAAGTCCATCGAGGATGTCTCGAAAGCTCGCGCCGTAATTGATCGCCATGACTGGGGCGGCATTGCCTTGCGTTTGCGCCGGTGCCCAGCCCGCACCTCGATACCAATACGGAGCGGGACTGCCGTCATCGCTCTCGCTGCCGTTCCAGTTCTTCCCGTCGACTGACCAGTTGTACCAGGCCGGTCCCGCATTGGCTGCGTAATTGCCGCGTGCCCAAGTCCGATTGTCGTAAACGAAACCACTGGCGTTGTAGGCATCGCTCGGACAGAGATACATCGGCACCGCTGTTTCACCCAGCACCCGCCAGGACTGGTCAACACCATCTGAACGCATGTAATTCGCGATCTCGACCGAGGAATACAGCCCCGATTGCTCGATGAAAGGCAGCAGCAGAACACCCCAACCAGGCCCGACTTCTGGTTTGCCCGAGTCACCGGTGCTACGAAACAAACTAGCGTTGTAAATGTCCTTGACCGGTCCAGCCTGAGCAACTTGCAGCCCATCGGGCAATTTCTTAAATGCACTTTCATGATTGTGAGCGGCCAGCACGAGATTATGCATGTTGTTTTGGCAACTCATCCGCCTCGCTGCTTCCCGAGCCGCCTGCACCGCCGGAAGTAACAGCCCCACCAGCACGCCAATGATCGCGATCACAACGAGTAACTCGACCAGCGTGAAGCCACGTCGTGACCTTTTCAATGCACTACGTTTTCGATTTGTTGACATCATTTTTCGTTTGCTTTCCAAGTAGTTTTCTGAAACGCGGGACGCACGCTGGGGTCACGCGTATACGTCGCCTGGACAACCTTCGGGGAAATGCTCGGGGTGTCGCCGAACAAATCGTGGCGCAGCCCAGTGATCACGTAGTGGTTCGGCTCCCCAGTGACGGATTCAGGGAATGCCTCCTCGAGGTAGACCTCAAACTCAGTGGTCCAGATCAATCGAGTCGGAGAGTCTGCAAACCCGACATGGGGTTTCTCGGTCGTGATGTCGCGGTAGTTGGGATGGGAAAAGTAGTACACCATTCCCAACACGTAGTTTTGATTCGGATTGCCATCGCGGGCAGAGAGATAGTTCCAGCCAAAGCCGTCGCTAATCCAAGCATACTGCAGCGAACGAATCGGTGGCTGGTTTTTGGCGATTTCCGTGGGCGGCATGAATTGCACGCTTGGCCGCCAATCGTGATTGACATCCATTTGCTCCCACCTCCCAAACCAGCGACCGTCAAAGGCATCAAATACCATTGGTGAAATAGCCGTGTCGCCGCGAATTTGCGAGAACAATCGATCGCCAGAAACATCAAATGACTGCACGCCGTGACGCAGTAGTGCTTTCCGCTGATCGTTCGGCTTGGCCGCTTGTTGGAACTGCTGAATCAACTCGGCAATTGCCGCGGCTCCAGTCCGATGCGTCCCCGCTGGTTCGAGTAGCCGAGCACGTAATTGCTCGGATTTGACAATTCCAGCAGCCAACTCATTTTCTGCGTTCTTCCAATCCTCGACTGCTGCGGGAAATAACGCATCGGTCGCCTCGGAAGACGCTTCTGGCTCGTCGCCGCAAATGACCGAGAACGGTGCTAGCGAGATTCCCAAGACGAGAATATTCAGCAAAAAGGAGTGTGTCATCGAGCGTTTCGTTGGGGCAGGTTACAAAATTTCCTTCAGACGTTCTTGAGAATGTATCTGTGTTAGCAAGGCTGTCAACACCCGCGGATGAAAACGACTTTGCGGTGTCGATTGCAAACGCTAGAATAGCGGTTATGGACAAAGCCACAGACACGGACGAGATTCGCTGCGCCGCTTACTTCAAAGCGTTGGCGGAACCATTGCGTTTGCAGATCGTGCGGGCGTTACAGGCGGGACCGCTGAGCGTTTCAGACTTGGCCCTCGCACTCGAGCAAGAAGTCGGCACGGTATCCCATCACTTGCGGGTGCTCTTTCATGCCGATCTTGTCTCGACACAGCGAGAAGGAAAATACATCTACTACTCGCTCAGTAGTGATTTCCACAAACAGCCCGGCAAGACCAAAAAGGTCGGTTCGCTCGACTTCGGCTGCTGTAAACTGGATATCGGACCGGCCTCCAAATAGACGAAACGCCATCTCGACGCAAATTCGCTCTGGGATTGACTGTCATTCCAACAGCCTTCAGAATGTAAGAGTGTCGTTTTCGAGGCCACTCTCAGCATCCCCAGGCAATTGCCATGCACCAAACCACTGATTCTCTCCGAATTTGCGAAGCCCAGGCTGCGACGGATTTACTGCTCAGGCTGAGTCTCATCAATCCCTGTGAACAGCAGCGTTGCTTCGATCTTCTCGCGGAAGACTCTGCTTTCGCCGATGCGCTGTCTCGCTGTGATTCACTGCATATTCATATCAAGGTTGATGATACAGAACAACTTCCTGCTGATGAGCTATCCGCAGCGGGCTGCCAGCTCGACTACCAAAAGGACGGCTTCGTAAAGTATCTCTTTCCGGGCGGAATGAATCTCATCTTTTCATCGATCGTGGTTGCCCAAGACGAACTAGCCGAGACCTGTGACAACCGTCGCACGCGTCCGTTTGTGGATCACTTCGGGATCGACCTTCGCGACGAGTCGTCGCAAACGCGGGCGATTTTCGATGCCATCCCCGCAATCGCTAACCGTTTGGGCTGGGAAGAAGTTCCGCAAGGACAAGCCGGTGGTGGCGTCCACTGCTGCCACGTCGAGGTGTCTAAGAAGCACTGGGTATTCCCAACGGACGAGGCACCCCAGCCGCGAATCCCGATGGAATTCGCCTTCGGCCCACTGAAACTCAACGATATCGAGGGTGGCTGCGACATTCGTCCAATGTCACCGAGTCACCGAGCGTCTATGGGCGATGCCGCTCCTACCTGTGGCCACTGATTCACTCGCGACTCAGCCAACCGCCAAACAGTGCACGCATCTGACGCCCTTGGAGGTAAAGCTGTGCAGTATATTCTTGTGGGTATTTGCTAGATTCGTAGCTTGGGACCATTGTCCCGAGCGAGCAGTTTGCCGACAGCTCACCGCAGCGAGAACTCGGACTGGACAATGGTCCCATTTTGAGCTGCTCAAAAGCTTCTCGGGAAATCAACGAACGCCGCCGTGTATTTTACAACGAGCAGCACTGTTTCAGAACCACCAAGTCGATCCAATCGACCCCAAATGAAACGTCGTATCGGAATTGTAGAATCCCTGGTAGCCACCCGAGAGACGGCCACCCCAGATCGTCCCCCAGTCCAGCTGCACGCCGACAGATGCCCAGTCGCTTCCCGCGTTGACACTGCGTGAACGAAACGGAGTGGTTGCGTTCGTGTTCTGAAACTGATTGGCGAGTGTACTCGTATTATCTAGGTATTCATGAAACCAACCCAATCGCAGACGCGTGGTGGCGGGTCCCAACTCAGTGGGACCTGATTTCTGGACGTCGATGCCGACCAGGGATCGCAACGAGTCACGGTCGCTCGCATTGACGTTCAAGCCAAAATCCGCGTCGCCTGACTCTCGAACCGAGTCGAGATCGGTGTACAGACTCTGCAGTCCGACGTGCGGCAGCCAGAGTATCGATCCGGCGCCGACCGCCTTGCCCAGTTCCAGGTACCCGTAGCGAGACAATCCGCTGAACGAGCTTTCGACGAAGCTCGATCCCGGCACAGCCGACAGCGATCGATGAACGTCGTACGTCTGTCCGCCACCGCCGGCCATGCCGACCACATAGGCAACATCGCCGACATATTGGACAGCACCGCCGCCACGGTACGAGCCAATATCCGCGTCCTGTCCCGCATCGCCATTGTTCAGATTGGAATTAGCGAGATCAGCGAATCCATGCACAGCAAAACCACTCGCGTTCACTCGCGCCACCCCGAGTTCAATTCCTCCAGTTCGCTGTGAATAGCCCTGGGTCAGGCAATCATCGACGCCGACTTTCCCATCAATTCCGTACCCCCGCGCCCAAGTCTTGCAGACATCTAGGTCGACGGGATGATCGAGTTGCATCACGATCCGGTCACGGATCGAACCGACATTCATTTGCATGTGCTGAATTTCAGCGTCCAGCAGGTTTGCATAAATAGCACCGGAGAGTTGATTCACAGCCATCGTCACCTGCTGTGTGGAACCGTTGCGAAGTGCGGTGATGTCGGCGGGCAGGGAACCTCCCATTCGGAGTTGGTCAAACGATTCCGCCGTCGCAATTGAATTGCAACCAGTGACGACGTCGACGTAGCTTTTCATATTGTCTGAAATGCTCAATTGCACGTCGTTCGGATTCACTGTTTCATCCGCTATCAAGAACGGATTATTAGGAAGCTGGAATGGGCCGGTATTTGAAAACATTCCGTTGATGGGACCCGTCGACTGCAGAACAGTCAGCATGTCACCGATTTCGTATTTCGAACCCCGGAAGACCGGTTGCAGCGTTGCGCCAGTGAGCGTTGTCGTCCCCAACACCTGGACGCGATCATGCTCAGCGAGCATGTTTCCGTTAATGTCGAATTCGAGTGTGGCATTGCTAGCGTCCAAATCGCCTTGCACGGTGAGTGTCCCGACCGAACCGGGGCCTGCGATCGCTCCGGGAGCAATCGTTCCGGTCGACTTCACATTGCCGAACACAGAGTCGTCACCAAAAATCCGCGAACCGACCGTCGCCGATATGTCGTTGGAACCAACGACTGTGTTGAACTTCAGCCCCGTGGGATCAACGGTCGATCCCAGGAACGTCAAAGGTGCCTTCCCGTTGAGGTCGATGTTGACGCCGGGGGCTGGGTTCGAGAACGTGACGTCGCTGGTGACGCCCGGTAGATCGCTTGCCAACGTGATCGTTGACGCACCGCCTCCAGGAATGTTGAAAACGATCCGGTCACCGTCCGCTGCATTGGTAAGCGCTTCGCGTAGCGATCCGGTCCCGGAATCGCCCGTCGAGGTCACCTCGATGTCCGCAGCGTGTGCAGACCCGAAGCTGGCCAAGGCGATCCAGCTTGCCAGCATCCAGCGGCGGTATTTTCGATGTGGTCGAGTTGTACGAGCAAGTAGCGTCATTCAGGTGGTTCCCAATATGCGAGTCAGTCCACCTCATCGTCCTCCCATTGATTCAATCGTTGCAAAAAGTGCATCCGTCGGTGTATTTCGGTGGTACTGACACGCTCAGCCGTTGCAATCGGTAAAGTCGGGCACGTCAGCGACGACCGCGTCATTGGTTAACCCGGTGAAGCATTTTTTTGCCAGTAGGATGGGACTGGGCTGCTCAAAAGCATTGTTTTTGAGCGTAGTAATGTGTCCTCGTTTTATTCCTTACGCCAAAGGCGTTATTCAACATAGCCAGGGGCAACGCCCCTGGGCATCAACTAGTAGCTAAAACGCGACACTTTTGAGCAGCCCAGGATGGGACCATTGTCCCGTCCGAGCCCTCGTTTCGGTGAAACATCGCCAAATTGCTCGCTCGGGACAATGGTTCCCAACTACGAATCCAGTAGATCGCTGAAGAAAATTTCTTCACAGCATCGCCCTGAGTGAACACGATCAGAACGTAAACATGCCGCCGACGTTCAATCCGTGAGCGAAAAAGCTGTCGGTCTGGAACTGGTAGGCCGGGTCCCCGGTCCCCGTGATCGGCTCGGGTGGGAATTGTGACACCTTGCGATTGACCTGATCGCTCACGCGAACGGCGTCGGACCAGTACAAAAAGCTATATCCAACGAATACTTCGAGGTGTTCATCCATCCGGGTCCGCAAATTCACGCCCACCTCGGGCAGAACCGCGAACTTGGATTCTTCATAGTCGCCGATGTTCGTGCTTTGAGCGAGCAACCCACCGTTGAAAGTCGCTGAACCGCCACCGGGGACCGTATTCACGGTCGCACCATCAATCGTAGCGGTGCCTCGGTTAACGCCCAGTCCGACCTTGGCCATCAAGGATAATGTCGTCGATGCGGAGTGTTGTTGAAATTGCAGCCCGAGTTGGGGGCCGTGGAAGCGATTCTCCGCGGAGAAATGATCGTACAGATCAACAGTCGTTCCCGCCATGATCTGCCCCTGCGGCTTCGTGTAGACCGATGACTGATTCACGTGCAGCATCTCGTCGAGCCGCCCGTGCCGGTAACCGACCAGAAAATCAACGGACTGGCACTGCGACGACGACAGTCGCAGCCGTCGATTGATATCGTACATTTGCAGTTCGTTGCTAACGCGGGCGGAAACCGATCCGCTCAGATAGTCCGGGTGAGCGACGATCATTGACGCTTCGGCGGCAGTTGCGGTGTCGAAAACGGGACGGGCCAACAGGCCGGAATTACTGAAAAATTTCGTGTCGTCTTTGAAAATTCCCATCGCACTGGCTTCCCAACCATTGCCGCAGGCATCGTCCTGCCAGCCCACCGTGACGCGGGCACCGGATCGGAATGAATCGCCATACGAGGTGCCACCGAACAGGACTGACGTCCCAGGCTGTCCCAATACGCCCGTGTTTTGGGGCAAGGTGCCTGCAGGGCTGGTTGTGACGAGGGCGGGCAAGTCAATGGCGTCGAGCGACCAGTACAGGTACTCGGCTCGGATCCAAAAATTGCCGGGCTGGCGGCGGGGGCCGTACGCATCAAACCCATCGTATGCGCCGTATTGGTCGCATGCTTCCGAACCGAATGCACCGTTGATAGGCGGATGATCGTACGTTTCCTCGAATTCCTCGAATTCCTCGTAAGCCACCGGTGGGGGCGACGCTGCACACTCTTCGGCGCTGACGGGTCGCCAATTCATCGGCTCAGTTGTCTGCATCGCCTGCGCACGTGTCATTGGCGTATCCGCTCGGACTGCCTCGATGGCAATCACGGCTTGGCACACGATCAACACGGACAGGCCGAGCGTCAACGATTTCGCAGATTGCCGAGGCTGGGAAAGGTTTCGCATTGAAATCATTTCGACGGAACGAACGGGTGGCGTATTAGTAGACCTCCATCTGAACCATCTATCGGCACACCTCGCATGCAGTCGTTAATCTTTCCCTAATCGTTAAGGTCGGATTTTTGAGACTACTCGGTCCGCTCGGCCGAGACGATCTGCGACCCCATTCGGGGCGATTTTGCCTGTTCTCCACCTATCGGCGGTGTTCGCTTCGCTCGACCGTCGGCGAATCGCAATCGCGCCTTCGGCGTACCGGCATTTGCCTATAGCAAACAGGGCTTTGTCCTGGTCCGCTAAATCTTTGGGGTTGGGACTTTTTTGGCTTGCGCAATTTTTCTTCACCTCTCCCCCAGCTTTGCTGGGGGAGAGCGACCGTACGCTAACCTCGCAAGCGAGTTCGATCAAAAAATTGAAATTTTGATCCGAGTCACCGCTTCAGGCGCAGCAC
>JBDNIG010000213.1:0-19647 GCA_041688415.1 Rhodopirellula sp. | reverse complement strand
CGTATGGTGACACGGTGCCCACGACGGGTGACATGCTTATTGCATGTGATCGTTTGATCCAACGGAGGAGCCGTATGAGGTAATCCTTCAAGTACGGATCTGTGCGGGGGGCGGCTGGCAACAGCCGTCCCTACCGCGATAGTCGTTGATCGGCAGTTGATGCTGTGATAGACTGCTGGAATGCCAAGACCCAAGCGAGCCGATGAAGCCAACGGTATCTATCACGCGCTCAATCGAGCGAATGCCCGAGGTGAAATTTTCAAAAAGCCGGAAGACTACGATGCTTTTGAGCGGATTCTTAGTGAAGGTATTCAGCGTTACCCTTGCCGAATCCTGAGTTACCAATTGATGCCCAATCATTGGCACTTTGTGCTTCAACCCGCTGAGGATGGGGCGATGAGCAACTTTCTTCGCTGGGTGACGCTCACCCATACGCAACGATACCACGCGCACTACGGCACCTCCGGTGAGGGGCATGTTTATCAGGGCCGTTTCAAGAGCTTTCCAATTCAGGATGACGACCATTTCCGGGTTGTTGCCCGGTATGTTGAGCGGAACGCATTGCGGGCAAACTTCGTTAGTCGGGCGGAGGATTGGAAGTGGGGATCATTGCATCGTTGGCTACAGCACCCTGAAGCGGATCCCAAGCTTCTCTCGCCATGAAAATAAGAAAAGGTTCCAGGACTCGAAGCTCGTAATGAGTCCGCGCACCGTCTCACGTCGGGTGTCGAGCTAGATCAGTACGGCCAGTGAATCGACGTCCAGCGTGACGCCCGAAACATGTACCTCAACGGGAAATCAGGGGGCCACTCACGGAGATGTAGCAGGGCCATCTCGAAAGACAGTGAGTAAGGACGACATTCAGCCCGCGATTCTGCCAAATTTCCAGCGAAAAGTGGATGGGAGCCCACTCCTTCCGTCGCCGCTAAGGGAGGCTGGCGGCTGCATCTGATCGTTCGTTCGCTAAGCGTAATCCGGGAACCTTTCGATCGCGTCGGCAATGAATCGCATGAGCTTGCGACCCTGCGATTTTTTTAGATCGTCCCAAACAACAAACCGATACTCGGCTGGACATTCTGCTGGGGCGTCGTGAGGCCAGGGGTATTCCGAGTTGGGGCCGTCCTGCATGACGGCTGGCGAAACTTGCTCCACCTGACGCGCCAACGGAATGACGGAACGAATCCACGCCTGGAGCCCGTCGAAAGTTCCAAAGCCAAACATTGCGGCGATACGAGGTCGGTGAATGCTGGGCGTATTGCCGAATTGACGCAGGAATTTTGCGAAGCCGACGTGCTTCATTCAATGGCGTATTCGACCTTGGATTCCAACAACCATCCGCTTGGTAGCTTCAGTTCTCCCTTGAGTACCTGTTCCCATTGTTCGTCGGTCAAATCAACGACGAATAACTTGTGCTGACTTTCCTGCCCCATGTCGACACCAAAGTCGATCGGGACCAATTGTCGATTAGACCGGACGTCATGAATGAGCGTACTGATTTCCAAAAAACGAATTTCGCGTTCGCCTGCACCGGTCGGGACGTAGATCACCTTCCTAATCCCAGGATCCGTTGCCAAATGTTGTTTGGCGTACCACGCGGCGAGCGACTCACGATTGAATGTTTCAGTTGTCATTGTATTTTCTTTCTCGAAGAGAGTCGAAGCTGACTCGGCCAGAAAGCACTATAGCGAACCGAGACCGCGCCGTCCAAAGCATACGCTGTCCCGGACACGTCGTAGTGGATCTGACGCCACTTTCAGGCAAAAGCTGCGGTGGCTTCGTCAATGTCCAAGAAATCTGGAGCCACCAGCTATTCTGCATAACCGTGAGATTGTCTGGCCTCGCAATTTGCCGTGTTTGACACCGTTCCGCGTCATTTTTTTTAGGGCCCCCTGTTCTTTTCATGGGGACGACGATGAACCGGATAGCCGAAGTACGAGAATCGTGGTAACACTTCACTTGCTCGACACGAATGTTTGGATCGACCATTGAAAGAATCCATCGGGTAAAATCGCTGCGCGATTGGCGACCTATTCGCGTAGCGAACTGGCGACGTGTTCGGTTGTCCGAGCGGAGTTATTGCATGGTGCCAAGAAATGCGGGAACGTCGATCGACGCGCCGCCATGGTCAACGGAGCGTTGTCCGTACTGTAGTCGTTCGCTTTTGACGATGCCGCCGCCGATCACTACGCGACGATTAAGCACGAACTCGAACTTCGTGGAACACCGATCGGCCCCTACGACTTAAAGATTGCTGCCATCGCGATGGCTCACAATCTAACCGTGGTGACCGGTTTCGTGCAGCAATGGGACCACCGTTGGGACCGCTGTTTCGCCGGATTGCGTTGTTCCTTGTGTTTCAGGCGATTGTGAGATCCCTGTCGGGACTGCAAAATTGGCGCAGGGATTGCCGAGCGTGCTCCGGTGGCCGAACCGGACGGAGTTTGGCGAACCGCTTCCTGCCGGCGGTTGCTTCGACTCTGCGGAGTTCTTGAATTCGCGAATTCGCGTCGGTCTCTTCATCAATGCGAACCAGAAGAAATAACGCGTGATGTGGCAAGCGTTCGAAGACACACGCCCTGTTAATCCGGACGAGCCCTGAACCGTTTGGTCCGGTGGGGCGGAAGAAAACGGCGTGGTAACAAAGAGCTGGCGTCAAACCTGAGCGCGAGATAGTTCGCAGAGAGAAATTCGGTTAAGACGACAAGAACACCGAACAATCGTGCCGTTCGCGGCCACTCACCGAGCGAAAGTTATGCGGCGTCGTTCTGACGCCAAACTCGCGAGAACAGCGACGCCCGGCGTGGCATGATAGAATACGGCATTACGGCGAGCCTTGTTGTGCTCGCCGTGAGCATGCCATTGGCAACCGGGAGTGTCCGCAGTGAACCAGTACCGCACATCTGTCATCCAAGATCGGCGAGCGTTTCTTCGCGCGTCTGCCTGGGGTGCCGCCGCGACGGCAGTCGCTGGTATGGGGATGTCCCGCTTAGAGTCGGCCGAAACGCCCGATCTCATATCGCCCGGTCGACTGCCGACCCGGCCAGTAGGCATCCAAGTGCTGATGCCGCGAGATCGAGTGCCGCTGTCGTTCATCATCGATGATTCGACGTGCCTGGTGAACATGGGACACTTTTGCAATCCGCAGTTCGCGACCGCCTGGCCAAACCGCGCCGAGTATCAAAAACCGTGGAGATCATGGCCGCGTGAGATCCCCGATGCGTTCGTACGCCAGTTCGGCGAGTGGTGTGCCGACCAAGGGGTGAAAGGTAAGTACAGCATCGTCCCCAATCCGGCCTGCGTCGGCTGGCTTGATCGCGAATTGCCCGGTTGGTCGCGAGCCGACGTGCAGTCCAGCTTGAAACTTGTCCGCGAATTGATGGTCCCCAACTGGGACATTCATCCCGAGATGATCACGCACACGCGTTTGATCGATCTGAAGACTGGCAGACCAATGGCAGCGATCAACGCGGCGACCATGGAGAATTCGTATCCGCAGGAAAAGAAAAGCGTGGACGAATTGGCCGCCTATCTGGCCTACGCACTTCGCATCTTGAAGAACTGTGGTCTGCCCTGCGAAGGAATCACCACTCCCGGAGGATTTGGTAACTCGATGAAAAGCGAATTGCCGCTCGCGGTCGACCAGGCGGTTCGCGACGTGTACGGCGTCGATCTGCCGCACTATTTCAAATACGTTAGCTCTGGCGACCAGAGTACCGAGCCCAAGCTCGAACATTTGCGTGGCGTGGGAACCGACGACGTGCGGCTAACCGTCAACGTTCCGGCTGGGACGGGCGATTGGTTTGGCGGTTGGCAAGGCGATTCCCTCTCCGAACCCGATCGCTATTGCGACGCCGAGGCGACCAGCGGCCGAATGGTCGAACTGATCGAGCGGCGGCAACCGGCGATCATGCTCTGTCACTGGCCGGGGATGTACAGCAATGGCAGCGAAGAAGGATTCAGTTCCTTCAAGCGAGTCGTTCAATCGTTGGCGTCGCGATTCACCGACGACACGACCTGGATGAAGGTCAGCGAGATTGGCCGCTATTGGGCCGCCAAAGAACTGACGGAGATTAGCCGTGTAGGCAACCGGTTGACGCTCACGGCACCCTTTGCCGCGGAAAGATTCACGTTGCAGGTTGACGGCGGTTCGGGGCCTGTGAGCATCGAGCAGGGAAACGATCGCACGATGCTGCGTGAGGCGACCCATCGATCGACTTTGGATGCAGGGACATGGATCGCCAATGAACGAAAACTTGTCGCTTGTTTCGACTTATCGAAGGGGACGAGCGAGGTCGTACTGGGAGCGACTTCCTAGGGCCCGCTCCGCCTGCCGACCGCAAACAACCCTCCGGCGCAGCGGAACCTACAGAAAACGGATTAGCTATTCTTCCTGGGTGAGCTTTGCCAGCACGGAAAAATCATCGAGCGTGGATGTATCGCCGACGGCTTCGTTACCGGAGGTGGTGCCTCGCAGCAGCCGGCGTATGGCGAAACTCTTGAGTTTGATTGACGCCGTTCGCAGCTGCACTTTAGGTGAATTGCTGTACCGCGAAAGCTGAAATCGCCATTGACGCTGCCCCGCGAATACGCAGCCAGCTGCTCCCATTTCAAAAACGTCACCAATTCCGAGCCCAGTCCCCGTTCGTCGGCAAGCTGCTCGGCAAAGTAAAAGCCCAACAGCACCGTCGAAAAATCACGAACCGAGTTACTGACTGTTATCAGGTTGCCGACCACATGACGCCCCATTCGCGTCCAAACCTGCTGGATCCCCAACGGATCGCGAGAACTCTTGACGGCGGCCCACGAGTCGAGATCGGAAAGGAGTTTGGAGCATTGTGCGTTGTCGAGCTTCGTCACTGGAAGAGTCTCTGGCGAGTCCTACATTACGCGATTTTTCTAGCAATTAGGCTTTCGAGCGCTTCTTCATAAGGCCGACGAAGAAACGAGTTCTCGATCAATGTTTCTAGGGTCATCTGGGACGCCACCTGAGGCGTGCATGGCAGGTGAGTCAAGAAACCTTCCAATGCCGCCCGATAGACCAAAACAGCGCAGACTGGCAGTGAATGAAGTGAATTGTTCTTGAACGGGAATAGGTTCTTGAACGCAACCTTGTTGCCATGTAGAAAGTCATTTCTCGCTTGATAGAGCTCAGTGTATAAGCGCTGAGAGAAATTGATTTGCTGGCGAGTTTTTCGATAGTTGCTCCGGTAGCGTTTGGCGTGTAGCTTTGGCGATATCCAGCTCGCGTGCTCCAAGCAATCCAATACCGTTTTCAGATTCGCATTCCCATTGGCCGGATGAGTCAAGACCTCGAACGCACTAACCCAAGTCGCTACCGATAGTCCCAGGTCATGAATTGTGGGAATTCGAGTTCCAACACCGGGTAGTCTCGCAGCATTTGAAGCAACCTGAAGCGATCGGAAGAGAACGCGAGTGCTGCGATCACTCTTTTTGTTTAAGTGCTTCCGATTCCACTGAACCAGAATCGCATCCAGGATGACCTGGTCGACGTCTGGGTGAATGCTACTGGATGGCGGAAGATGAGGTGCGGCTTGTCCTATAAACCCACTGTTGCGTTCAAGTCCGGTCAATGCCAAGCTTCTGCTAGTCAAGTTGGTCCAGTCATTGCTAGACGTATAACTATAAAAGTCGAAGTAGTCAGACCATTGCGGGTAGCCAGCGTTGCCACCGGACAGCTGAAGGCTCCAAGCGTCGATTAGGCTACTGATGGCAATCGCATTTCGGAAGTCAACGACAGCTGTGAAGTCAATGCTGCTTGGTGCGTTCGCACGAATTAGCAATGCAGAGGGACGACACTCACGGCCAAACGCATCGGTCATCCCTCGAACAAGTACTCGCACTCCTTCACAGGAATCCGCGAGCTCAGCCAATCTTGCATCGGTGAAAGGAACAAGGGCGAGATACTCATTCTCGATTGCTTCGCGGAAGCATATCTGTGGCATCAGGTAGCCGAAATTCTAGTCTCCTCCGACGACCTCGCTGCTATTCACTGTTTGCCCCTTCTCGGTCATTGCCCCATCGTTGATCGCATTACCCCTTCGCCATTGCCGATTCGAGTGCATCGAGAGCCTGTGTGCTCATTTTCGTGAGTCGTCGGAACAGATCAGGCCGTTGGCGGATGCGGCGACGCATCGACACGGGAATTTTGTCGGCCAAGAGGAGCAGTTCGTCCTCATCGGCCTTCAATTCGCTCGCCAATTTGTGAATGAACTTCTCCGACGGGTAATCGCCGAAGTTCAACTTGCCGTTCTCGACTTTGCTGATGTACGAAACGCTGACGCCATGCGGTCGGCGACGGTTTGTTGGGTTAAACCAAGGCCGGCCCGAAGCTTGCGTACTTTATCGCCGAACTGCATCGCAGCTGTACTCCTGGGGAATTGTGGAACCGATCCGGAAAGCGTAGGATATCTGAACTTTTTAGTCAACAACTCAGCCTTGCGTGCGCGGGCAAGCCAGAGCGAAAGTGGTCAGCGATTACTCGTGAACGCGGAAGCGACAGCGTTTTGACAACACTTTGCAAATTCTTGGCAAGACACAACTGCAGATCAACGGACGACTCTCGCAATCGACTCCACCATGAATCACGCTATCCGCGAATCGGACGCCTATCGAGGGCGCAACACGTCCATGGGAGCACTCATCGACGAAGCGGACCGTGTTTTCGCCGCGTTGGCCGATGGCATGCCCCGTGATGAAGTGAAGACTCGGTGTTACGACGGAGTATTGCTTCGTCAGCGAACCGAGAAAACGCGGGTTAGAATCTGGGCTTCACTCCAGCACCGATACTTTGCACACGGGGTGGATTGGGCGATCGAGAGTATTGTCGAGGCGAAGCGGAATGATCGCAGAGCCTTCGTAGATTTGCTCTATCTGCATTATTGCTTACGAGACAAGCTGGCTTTTGATGTCGTCGACCGGCTGATTTGGTCCGAAGGGCGTGCCGACGGCGGTGTCGTCACCACGTCGGACGTTCGTCATTTGCTCGATGATGCGTCGGTCGACCAGCCGCACATCGCCCGTTGGTCCGAATCCACCCGCGCCAAGCTTGCCAATAGCGTCTTGACCGCACTGCGAGATTTTGGCGTGCTGGAGGGAAAGAATCGGAAGCACGTCGTGCGACGGCGTATCAGCAAGTTCGCCGCCGAACATCTTGTCCGACTGCTCGTGTCCGAGGGCGAACGTGGTCGCAGCTTGATAAGCGATCCGACTTGGCACTTGTTCTTGATGGCCGAGCGGGAAGTGTCGGCCAAGCTTGCGTCTTTGGCGAGCGAGCACCGCTTGCGTTTTGAAAAGTCGGGCACCACCGTCGTTCTTGAAACGCCATCGCAGTGGGAGATCACATCATGAGCGGCGCCGATTGGAAATGGAAGATCGGCGAGGCCACCGAGCGCATCCGAACTCGTTACGAGTTCATCGGTCGCAAAACGGGGGCACCGTTCTTGTCGATTGTTTATCCGTCATCAGCCGAACCGATGGTTCTGAAAGAATGGCAAACACAGTGCGCTACGCTCGCTCCTGAGTTTGAGGTTCGCAGCATCGACGTTCTGGAGGTCACGCAGCGGATCGTTGAAGGGTTCGGCGTCGAGAACTTGGTCGCCGCCCTTGCAGATCCAATGCCCGGATCCGATCCGCATGCCGAACTGGCCGAAATATGGATCACGGCTGTCTGTGACGAGGTTAAGTCCAGGCTGAGAGAAACTGGCGAGGGCAAACCAGTCGCCAGTTTGGAGCGACTCGCCGCCCTTTACCCCGCCTGCGGTCCACGCGACATCATGCAACGATTATGGGACAGCGTTCAAAGTGAATTAGAAGGCCCGGTCGTCGTGATGATCCCAGGGCATCGCGTGGACGCCCGCACTTATTCGTTTCTGTCCAAACGAGACGAATTCATGTATCGCGGCGATCCGCTTTAGTGGGATCGGCTTCCAACCTGTCATGTTCATATTGACAAGCTGGAAGCCTATCCCACATCCGACCAAACACCAAACCAATCGTACACTTTCCACCACCATGACGAGACCCACATGAAGATCGGAGCTCTTTTCGACACACCGGTTGCCGAGAAAATTGAACCCGTGATCAAAGTCGGTGAACGGGCCGATGAAGGCAAGCTCGCTGGTGAGATCAGCAGCTATGTCGTCACCCCGACCATCGAGCGTCATCTCGACGACATGTTGGAACATTGGACGGACACGCTTCGGAACAAGCAAACCGAGATTGGCATTTGGATCTCCGGCTATTTCGGCAGCGGAAAATCACACTTCGCCAAGATCTTCTCACTGCTCGTTGCCAATCCAACACTTAAAGGGAGAGCGGCGTCAGAAATCTTCGAGACACGCTTGCCCAGCGACGCGCCCCATCGCGGCTCCATCTTGCGAAGTCTCTCGCGGGTCGACGAGTGTGATTGCGACGTTCTCGCTTTCAACCTTAACACGATCGCTGACAGCAAGACACGGCCGTTGCCGTCGATTCTCTTGTCGCAGTACTACCAATCACAGGGGTTCAGTGCGAATCTGATCTACGCTCGCGTGATCGAAGCGGAGTTGGCTAAACAAGGCAAGCTCGAAATGCTTCACGCATCCGTTGAGAAGCGAACGGGAAAGAAGTGGAGCGATATCCAATCCAATCCCACCTTTTACCGAAACCATTTGTACGACGCGGTTGTCGAAGTCGCTCCCGAATACTTTGAGACAAGAGAACATGTCGACAAGGCGCTTTCGGAAGCTCAGCAGGGTGAACTGCACAACGTCCAATTTCTTGTCCAAACGATTCTCGATGACCTCGCCAAAAGAGAAGCCGAGACAGGCAAAGAGCAACGCTTGCTATTTGTCCTCGACGAATCCGGGCAATGGATCGAAGACGACGCCGGCCGCTTGTCGCAACTACAGGCTTTGGTCGAAGAAGCCGCCGTTGCCGGCCAAGGGAAGATTTGGCTCATCGTTACCACCCACGGTGACATGGGGTCCATCTTCAAAGAAGCAAAAGCTCTCGAAGGCGACATGAAAAAGATTGAGGGGCGTTTTCGCTTCAAGCCAGCCCTCACGATCGAGAACATCGAATTGGTCTTGGAAGATCGGTTGTTTCGCAAAACCATTGACGGGCGGCGGCAACTCAAAGAAGAGTACGAAACCAAGGGCAGCGGAACCGTCCGCGGTCTCGGCGAACTCGCCAACGTCAGCAGTCGAACGCTGCCGACATGCACGGTTGATTCGTTCCCGACGTACTACCCGTTTTTTCCATATCAAGTCCATCTGATCCCAGAGATCGTCAAATCGCTGCGCAGCAAAGGGGGCCGGGGCGAACAGTTGTCCGGATCGACCCGCACACTGCTCGCGATCACTCAAGACATTTTGCGAAGCGGTCGGCGAGCGTATCTAGAACAACCGCTCGGTGAACTCGTCGCCTATCACGAGTTGTACTACAACCTCGCGGGCGAGGGGGAAGTTTCACCCGACGTTCGCACCGACATCGCCAAGATCAAAAAGGATGTAACCGGTGCATCGGACCTGACGATGTACGTCGCGGAGGTCTTGTTCCTGATTCGCGAACTCGCTTACATCCCGCGGTCCATCGACAACGTCGCACGCCTGCTGGCCGACAGCACCGACGACGACGTCATGTCCATTGTCACGCGAATCCAGCCTGAGCTCGATCGGTTGATGAAGGCCGGATTGGTGGGCAAGACCGGTGACGAGTACGAATTTCTAACTGGCGAACGACGATCTTTCGAAGAAGATGTCACCGCCGTCGAGCTCGACTATCGGCAACAAGACCGCGAGAAGGGACTGCAAGACGAATTCGTTTACGGTGAAGGCAGGATTCAACATCGCGAATGGCTCGATTCTAACGTTGTTGAATTTCAGGGACACGAGTTTGGCTTCAAGACTGCGGTCGATGGGTTCGAGATTCCAGGTCATAAAGGGGACGTCAAGTTCCAGTTCTTTACTCCGCTGTCGATCGGTCGCGTGACGCTGGCGGACATCGAGAACCAGAGCCTTCGCGAAGACAACCAAAACACCGTCTATTTCGTTTCCGGTCGAGTCGGCGATTTTGATCGAGATTTAAACCGTTACCTGGCCATGAAGACAGTCATTGCGAGTTGGATTGGTGATCCGCAAAAATCGGAAGACGCCCGACACTTGGCCGAAGAACGCAACAACGAGGATTTGCCAAAGCTGAAAAAGCGGGTGCTCGATCACCTGCGTGCCGGCATCAAGACTGGCCGCTTGGTGTTCCGTGGTTCCAGCCGTCAAGTGACGCTGGGGCCGGATCAAAGCAAACCCAGCAAGGCGATGCGAACGTCAATGGCCGACTATTGGCCGCGGCTATATCCCAAATTTGACAAAGTGCCCGTTCGTATCACCAGCGATCAACGCGCGATCAAGGATGTCTTATCGGGGGAGGCCACTTCGGCCACCCAGGACGTCAAGAGCCTGAAGCTGTTCGACAAGAACGGCAAAGTTGATCTGTACTGCGCGTTGCTCGACGGCATCAAGATGTACCTCAGCACCGAACAGCGTGAGCGGCGTCGGGTACTCGGATCCATGCTCATCGGAAAGCTAAGCGGCATCGGTTACGGCTGGGATCCGATCGCGATTCGGGTTGGCGTGGCGGCGCTCGTGCGGGCCGGCATCGTCAAAGTGATCGTCGGTCAAAAGGAATATGTCAACGCCGGTGATCCCGATCTCGTCAAAACGCTGCTCAATAGCAACGCGTTCAACAAATCCGAATTGGTTCTCGAAGACACCGCGATCGACCCGGCGACGCTCACCAGCGTCCGCAAATTTATCATCAAGCTCGCCAGGAAGCGTCGGATCGACGAAACGCCGGCAGCCATTGCCGAAGCGGCCGAAGCACTCGGCACGATCATGCTCGCTCAAGCCGACGAGGTCGAAAACTGGGCCTCCGGTTCGGGCATGCCGCTACCGGCAGGCTTCGTCACGGGCGTGGCCGCTTGGCGAGACGTCTTGGACCTGAAGAACCCGGTCCACCGCATCGATGCCATCCATGCCGCCTATGACGATCTCTCGGGCGGGCATGCGTCGGTCGAAGCTCACGCGAAATTCCGGCAAGACAACGGCACCGCGTTCACTGAACTCGACGGGGCGTTCCGCGATTACCAAGCTGTCGAGCATCGCTTGCCCGAAGACCATCCGGCGAAGGCGTTTTTGACGCAGTACCGAGCAGCCCGCAGCGAAGCATCCATCGCCGACAGCAGCGTTTGGAATTCACTGCAGTCCAAGAAGTCCGAGGCGGCATCCGCGATCGTCGGTATGCTCGATTCATGGCGAGCCGAGGCAAGAGAAACCATCGAAAAGGCCATTGAGCGACTTCCGAGTGACCTGAGCGAAAATAAACTCGATCCGGCGCTAACCGAAAGTCTCTCGGCACCACTGGCGGCGTTCGTCCAATCATTGGAAGTCGAGCAGACCCCAGTGCGCGTATCGGCTCTGACACGTGCTGCCGAAGACCAGGTTCGAAAGCTCGGCGAGCGGATCCTCGCTGAAATCGAAAAGCAAAGGCCCAAGCCGGAACCCCAGCCCGGCAGCAGCGACGTCCCGCCCGGCGGCAATGAACCCCAGGTACGTGAACTGCGATCCGTTCGTGCCACCGACATCGCGACCGTGACCCGCGTCTCCGACATCGCCCAGTGGGAAGCACTTCAAAAGCGTCTCGATAAACGAGTCCGCGAATTACTCGACAAGGGATTTGATGTTGAATTGAAATAGACTCTTTGCCCCCTCTCCCCCAAGTTCAATCAGTGCCTGAGCACTGATTGAACTTGGGGGAGAGAGTTGGGGTGAGAGGATCCACTACGCGACTTATTCTTCCGCTGTCGCTCAATCTCAGTCGTAACAAGTGCAGTACAATAGGAAGCAGAAACACCAATCATTCCTTCACCTTGAAACCCCCAGGATTCATCCATGTGCGAACTCACGATCAACATCCCCGACGAGTCGCTTGCAGCGTTGGCAGGATCGCCGGAACAAGCCAGCGCGCGATTGCGAATACTGGCTGCCGTCAAGCTGTTTGAAATGAAGGAACTCTCCTCGGCAGCCGCTGCGAAATTGGCGGGGATCACGCGTGTTGAGTTCCTTAATCGACTGCATGAATTTGGTGTCCCCGCAATTGACATGTCGCCCGACGACTTTGCTCAGGAGACGCGTCTTGCCTGACCTAGCCGCTCATGAATTCAATCTCTCCCTGCGCATCCGCGAGATTATATTGAAAGCTGCCGGAGAAACACCATGAATAGAAAACCATCCATTTATGATTTGAGAATCGAAGCATTCTGCGGCTTTGACGTGGAGTTGAAATAATGAGTAAGCTAACGAAACTCTCAATTCAGTCATTTCGACAACTCAGCAACCTCGTCCTTGACGATTTGCGTGGATTCAATCTGCTCGTTGGAGAGAACAGTGCTGGCAAGACGTCGGTACTGGAGGCGGCCGCACTGTTCTGTCGCCCACTCGATCCGCTAGAGCTGCTCAGCATCGCACGCCGTCGCGAGATCAAGTCGTCGCGAGAGCAACTTCTCGATGGTGTCCGCTGGCTTTTCCCACAGACATCACAAGCTGCTGCCGATCCGTACTTCAGTGGCGAGATTCATATCAGTGGCGAGGGCTTTCAGCAAAAATCTTGTGCGGTCACCTATGAAGGCGTGCTTGGAGACGACTCCTCAAGCGAAGACGATTCCGACGATGACGGCTCCGGTTACGATGACAGTGAATCAGATTATCATGAATTAAAGATGACGCTCCCTGGTATCGCTCAGGACAACCGACGTGGTGCCGAAATCACGATGGCATGTGAGACGTGGCAGCGAACCCTCGATGGTCAAAATGATCGACGTGAACTTTCGTTCCTGCTCTGGGCGGACGAACGCTACATCAGTCGAAGTGGTGTCGTCGATTGGACAGTCCCGGTTGCAACGCTCTCCCCGGTGGCACATCGCGTCGAAGCGATTCAGAAACGCTTGCTAAGTGACGCTATTCTGTCCGATTCAAAATTCAGCATTGTCGAAGCGGTAAGCCTGATTGATCCAGACATCGACAATTTGGAAGTGGTTTCACGTTCTGGAATCTCATCGTCGTTGTGGGTCCATCATGCAAAAACTGGGTTTTCGCCCGTTAGCACATTGGGGGACGGGACTCGCCGGGCACTAAGTATCGCTTTGACACTTCAAAGCGTTCGCGGTGGATTGCTACTCATTGACGAACTGGAAACGGCCATCCACCGAGATGCTCTGTTCCGATTCTTTCAATGGCTCACCGACGCCGCTGAGCACTTCAATGTCCAGGTCATCGCAACCACCCATAGCCTCGAGGCAATAGACGCGATTCTGAGCGTCAGCCTTGACGATCCCGAAAATTTGGTTGCCTACAAGCTTCCAGGCCGGGAATCGGAATATCGCAAGGCCAAACGTTTTTCAGGTGACATTCTTGAGAACATTCGCTTTGAACAAAGGATTGACGTCCGATGATTCAAAGCCACTCTTACATTCTCGTCGAGGGCCAACAGGATGTCCTTTTTCTAGGAAAGCTCCTTCGCGAGCTTGGTTTGCAGGATGTGCGGGATGTCGACGCAATTTCATCCCTCTGGGAACTATTCAAAGATCAAGACCAATTGAGGCAGCACCGAGGACTGGTAGCGGCGAAGAAGCTTGGGTTGCAGATTCACCAACTTTTTAGCGGGGTTTGCTTTCAAAATGATTCGCATTCCGTTGTCGTGCGAAAGGTTAGCGGCAGCGGCACAAAATTTCTCCGAAACCTGGAAAGTCTCGAGCAATTGCTAGACGGTGGATTTTCGTCACTTGCCGCTATCGGGTTGGTGCCTGACGCAGACAACGATCCCGACTCCGTTTTCCAAAGTTGCAAAGCTGCCTTGAAGAACGTCGGTCTCGTAGAACCGAACGAACCCTCGCAAATCGTTGACGCTGACACGCGAACGGGCATCTTCCTGCTGCCTGGTGGCGGAGCAACGGGCGCGTTGGAGGATTTACTGCTGGACTGTGCTGAAACTGTCTACCCTGAACTTCTCGCTGGAGCAACCCGTTATGTCGACGATGTTGACCGAACCCATGCGACATTTGCAGCGGAAGACTTGCTTGAGATAGGAAGGCCGCAAGGGCGTGCCAAAGCGATCGTTGGCTGTGTATCCTGTTTTCTGAAACCCGGATCAACGATTCAGAACTCGGTATATCGCGATCGCTGGGTTTCGGAGCACTCGCTTCCGCTTCCGCGAGTTACGGAACTCTGTTTATTTTTGAAACAACTCGTTGGTTTGATTTGAATGAACTGCACACCCGAATCACTCACTAGTATCTAAGAAAGTTCATGAAACCACACATTTCCAATCTGAGAATCGAAGCGTTCCGCGGAGTGAAATCTCTGGAACTCAGAGAGCTTGGGCAGTTCAATCTGCTCATCGGATACAACAATTCCGGCAAGAGTTCGGTTTTGGAAGCGATCGAGTACTTCTGCCGCCCAGCCGACCCGCTGGCGTTAATCAATCTGTCCCGACGCAGAGAAGGTTCGAGTCACAATTTGGACCCGGTGCAAACGCTTCGCTGGCTCTTTCCGAAAGACGAGCGGACGCCAGACGGTGATTTCTTCAATCTCGAGATCTCCGTCAGTGGCGAAGTCGCGGATGTGCTCAGAACGGTTCAATCGACACTTGTCGGACGTTTGGCCGATGTTCACGTCACCAGACCGGTCAATGCAGACCCGGTGAAACCAACAACCACGGCCCCGCCCAATTCCGATTACCAAAAAGCTGTAGTGGATTTGAAGTTTCTGTACTACGAAGGTGACGACGAAAACGAGATCAAGAACTTCAAGACGTCTGCTTACACCTTGGTCGAAGGCGGCCAATTTGGCATTAGCCAACCTGTCGAAGCGCCAGCAATTTCCGTCTCGATCGTAACGCCGGTCAGCCATCGCATCGACAGCTCGCAAACCAAGGGAATCAGCAGCATCATTCGTAGCCATCTGAAACCCAAACTGATCGAATTGGTTCAACTTTTCGATAGTCACCTTGAAGACGTTTCGATCATCGATATCGGTGGCTATCCCGAAGTGTGGGTCCAACATGCGATCCGTGGGTTCATGCCGCTGTCCAGCTTTGGTGATGGCCTGAGACGAGTGATCGTGATTGCTGGCACACTCGCGACGGCCCGAGGTGGAGTTTTGTTGATCGATGAAATTGAGACAGCAATTCATGTCGATGCCTTAGATAAAACATTCCGCTGGCTCGTTGAATCCGCAACACGATCGGAAACCCAAGTCTTCGCGACGACTCATAGCCTCGAAGCCGTCGACTCCATGCTAGGAGTTAGCGCAAGCGAAAATGTTGATCTAGTCACTTATAAACTGGCAGGCAGTCAAAACGCTCCCGGTATCGTCAAACGCTTCGACGAAGACCGGCTTCTGAGCATTCGCACTGAGTTGGGGGCCGATGTGCGATGAATTTGCACCATTCCCTACTGCTGGTCGAAGGCCAACAGGACGTCTTCTTTCTGGGGCGAATCCTGAAAGAACTCGGACTGACTGCCATTCGAAATATCGACGAACTGCCGGAGTTTTGGTCCGTCTTTCGTCACGAGAGTAAGTTGCGTTTGCATCGTGCTGAAGTCGCTCGCGGACGAAACGGATTACCGATCCACGAATTGTCCAGTGTCGTTTGCTTCACCGGTACGAATCACTCAATCGCCATTCGAAAAGTTAACGGGAATCTCAAGAAGTTTCGCCGTCTGATCCTGGATGTCGATTTGATGCTCGATGGTGGCTTACGATCTTGTCAATCCATCGGCGTTTTGCCGGACGCAGACCAAAAGCCCTCGGCGGCAACTCAGAGTGCCATCGCGGCCTTCAACGAAATTGACCTTCCAGCTCCCCATGGCGACGAAACGTTGGTCAGAGGCAATCCGAATGTGGGTGTTTTTCCCTTTCCAGGAAACAATCAAACCGGTGGTCTGGAAGAATTGCTGCTCGATTGTGCTCAGGCTGTTTACCCAACTCTTTATTCAAACGCGAACTCTTACATTTCATCAATCAACCTCAGTGACGACGCCCTCACCGCTAATGACATACGCGAGATGAAAACACCTCAGGGGCCCAAAAAGGCCGTCGTTGGTTCGATTGCCAGTGTCTTGAAACCTGGGGCGACCGTTCAGGTTTCAGTTCTTCGTGATCGATGGGTCAGTGAAGAATCACTGAAAGTACCAAGCGTCAAGTTGCTCGTCTCGTTCCTGAAAAACCTTTGCGAGCTTTAGCCGTGGATGCTGATTTAAAAAAGATCCTCAAAGCCGTTGTGTTGGAGATGCGGCATGAGCTGGAGGGGTACTACGACAAGGCGGGCAACTGGTTTCCGGGCGATTTGGAAACTCGGTTGGCCGAGATTGGCGTGCGCGGCGATCGGGCGTCTGCTCCGGTGGACGAGCTGTCGTTGCAAGCGGACGAGGTCCAAGCTCGCAAGGTCATTGACGCTTACATCTCGCTGCGGCAGTAGGCCGGTATCGATCGGGCCGCCTCGGTGGCAGAGTACGTTCGTGAATCAGCGTACACGTGGACCAACCGGCTGGTGGCGCTGCGATGCATGGAAGCTCGTGAACTGCTCGACGATGAAGTGATCGTCGGGCGGGAAGCGTATGGAGGCCGCTCGTTGGTCCATCATCGGTTGGCCCAAGCCTCGCCGGAACTTTGCACAGGCGAAGACGACGGGCGGTTTGTGATGCTCTTTGGCGTCTTTGCCGAGCGAGCCGAGACGTTGCCGATGCTGTTCGATCCCGAATCGCCGTCGATCACACTGCGGCCATCGCCAGCGGCGCTGAAGAACTGTCTGGCTTGGCTATCGGGCACTCAAAAAGTCCGTTCGCACGAACCCGCTACCGACGCCGTGTTTGCCGCCCCCGATGCTCTCGGCTGGGCGTACCAGTACTGGAATACCGAAGAGAAAGACCGCGTTTTCGAGACTGTGCGAACGAAGAAGGGAGCCAAGATCGAGGGAGCCGACATCATCCCGGCCACGCAGCTCTACACCGAAGACTACATGGTCAAGTTCTTGGTGCAGAACTCGCTCGGTGCGACGTGGATGGGCATGCATCCCGAATCTCAACTCCCCTTTGCCTCCCCTCGCCCCGCTTCGGAAAGAGGGGCTGGGTCCACGTCTGGCTCCCCTCGCCCCGCTTCGGGGAGAGGGGCTGGGGGTGAGGGGTCGGGCACAGGCTACCCCGGCTGGGAATACTACGTCCGCGATGCTGACCGCGCCCCCGTAAAAAGGAAACCGTTAAATCAGATCACGCTGCTCGATCCCGCCTGCGGCAGCGGGCACTTTTTGATCGAAGCCTTCGACATGTTTTACGCCATGTACGAAGAGGAAGGCGAGATCACCGACGCCGAAGCAATCTGCAAGTCGATCCTGGAAAACAATCTGTTCGGGATCGATATCGACGAACGGGCCATCCAAATCGCGGAAGCCTCGTTGTGGATGAAGGCCGAAGAGCGATCCTTTGGCTTCCCAGGTGCAACGACCAACCTCGTCGCAGCGACCAGCAGCCACTTGAAAGGCGAATCGTGGGAGCGGTTTTTGGCGACGCTTGAAAAAGAGCCGTCAGTGGTTCGGGTGTTGCGAAAGTTCGCAAAGTCGATCGAACACATTGATGAGCTGGGCAGTCTCGCGCGCCCAGCCGAAGACTTAAACGCGATCATCAAAACCGAGCATCGTCTGTGGGAAGAGCAGGTCCGAACTGAGAAGGAAGCAAACTTCCTGTTCCCAGACATGGTTGCCGATGCGCTCGATGGGCGACTGCCATTTGACGAGATCACTAACGAGCAATTCGGTCATCGGATGATCAATCGAGCGATGATGGCAATCGATGGTTTTACGAAGGATGCGACAGAAAGTGGAGATTTGAGCAACCAGCTATTGGGAGGGGAAGCTCAAGACAGGTTCCGGCTGCTCAATATTCTCGACTCAAGATTTGACGTTCTCGTCGCCAACCCTCCTTATATGGGAACAACGCAGCTTGCACCAAGTGTGAACGCAGCTGTGGCCAGGCATGCAAAAAGCCCAGATCTCTACTGTGCATTAATGCTTCGGTGGATTGATTTGCAAAAGCCCGGTGGGATTGCAGCGTTCGTAACGCGAGCGGACTACCTTACACAGTCCGAATGCGAAGAGATGAGGGAAAGGATGCTTCAACGGACTTCGCTTAACATCATTATTCGCCTCGAAAATAAAGTATTTAGAGATTTAAGCAATCCCAACGCAATATTCTTCAGCATGCAAATCCACACAGTGTCGAATTGCGATGATACGATGATAACGACAGCGAGCGTAACTGGCGGTGCGTTTGAGTCGAAGTCAGACGAATTAAAGAAAATTGTTGCACGAGATAGTCTCAAGCCAAGCATACCTCAACGGGCATTTTCTAACTTGCCGAGAGCTACGTTTGCGATGGGCTTGCCTAACTGGTCATACACTGCGTTTGTTGAGTTCCCCCGAATCTACACATTTGCAAATGCGTGCCAGGGATTAATCACCGGTGACACTTCTCGCTATTTGCGTCATCGGTGGGAGATAAAAAACAAAGAACGTTGGAAAACCTATGCAAAGGGCGGTGAATTCTGTCGATGGTTTGGCAACGATGTTTGGACAGTTGATTGGCAAGAGAATGGCACACGTTTGTGGAATTTCGTGAGCAACGCGACGGGCCGGACTCGTTCTCGAGTACAGAACACACAGTTCTATTTTCGACGCGGAGCTTCGTGGTCGTCACAAACCGTTTCCGCATTTGCTGCAAGGATACTCGAAGAGTCGTCGATTTTTGACACAACTGGATCCAGTGTTTTTCTCAAAGATGAGCTAGATACTGAAACGTATTTCTTTCGCTTTCTTGGCTTGTTGAACAGCCCAGCTTTTGGACAAATGTTTCGGTCAATTCAGCCGGGGGTCCACTATGGCGAAGGATACCTAGAGACTCTTCCTTTTCCTAATCCAGAGACGTTGCCTGAAGCATTTGAGGAAATGGCCCGAAAGTGTGTGCACCTGCAGAAAGAGATTGCGTCTAGCAATCCTTGTTCATCAGAATTCAACCCCGCTTGTTGGTCCGAAAAAGAAGCAAGACTACGTGATATTGCGTGTGAAATGCTGAAGCGAGAGATTGGTTATCAAGCTGATCTCTATGCCAATGAACTCGAACTGTGGAACTCTGCCGAAAACTTTCTTGGTGTGCCGGAGGATGAGCAGACAGTTTCGGTAAGAAAACGCGAACGAACTGGGAAACACTTTCTCGAAGTTTTCTGGGATTCTACTGGATCGCCAACGGCGACTCCTCAACTCGCAACTCAAAACGCATTCGAAGATGCGTGTGTGGTGTCTGGAGAAAGCCCGCTAAAAGCAGGTGAGGCAGTTTGTGCTCTTGAGAACTCACGTTTTCCTGACAAGGCGATTTTTCGTTTCTGTACGAATCTGCTCTCGACTAAGGTGCTTCATTGTCTGGGACACGAGTGGAATGGACAGAGGAATGACGCTCTCGCTTTGGCTGAATTCATCGACGACGATGGAATTATCCCGCTTATCGACGTCGGCAAAGAATCCACTTTGCAAGATCGTGTTTCCAAACGG
>JBDNIG010000030.1:0-2894 GCA_041688415.1 Rhodopirellula sp. | reverse complement strand
GGGGCAGCAGACACCGACCCAGATTGACACGGCTAAACTTCGTGAGCTGCAATTGGGGTTGGAGCAGGCATCCGTTCGAGTGGAAACACTTCGTCAAGCTCAGCAGGCGCTGCCGCCGCCGGTGATTGATCGGACCAACGCGGAATTGGTAGAATTGGTCGCGGAATCTCAGGAATTGCGGTCACAGATCGATTCCGCTTCGATGAAACGCGACCAATTGGGAATCAATCTGCTCGACGTCACGCAGGCGGCAGCAGAAATCGAAGAGAATTTCGACTCCCATCAAGAAATGGTTGAGCAGGCCACCGTCAAACTGACCAGCACGATGAAGCGGTGGCATGACGGGAAACAAGACGCCGTCAAGACCATGTCGGTGCCTCGGCAGCGGACCGGTAGAGGATCGCGCGCCATCGTCGCCCTGTCTCATGGCCAGTTGTTCCTGGTCGCCTCGCCCGATGATGCCCAGGGAGAGTTTTTCGAGAAACATGTCGAGGCCAGAAGCATCGGCGACGGCAGCTACCGAATCAAACTTCGGTACGGCAAGGGATTGCAGTTGGGCGGGCCGAAGTCAATCACGGCCGTTCGTGGCACGGCTCAGCGAATCAGCCGTTACGAAGGTACCTTGATTATCGTCGCCTACCCCGACAGCTATACCGATTTCGCGCCCGTCCGCGATGCGTTCAAGCGGGCCGGTTTGAACTACGACTTGTGGGTCATGGAGGAGGGAGAGCCGCTCGAGGTTTCCTACGGTGGTTTGGGGGGAACGGTGCAGTGAGCCGAGGCGCGTGAGCGGCCGGGTTGGCGGCGTCGCCCGGTGCCTTGCGGCGCTCGGCTCACCATGGCGGCACCAGTAATGACTAACTCAACAGGCCACCATCGCCAAAACGGCTCAGCTATGATAGCGGGCACAGCTCGATTGGCGGCGGTGCGGAGTTCCGCCGCGAAACGCTCGATGTTTCTGTCCTATTTCGCAAATGCAAGTTGATCCTTGATGAAAGCTTCCTTTTCATGCCCGCAATGTGGATACACCCAAGCCGCCCCGGAATCCTACATCGGGCGCAGGAGTAAATGTCCGAAATGCGAGGCGGTGGGCGAGATTACTGCTGGTCGCCCGCAAGCATCTGCGCCAGCGGTCGCCGACCCCACATCGAAATCGGCGGGGGCATCCCGTGCGGAAGTTCAAGCGTCCAGGCCTGAGGGGAAGCGGGACGATTCGCATATGGGCAACCCACTCGCCATTGATACGTCGGGGCCCAGCAGATCCGCAGCGGCGGCCAACCCGGTAAATGCCTTCCAACCGTCCATTCACTCCAGCAACGCGGACGGCCCCGAGCGATATCCGAACCTCACGCTCTATCTAAAAATCGCCGCAACGGTAACTAAAATCGTCGCCATTCTAGCCGCCGGAGTTTGGAGCCTGAGCGGATTGGCCGCGTGCTTCCAATCGTTGTTTGTTTCGGATGCTCCCGTGCTCCTCAAATTCGCGACCGTCTTTGCTACGTTTCTCGTTCTAGCGTTTGGATTGTTGCTGATCTACCTTTACTACGTGGCATTCATGGCGATCATCGAGTTGATTCGAGTCGTCATGGACATCGAACGAAATACGAGGCGTACCTGAGTCTTCGACACGCCTGCGGCCGTGTCTTTTGAAAAAGCGGCCAGTGCAGAAATCGGGCAACCGGAATTGCTCGAAGCGACCATGCCCCCCCACTCCTGGCCGTCTTGCGGATAAGAAAAATAGGGATGGCACGTAAGATGCGTTGCCGTCGCCGCGTCACAAGCGGATCGAGGGCGGTGGCTGAACAATCCCGGTAAACACGCCCCTCTATTCGCCCTATGCTGTTTATATGCCGCAGTGTGCCAGGCTGGGCCTGGCGTCAATTTCTGAATTCATCCCGATTATCTGCACACCTGGAGATTCCCCATGCTTGGCCTCAAACGACTCACCATGATCGCAAATCGAGCAACGCAAGGGCGGCGAATCTCCCGACGATCGCGGAAAACGTCGCAGAATCGATCGATGATTCGTCGGGTTTTGGGTGAGCCACTGGAAGATCGCCGCATGTTGGCCGCGTATGTCGTCAACACGAGCATCGACGCGGTCGATGCAACCGACGGGGTCGTGAGTCTGCGGGAAGCGATCCAAGCGGCCAACACGAACTCAGCGGTCGGGGATGCGGTCGCTGGCGATTCCGATGTTACCGATACGATCTCCTTTGCCGACGGGCTGTCAACGATCACTCTCAATAGCCAGTTTTCGATCACGGAGTCCCTGGGGATTTCTCTCGGTGGTGCGACAAGCGCGACGCTGAGCGGCAACAACGCGTCGCGGATTTTCTCAATCGACGCGGGCAGCGATGCAGGCGTGCCGACGGAGGTTTCGATTTCAGGATTGATGCTGACCGGTGGTTCTGCGGAATCAGGGGGTGCGATCTATGTTTCCGCAGATCAATCGCTCTCACTCGATACCGTGACGCTGACGGGAAATGTGGCAACGGGCAGCGATGTTGGACAGGGTGGTGGTGCGATTTTTAATGCCGGCACCTTGGAGATGACCGATTCGCAAATCGCGGGCAATGTTGCTTCGGGAACATCGGGTAGTGGTGGCGGCATCTACAACGCGGGCACGTTGACCGCGACGGGCGGTCAGATCACGGGCAATGTCGCCAACCGGGCGGGCGGCGGTATCGAGTCGGCGGCTGGCTCGACGAATACGCTCACGGGGGTGTCGCTCGATACGAACAACGCGGGCGTCGGTAGCGGAGGTGCCGCAGCGCTGGTGCCCCTGCTGGCGTATAATTTCAATGAGACCGGCAATGCCGCCAACGCGACCGGAACGGCGTCGACCGCGGATGATCCGCAGTTGCAGTTCATCGGTAACGATGGCAATCCAG
>JBDNIG010000212.1:0-9577 GCA_041688415.1 Rhodopirellula sp. | reverse complement strand
GTCGGGCAGACCTCGACCAGATTGCCGCTGAATTCACTCTCGAGCACGCCGTCTTCATCCCGACCAAAATAAAGATGGTTGTGCGAGTTAAGGACAGTCAGATCGCGCCCGCCTGCATGGTCGTTGTAGAACCGTACACAGCGATAACAGGCGATGCAGCGGTTCATCTCGTGATTGATAAACGGACCGAGATCCTGATTACGATGCGTCCGTTTCTGATAGCGGTAGCGACGATAGTTGTGGCCGGTCATCACGACCATGTCCTGCAGATGACACTCGCCGCCTTCGTCGCAGATCGGACAGTCGTGGGGATGGTTGGTCATCAACCACTCGCTGACGGCAGTCCGGAACTCAGCTGCGTCGGGGTCGCGGATCGAAATCCGCGTGCCATCGGACGCGTGCAGCATGCACGCCATTTCGACCCGCCCCTGCGTATCGTTTTCATCCTTGAAATGCTTGACGGCACATTGCCGGCACGCTCCGATCGAGTGCATGCCCGGATGCCAACAGAAATACGGCAGATCCAAACCGAGCGAGAGACAGACGTGCAACACGTTCTGGCCAGCGGGCACCTCGTACGGTTTGTTCTCGATATAAATTGTCGGCATCAATGATCTCCAAAGGTATTCATTTGGTGACTCGCTTATACGGGCACCCGCGATCGCGGATATGTTGCTCGAAATCGTCCCTGAAATACTTCAATCCGCTTTGCAGCGGCTCCATCGCCCCCGGTGCCAAGGCGCAGAACGTAAGTCCCGGCCCCAACCATTTACAGTGTTGCTCGAGGATGTGCAGCTCCCGCTCTTGCCCATCCCCGTCCTCCAATGCTTGCAGAATGCGTGCCGTCCACGGCAGGCCATCGCGGCAAGGGGTGCAGTAGCCGCATGATTCTTGGGCAAAGAATTTTTCCAGATTGCAAATCATCCCGACCGGACAGGTCCGATCGTCGAGAACGATGATGGTGCCAGTCCCGAGCCGGCTACCCGCTTGCCCGACCGAATCGAAATCCATCGCCACATCAAGATGTTCTTCGACAAGAAAATCAGTGGACGCGCCGCCGGGTAGCAGTCCGCGAAACTGGTAGCCGTCGCGCATGCCGCCCGCATGTTCTTCCAAAATTTCCCGCAGCGGCGTTCCTAGCGGCAATTCCCAAAGCCCCGGTTTCTTGACCCGACCGCTGGCACCGTACAGCTTGGTGCCACCACCGTTGTCCGCCAGACTCAAACTCTTAAACCAATCGGCGCCCCGGTTGATGATGTGCGGCACATTGGCCAAAGTTTCAACGTTGTTGACCACGGTAGGACAACCCCATAACCCACTGATCTGAGGGTAAGGCGGTTTCGCCCGCGGTGATGCACGTCGTCCCTCCAACGCGTTCAACAATGCGGTTTCCTCGCCGCACATGTATCGCCCGGCGCTGACGTGCAGATACATTTCTAAGTTGTATCCGCTACCCAGGATGTTCGTCCCGAGGTAACCGTGCTGATACGCCTCGGCGATCGCGGCTTCGATGCGTTTGGCGGACAGTTTATAGGCCCAGCGCAGAAAGATGTATGCCACATCGGCTTCAATGGCGTAAGCCGACACGATTGCCGACTCGATGATGGAATGGGGATCACCTTCCAACAGCCAGCGATCTTTGAATGTGCCAGGTTCCATCTCATCCGCGTTGACGGCCAGATATTTTGGCCTGCGAGCGTCCTTTCCCATCGGCACAAAGCTCCATTTTTGGCCGGTCGGGAACCCTGCTCCGCCGCGACCGCGGAGGTTCGCTGAAGCCACCGCTTGCTGCACATCGTGGGGCGACATTTCACGCAGCACCTTCCGCACGGCCTGATAGCCACCCGCCTGCTCATAGCCGGCCAGGTCGAGCGGTTCGCGGTCGGGACGAATATTCTGCGTTAGCGGTGTTTCCATCGTCATGGGTAGCGTTCCAAGATGTCATCGATTTTTTCCTCATCGAGATCTCCATGCAGATCCTCGTCAATGATCATGGCCGGAGCGTGGTCACAATTGCCCAGGCAGGGGATCGGCAACAAGGTGAATCGCCCGTCGCTGCTGGTCTCGCCCAAACCAATGCCCAGCCGATCGGAGAGTTGTTGGAGAAGATTCGGGAATCCCAGTATCCAGCAGCTCACACTGTCGCAGACCAAAATCACGTGTCGCCCGACCGGTCTGCGAAAAATCAGCGTGTAAAACGTAGCGACACTTTCCAATTCAGCGGGCGCGAGACTGAGCATCTCGGCAACGTCTTGCAGTCCCTCATCGGAGACCCAGCCCCGGTGTTTTTGCACGATCTTGAGCGCATCGGGACCGACCGCGAGCGTGGTGGGGTACTTGGGGAGCTCCGCTTCGATCTCACTTCGCTCTTGGTCGCTTAGCATAGTGGGTTCCTCATGAAGTTTCTTAGCGTAGCGAAACTCGCCAAAGAGTTTCGACCGCATCGGCGCGCCGAAAGTCTTGGCGACCTCCGCTACCTCTCAACGATCAATGTCGGCCAGTACAAAATCGATGCTGCCCAGGATCGCGAGCAAATCCGAGACCATAAACCCGCGACTGATCGACGGGACCATCTGCATGTGTGGGAACGAGGGCGCACGGATCCGCACCCGGTAAGGCATCGTGCTGCCATCACTGATCAAGTAATAACCGTTGGCCCCTTTAGCGGCTTCGATCCCGACGAAGGCTTCCCCCGCGGGAATCACCGGTCCCCAACTAACTGCCAAAAAATGCGTGATCAGTGTTTCGATGTCGTGCATCGTACGCGCCTTCCGCGGCGGGGTCGCCAGCGGATGATCGGAAAGGTAATCGCCCGCCGGCATGTTGTTGACGCACTGCTCGATGATTCGCATGCTCTGCCGCATCTCCTCGACCCGCACCACGGCCCGGTCATAACAATCCCCGCGGGTTGCCGTGGGGATGTCGAATTCGAACTGATCGTAACCGGAATAGGGACGTCGCTTGCGAAAGTCCCAGTCCACCCCGCAGGCCCGCAGCCCTGGCCCCGTGACGCCCCACTGGATCGCTTCCTCGGCCGTATAGCCGCCGATGCCCTCGGTACGCGCACGGAAGATCGGGTTGCGCATCACGAGTGTGTCGTACTCTTTCAGACGCGGCGGGAAGTAATCCAGGAACTCGCGGATCAGTCGATCCCAACCATGCGGCAAGTCTTGAGCCACGCCGCCGATGCGAAACCAATTGGGATGCATGCGATCGCCACAGATCGCTTCGATCGTTTCAAAGGCTCTCTCGCGATCGGTGAACATATAAAACACGGGCGACATCGCACCGAGATCTTGCGCAAAAGTCCCGTACCAAACCAGATGGCTGATAATGCGGAACATTTCGCACAGCATCACGCGGATCACTTGAGCGCGGTGAGGAACCTTGATTCCGGCCAATTTCTCCACCGCCAGGCAGTAAGGCAGATTGTTGAGCACTCCACCGAGATAGTCGATGCGATCGGTATAGGGAATGAATGTATGCCACGACTGCCGCTCGCCCATCTTTTCAGCGCCACGGTGGTGATAGCCAATCTCGGGCACGACATCGATAATTTCCTCGCCATCCAATTGCAACACAAGTCGCAGCAGACCATGCGTGCCTGGATGATGTGGTCCGAGGTTGAGGAACATGAAATCCGTGTCTTCATTTTTCCGCTTGAGCCCCCAGTCTTCTGGCCGAAATTTATCAGCCTCCTGTTCGGCATCGTACTTCTCATCGGACAGGCTGAACGGTTCCATGTCGGTCGCTCGGGCCGGGTGCTGTTTCTGCAACGGATGGCCCTGCCAAGTCACCGGCAACAAGATTCGCCGCAGGTGAGGGTGCCCGGCGAAGGTGATGCCGAACATGTCCCAAACCTCACGTTCGTACCAATTGGCCGCTGGCCAGAGCGGTGTGATCGTGTCGATCGTGCGATCGTCGTCCGGCAGCGAGACCTTGACGCGAATGTCCTCGTTGCGATCGAACGAGAGCAAGTGGTAGACGACCGAAAACGCACCCGGTGACGGGTTGTCATGGTGCTCACGAGTCCGCTCGTCAATCGCGGTCAAATCGTACAGCATACGATAGGGCTGTTCGATCTCCGTTTTGAGATGACGCAGCACGTCCGTTATCCTGTCAGGACGTGCCCAAATCGTCGGTATCTCATCTCGCGTCGTCTGCACGCCGATAATTGCGTCCGGGAATTCGGTGCGCAAATGCTCGATGATGTTTGTGGACTCGATGGTCGTTGCCACACTACACCTCGTCCGGGGTGCGGAGCTCAACGACTTGCATGCGCTGATCGCGTTTGGCGGCTTTCATGTTGGGTCGCTCGGGTCGCTGAACTCCCTGCGGTCCGGCCGTCCAGCTCAGCGGGCGTCTTTCCTTTCCAATTTGATCCTGCAGCAACATCAGACCCTCCATGAATGCGTCGGGCCGTGGCGGACAACCGGGCACGTACACATCCACCGGCATGAACTTGTCGACGCCCTGGACGACACTGTAGATGTCATACATGCCTCCCGAATTGGCGCAGGATCCCATCGAAATGACCCACCGCGGTTCCATCATCTGTTCATATAGCCGCCGGATAACGGGTGCGATTTTAATGAACACGGTACCCGCGACAACCATCAGGTCGGCTTCGCGCGGTGTACTGCGGATCACCTCGGCACCGAAGCGGGCGATGTCATACTTGCTCGTCAGGCTGGTGGCCATTTCGACGTAGCAGCATGAGAGCCCGAAATTGAAGGGCCAAACGGAGTTCTTCCGCCCCCAGGCCAACATGTCCTGCAGTCGCGTCATGACCACGTTCTGGCGGATCACTTCCTCGAAGGTGCCATCACCGTGGCCGCTCGACTGGGAAGTGGCTGGCGTGCTGCTGATGATCTTCATGCTCGTTGAATCCTTGTTGGCTGACCCTCGGGTTCATTCAATGCTTCGTGTTTACGATTGGCTGCCGCGTTCTCCGGTCACGATTTGCTGACGATGACCACTGCAGTGCCCCCTGCCGCCAGAGATAAAACAACGCCACCAACAACACGCCTATAAAAACCAATGCTTCTAAAAAACCTGTCCATCCCGATTCTCGAACCGAGACGGCCCAAGCGAACAAGAACGCCGCTTCCATGTCGAAAATTACGAAAAACATGGCGACCAGGTAATACTTCACGGGGAACCGCATCCGCGCCGATCCGGTGGGCACGTTGCCCGATTCGAATGGCTCTCCCGTCCGTCGCTCCCGATGTCGCTCGCCAAGAATGAACGAAACGCCGATCATGCTTACGGCCGTGAAGACCACAAGTCCGAAGTAGACGGCTAGCGGCCAAAGTGCGGTCGAAGCCAAACAAATCATCATTTATCACCTCCACACATTCTTTGTCGCGACGTCCATTCTCGCCAACGCTCTGCAATTGCTGTGCCGCAAAAAAAGAAAGCTCACCCGCGCGATGTCGCCCCATGAAACGTTTTGTGAGGCAGTACCTGTAAACCTCCGGCGAACCCCGGCCGTCGGATCAGTCAAAACGAAACCCATCATGCCACGAATTGCGAAGCGGCATGCCCGACCTGAACGACGACACTGATCAATTTCTGAACAACACGAGGGCAAAAAATTGCCAGGTTCAGCGATTGTCTCGGTGTGCGTTTTGCGACAACACTATTTTGATTAGCCAAATATTAAAACATTTCCCAAATTCGTTCTCCCGTGCGAAACCAATCGTCAACCCGATCTGAGATGTTGAGACTCATCCGGCGGGCTCGCGCGATGACGTCGCCCCTGAATCGGAAATCGCGAACAGTAGGAATGCCGCACCTGCCGCTGAGAATACCGAATAATCCAACGGCGACTTCGGTCCCAGCGCGGCAAACATGGCACACGCGAACGTCGACAGTAATAAACCTGCCGCCAGTGCAAACCAGCGCAACTGCCATCCGACGATCAGCCCGACAGCGATCGAAATCTCTGCAATCGTTGCGATCCAGCCAAGGACCGGGATGAACGTTGCAGGCGCGTACCAGATGAGCACACCGACGTATTCGTCATAGTTTTCGATGTTGCCCCATGCGACACCTCGCGTTCCCGGTGCACCCCAGAACCCAAATCGATCGGCAACGGCGAAGAGGAACGCCGCCGCGAGTGCGATACGCACAAAGAGACCGGCCCAACAACTCGCCGGAGTCCGACTGCATCGAGTTTCCGTGACGACTCCGTCATTCATTTTCCTGGCCCACCGGTTTCTAGGTCGAATTGCAGTCCACTCTCTCAATACTCCACGCCAACGCAGGCAACGCCACACCATCGGTTTTTGACACGCGATGGAACATCGAGTTTATTATTGACGTCGCGGAACTCGCCAAGAGTTTCGGAAATACAGATTCGCCAGTAACCAAAACGACGGCCTTCCGCAAAGAAGCAACTTGTGTGCCATGTTCTCTTGATCTGGTACGCAAGTTGCTAAGCAAAAACATCAGGAGTCATGCGATTTGGCGAAGGAGTGATACGATGAATCCCGTACAGCACCGTATCTATCGAAATCAATCCGCTACTCGCCGACCTTGCCTGGTGATCGGTGGAAGCGGCGGTGCAGTTCACGTATCCGAGGTGCGAGTTCAGTGACCGGTCCTTCGACGACGAGGTTGGGAACAACCTGATGGATTGGAAGCGGGGTTACCGGAGCAGACGCGACGCCCAGGTCGGCAAGCCAGGCCACCAGTTGCACGGACGAACTGATATAGACGATGCGGCCCAGCCCAACCCAGCCATGCGCCGCGGCGCACATCGGGCAGTGCTCTCCGGAAGTAAACACGGTCGCCGACGCACGTTCGTCCGGGAGCATGTTTGCCGCCGCCCAGCGTGCAATCTCGAACTCAGGATGGCGGGTCGGATCCGCGGTCTCGGTCACCCGGTTGCGGTCCTCAAAAAGCACGGTTCCATCCGATGATGTGAGGACCGAGCCGAAAGGTTCGTCACCGGCCTCGATCGCCTCAGTGGCCAGTTCGACGCAGCGGCGCAGGTGCCGCATTTCTGAATCGTAGGTCATCCTGAATTCCTTCCAATCATAATAAGTCAGGTTAATTGTCGCATGAATTTAGGGATCGCTGGGACGTTTCCAGAGACTCACGCCGACGCTCGCCATGATCGACACCGCGACGACGCCAACGGACACCAGCGGCTGGATCGTTACCCAACGGTCGGCTGCCATTTTAAGTCCGACGAAACCGAGTACCGCTGCTAAACCATAGTGTAGATACTGTAGCTGGGCAATCGAACGAGCCATCAATAGGTACATCGCCCGGAGCCCCAAAATGGCAAAAGCGTTGGATGTATAAACAAGGAACGGTTCGCGAGTGATCGCCAGCGCCGCGGGCACAGAATCGACCGCGAAGATGATATCACTCAGCTCCAGTCCCACGACAGCAACGAATAATGGCGTCGCAACGAGGACGCCGTTTTCTCGCAAGAAGAAGTGCGCGGTATCGCGGTGTTTGCTCACTCGCAAATGTGTCGTCAGCCAACTCACCAATCGGTTGCCACTATGCACTGTCGGCGACTCGCGGAAGACGTGAATTGCGGCCACCACCAAAAAAACAGCAAAAATGAACTCCAGCCAAGCCCAACGCTGCAACGCGGCGGCACCAGCAAAGATGAAAATTGCACGGAATATCAAGGCGCCAAATATCCCCCACGATAACGCCGTGTGTTGGTACCGATGTGGAATACTGAGTGTTTGGAAAATCAGCAAAAACACGAACAGGTTGTCCAGACTCAAGCTCTGTTCGATCAGGTAGGCAGCCAAGTACTCTTGCCCCGACACCGCCCCATACATCCACCACACAAACCCACCGAAGCCAAGGCCCATCGCGATCCAAATCACGCTCCATCCCAACGTGGATCGCCAGGATTCTTCCCTGCCGCCACGATGGACGAACAGGTCGATCGCCAGTAGCACCGACAACCCGATCGCAAAGAGAATCCAGCCCCACGTCGCGGGCGCGTTCATGACGGATGCTTCTTCACGTTCTCCGGTCCCATCTGATCTGACCAGGCAACACACATGTTGGATTCTCCCGTTGTGAATATGAGATTGATGGTCGCTCGTCTGGCTCGCGCTGTGATATCGGTTCTCCACGCGAATCGAAGACGAGATTGTCATTGACTCTCGAGTTTACATACGTCTGATGTTCGCCGTAAAGTCACGATTTGCAATGGTAGCTTTACCGGTGCAGCATTTCGCCAATTCCACCAGAAATCAACGTGGCAACGTCTGTCAGCGCCCGTGCGGTGGTCAAGCCACCGGGGGCAGCAAGATATCTTGGACTCCACTCAGGATCAAACTTATCTTTATAAGCTCGTAATCCTTGGAAGTTGTAAAAGTGCTCGCCATGGCGAAATATCAGATTTGACATCCGGTTCCAACGTGGGCTGAGACGATGTGAGTCGACGCCTGACAGCGGAGCCATGCCAAGGCTGAAGTAACTGAACCCCTCGCTCCGGCCATAAAGCATCAGTGACAGAAACAGCAGTTCCATCACTCCGTGGGGTGCATCCGGCAGGTAACGCATCAGATCGATGGATAACTCGTGTTTGCTTGCACCCCGCAGAATGTTTGCGAACGCGATGATTTCTTCGTTGGGGTCCTCTTTTCCATCGTCGACGTCGCCCAACTTTGGGTCTGCTGATTCCATGCCCTTGTCAAGCGTGTCTATGGGTTTCAGACGCACAATTACCGCGATGTCGTAGCGGGCGAGGTAGTCCTCATCAAAGAACCCGAGCGAGAAGCCTTTCTCGCTTGAGGATTTATCTTTCAGCCAAGCATCCGAAATCTCCTTCAATCGCGGCATGACCGCAGCCACGCCAGCCCGCGTGACGATCTTGAACTTCAAACCCGCTTCGTCGGATTTTTTCTTGGTGCGGCGAAGAGCCTTGCGATGACTGCCTTCAAGAGAAAACTTCTTCAGCGGCACACGCCCTTCTTCACCGATCTTCAGCATCGTCATCCCCATTTCGATGTACCGCGCCAGGTATCGTCCATTGACTTGATAGAACACCGCAACGACTCCCGCCACATCACAAGCCTCGCGGAATTTCCATGCTGCATCGTCAGCCGATTTTTCGGGACCGATCGGGTCGCTCATTGTGATCCAGCTTCGTCCTTCGCACCCAAACATCGCCACCGCTTTGCGATCGTCGCTGAAGAGGAAGCGTTTATCCCCTAGCAATGCCAGGTTCGCGATGGTGCATTGAGCATCAGCAACTATCAATTCGACCCCAGCCAGTTCCGCCGCAGTTGGTAGCGAAGGGTCGACGGGATGTGGACGAAGTAATTTTGCGACGGCCACGAGCGCGAAAACAACAGCAGCGGCAAGCAGCGCTCGCAAGGAGCGAGGTGCGTCGCCACGATAAGCAAATTCCCACCACAGTTGATCGGAGTACTCGACGTGGCGATACGCGAAGGGTGTGACCGGCAACCCGCCGACAAGCTGGGTGGTCTGGGGCGATGAGTCAAACTCGGCGGTGGTGGCGGACTGCGGCAAACACGGGGAAACACAAAATCAACATATCAAGGAATTTTGCAGATTACATTGGTTGAGG
>JBDNIG010000211.1:0-8256 GCA_041688415.1 Rhodopirellula sp. | reverse complement strand
GGGCGGAGCCGTCTGGCTACAATGTCGACCGACGTCTCCGCCCGTCGTGAGGAACCCCACCGCCGTCTGCAACCGCAACCGACTCACTGGAGACCGCAGGTTCATCAACCAGCCCCTCGATCCTTCTCGGAACCGAAGCGAAACGGCAAAGTCACTCATATCAGAGTGCACCTCGCCTAGCCCGGATTATTCATTAGCCGTTTTGGCGTTAGCGGCCTGTTGACTTAGTCGCGTTTTGGGGCGCGTTTGAAATTTATTTTTTGTTGGAGGTCGACGATCGGGGGTTCGACGCCGCTGAGCAGCTCTGAAGTCGGCAGGAGCCCGCCTGAGACCGTGTAAATCAAGTCAAAAAGCCGCCTATTCCCTATGCTGCGACTGCGGCACTTGCGTCACGTGGTGGCGTGCGCAGCGTCTCCCAGATCCGCATCAATTTCTTGAAGTTGAAAGCCGTCGCCATGCAGCGCCACTCTTGCCCCACCCCTCGATTAGTTCGCTGCGTAACCTCCTTCTTTGTTGGGAAGAATCCGGCTATCAGGATCCGTCTTGGGCATTTGAGCAGGCCCTTTGGTGCCGTTCTTCTTGCGATTACGGCGTCCATCGCTTCGGTGCTCTGACGGTAGCCAGCAAGCTGCTCGCGACGACTCTTTAGGTCCGCCACAGCGCCCGGCAAACGATCCGCCGAGACGTCCTGGCCAATCGAGTGCTTGATTACTTAGCCCAGTTGAGACCGTCGAGAATCTCATCGATTAAGCGAGCGGGATGATCGCTGGGAATCATTTCTTCGAGTGCGATCCCGTACTCCTTGATTGGTGAATCGAGCGACGCGTCCGGGATGAAAGTCGTAGCCACCGGCGATGGTTACTCGTTGGATCGCGGACGTGGGGAAGCGAAAACCGACGCCGAGGGACATTACGAGATCAGCAAGCAACCTATCCGGCATTCGCAAGTGATTGTTTATCAATACGGCGACTCGCTGAACGAAATCGAGAATATTGAACTTCCCAATGCTGAGAAGTCAAGGAAATGGGTTCAGCCAATGACGTTCCATCACGCGACAACGGACGCGAAGGGGAACTTCGAATTTCGGTTGGGTGACGGCGACTACGACGTCCGCCCACCTCGGCAGGAGAGAGCAGACAAGTTCTAGTGGCTTAAGCTTCCAGCTTGCGATCCGAGAAACGCAAACTGGAAGCTTACGCCACGTCTTTACTAATGATAATCAAATTGGAGAGTCGCGTTCGTTGTGCTATCAGTGACCCCGCGAATCCAACATGCCGAGAATTCGGGTGCGAACTTATGCGTCGTCTCCTTTTTCGGGGGGACCACGATTTTGCGGTAATCGACCCACCGGCCCGTCCCATCCAGATCGACTTGCAAAGTCACCGTGACGGCTTGCTCGGACTGGTGTGAAAGCCGCGCGGTTTTTTGATCGTAGCCTTTGATCAGGTACGGATCCGACGGGACTCCGCTTTGGACCATGGTATCGGACCAGGGACCGCCGTGGCCGACCGGTTTGCCGAGTTTCCAGAGGTCATCGACTCCGCCGAACCAGAGACCGGTGTTGTGCTCGTCGTCGCGGAAGACGTGGCCGTCGTTAGTGGCGTCCGGCCGGATGCCACCGAGGACGAGTAGGCCGTTCCATGAGCAGAAGTCCGTGATCTGTTTCGAGTGGCTGGACACGGGACGCATCAAATTCCATGCGGCGGGCGCGCCGTTGGTGACGAGCGGGATCTCGTAGAATGTGCCGTGGATGTTCGCCAAATGACGTTCTGATTCGACCTCCCGAGACGCTCGCGGCCAACCGGACGCAAACGGCTTGTCGTAGGCCGCGTCCCCTTTGGGCAGTCGCAGCCTTTTGCCTTGGTACTCCAGAATCACGGATGCTTCGTCCACCGAAAACTCGGGTTCGATGTGCAGCAGCGTCGCAAGTTCCGCGTCGGATTTTTCGGCTTCGAAAACAAAGTCTGATTTGGTGAAATCGAAGTGGCGTTGATCGTCGGTGATGACTCGTAGGTTCCGATTGCGTTTCGCCGGGTAGACCCAACTGCCCAGCGCCACGTCGCCGACTTCGGCGAGACCCGCGAAGAGAGCCTGATTCTCCGCCGTGTCGCCGTCGATCAATTGACTCGTCGTTTGATGCAGGATGGCGGTTGCCAAACAATCGCGGTCGGTGACCAACCGCAACCACACCGCATCGAGATCTTTCTCCAAGATCTTGCCGACGTAGTCGCCGGCGGCCAACTCGATCGTTTCTAAATCGGTCCAAGCACCGTTGCCTTCTTTATCAACTTGCAGCGTGACATGAACCGGCGTTTCATCTGCTTGGTTTGGCGACTTCTGAACAACCGGTTTCTTAACGGACGCTTTACCGATGGGTGCGATCGCATCGGATGAGTCGTCGTTGAGTTGGACGAACGCCATGTGCGGCATGCCGAATGCGCCCGCGGTGTGCTCGACCGAATTTCCTGGTATCAAAACTTTTCCAGCGGGGAAGTCACGAACGTAGATGCGATCCTCGACGTTCTTCGTCCAATTCAACGAAAGATCCGTTGGCTGCCATTTCGGCGACAGTGATGCATTTCCTCGTCCATCGACGGCGAGGTAAACCGTCGCGGGTTCGCTGAGATTGAATTCAAAACCGGCCGCCGGCTCGTGCCAGTCCCCGCGAGGGATCGTGACTCGCGGTAGTGCCGCGAGCGAATCGGGTAGGTTCGTGATGGGCAGTTGGTCGGTGGTCCTCCGGATGTTGTTGGCAATTGGCGTGAGTCGACCGAGCGCAATGTGCACGATGCGTTGATCGAAACCCGCCACCAAGAATGGATCGGAAGGCGTGTTGGCAGCCACGGTGTCTTCCAGCCACGGTCCACCGTAACCACTGGCCGGCCCCCAGCCTTTCAGGTCTTCGTAGTTGCCGAACCACAGATTGCTCTGCGGCTGTCCGGCGAGCGGGTTTCCTTGAATGCTGGTCTCGTCGGTTGCCAGAACCAGTTGTCCGTTCCAACCACAGAAGTCGGGGACGTATCTCAGGTGACTGCCAATCGGCTTGATACCCGCCGAGTTTGTGCTGGAAAACGTCTTTGGGAACTCGAAGAACATCCCGTGCATGTCCATCATCCAGCGGCCGTCGGTGGTCTCCCGTATGCGTGGCCATTCCGTGTACCAACCATGGCTGGCATCGTTGCAGAATGCGGCTTTGGGCAACAAGTAGGTGTACCACTTTCCCTTGTCCAGAACCTTCAATCGAATGCTGCGTCGGTCCCAACCCATGGTCCAGATCGGATCATCACCGTCACTGCCGCCGGTGATGCCCTGGGGTCCGGTGACTTCGGTGTACTGACGTCGTTCGACAACCTTCCAATTGTTGCCATCATACTCCGCCAACACGCCACGATCCTCCGCCGTCTCAGCTTCACCACCGACAAGCAGGTCGCTGTAGTCGCCGGCGCTGAGTTCACCATTGTTGGAAACGACCAAGCTGCCTTGAGAAGTGTAACCACCTTTAGCGTGCCAGCCGGGGACGGGCTTTTTGAATAATCGCTTCACCGCCAACGTGTGAACATTCGCTTCCCAGATCGAACCTTCCATGTCGATGTAGTACACCATGTTGGCGGGATCGGCCAGATGTCGCGCGATCGCCGTCACGCGGATTGGCATGTCGTTCGGCGAGATCGTTCGGACGTTGCCATGGTCGTCGATCAAGTGATGAGCAATCAACAACTGGTTCGATTCGGCATGAATCATCCGCCCGGCGGGCGTGCCCCCGACACTCTCGGGATGAATCGTCATCGGTTGCGTGAGGTCGGGATCGATCGAGAACAGCTTGTGTTCACTGCCGCGCGGCATGTGTGGTGCGTAGTTCACCATCCACAGTTTTCCCACCCACGGAACAATCGCTCCGATCCCACATTCGTTGTGTCCGGTTTTGTAATGGGCACCGTTCTGGCTGTAGACGCCGTAGGTGGTCAGGTGAGGATAAACGCCGCTGATGTGAAGGTCGGTACGCACCGCTTCGGGTGGAGTGGCGGGAATAGTCGGCGTCGTTTTGGAATGCGTTGCAACCAAAAACTGATCCGTTTTGCGATCCTCGCGAGGTGCACGTGCAAAGGTTGTTTCACTTTCGTTGAGCGGTGTCGTGCGGACCGAAGTCAATCCAACGACGTTGTTGGGATGGTTTTGCGCCGTGGCTGCCGGAGTTTTCGCCGCTGGGTCGGCTTCGGCCGAGCAGGGAACTGCTCCGCAGGCAAGGGAGCCCGCCAGTGCAACTAGCAACCAAACGCGACGAGTGTCGTGGCAAGATTCGATGAGATCGCGGTGGATTTGCATTTTGAAACTCGAGGGATTGTCTGTCGTGATGCCCATTTTTACCACATGAGGCAGGATCGCATTGCCTCCACGAAATGGACACCCACGGAATCTTGGTATCTCATTTGTTGGTCCGTTTGGCACCCTTTTTCTTCTTGGCGAGCAGCTTTTTGCGTTGCTTGCGATCGATCGGTTCGCGTTGGGGCGACTCCGTACCGGCGTCGATTCGCCGGTCCGAGGTGCGCTCGCCGCCGGGTAATTGAGTTCGCGAGGCATTGTAGGCAAGGGCGAATTCGCTCATGCCCTCTTGCGTTGTCATGTCGAATCCTGCCTGCTGACCCTGCGTGAAAAAGCTCTTCGCCATGCCGAAGTTTGCGGGATCACTCATTGCTTGGCGAAAACGATCGGCCAAAGTCGCGATCTCAGATGCGATGGCCGATGCCGATTCCAATTGGTAAACGCGATCACAAAATTTCCAGAACGCCACCAATTCGCGGATGACGTTATCGCACTTCGACGCGTCGATGCTGACCTTTCGAGGGAAGACCGTCCGCAGCAATTCGGTGGCGTCCGCAATTGTCATCGTTTCGGTGGAGACACCCAAATAGTGAACCCCAAACTCCAAGAACTGCCTTACATAGTGCGGCTCTGCACCATCATTGAGTACCTGCCGACTTTCCTCGGATTGAGCGAAAGCTGAACAGGCCGTTTCCAGGTACTTCTCCACCGCGTCCTCGCGGATTTCACCAGCGAGAAAGATGGGTTCCTTTGAGAAGCATCCCACGCCGACGTTGCGACGAAAGTCGTCCATTGAATTGTGGGGTTTTTCCGGCATGGGCAATCCATGTCCCCGCACATGCATTTCCCTACGCACTATTTCCCAATTACCCATCATTCCACAATCGATTCGGTTTTCCGAAAACGCGGTCTCAATGGCCTCCGCCGCTTCAGCGAATTTCAGTTCGACTGCGAGGCGCATCAGGCCAGTGGTCGCACGAACGGTCAATTGCTGAGAGCTCTTCAGTGCCGCGACCACGTGCGGTCGGATGGCCTGAGCGACCGACGGATCGCTCTGTGTAAGCTCTTCAAGCCCATCGACAATGCACGACTTGACATCGTCCGCTTCGGTCGCGTCCCCGACATAGTCGACCAATGCGACCGCCATCGCGGCTGATCCGTCGGACATGATTTCCGGCCCATCGGCGAATAACCATTCTTCGTCACCCTCGGCAACCATCCAATGAAAGAACTTCAAGACCATCGGCAAGCCGCTGATGGAAGTACTGCGACAAATCAACCCCGCAACCTCAAACCCAATGGGAACCGGGTCGACATCTTCCAGAAATATCCGGTCAAAATCGTCGTCACTCCACTGGTCCCGCCGAGTGACGGCGTCCAGCAAATGACTGAGCTCGGCGACTGCCGTCTCGTCCAGAGATTCGCCCGAAGCGTTCTCAGATCCAGGTTCGGACAGCTTTCGCAGTCGCTCCATTCCCTTCACACAATCTTGAACGCTCAGGTCTGTCGGCGATTTGGGCTGCATGGTGAAATTCCGTTTCATTTTGGGAAGAGTTTGTTCGGCTGGCCACGGTTCAGTTTGGGAGATTGACGCAGTGAGTGCTAGATGGCGAGTTTGGTTCACGGTAATGTCGAAAAATCACTAGAATGCCCGTCGGCTCATGAGCCAAACCTTTTTGTCACGGATGGACACGGATAAAATTTCCTGCCGGTGTCATCCGTTAGCATCCGTGCCTATCCGTCGCGAAGTTTATTCTACCCTAAATCGCCGCATGGCCGACGCGACGTCGCGGGTGAGTGGATTGCAATTTGCCCATCAGTACGGTGGCCCAAGACGGCGGAAGCCGTGAAAGAGAACAATGAGCAGGAAAAGCAAGTTGCGAGTCAGGACGACGACCGGGTTGATTCTCGGGGCGTTCGTAGTGGATCTTGTTAAAGATCCGTGTCTGGCGGGAACTAATCCCAACGTCAAGTCTTTTCCACGTTCATTCGCGCCCGCGATCAGCTCAGTGATATCCAGCCAACCTTCCTCGTCCAGCTGCATCCCGACAACTTCGGGTTGCTGCCTGAGAACCAAGCTGGGGAATTTGCTAGTCGATACAAGGTCTTTGTCAATTTTCATGCGATGATGGCCTTCGATGAGAGTTCTCCGTTCATAGAAGCATCCACCAGCCTTCCAAGGATTTCTCTGCGTACTCATTTGCGAAACGTAGCGGCATTCCATTGGGCAGTGGATTGTCTGGCGGAGTCGGAACGTAATTCAGCGGAGCCTGGGCCAGCAGATTGACAGAGATCACAAAACTAAACAGCAGAAATGGCAGACTTCGCATCAGCGCCTCCAAGCGGAGATGTTGATAAAATGATCTGATTCACCGAGCACTGCGATGTGATCGGCGGAATTACCGACAACTTACCATGGCTTCATCGCCTAGATCGTGATCTAAGCTGATATCGGTAACGTCGCTGAACTTCAGTAACTCAATCGTCTCGTCCGGCCAATAGACGCGAACCCAAGCTAACGAAAGCTAGCAGCCCGAGAGGGATAAAGTAGTCTGATAAATTCATTGTGTGTCTTCTTCGCCTTCTGGTTCTCGAAATTCAAGCCCGTCATGTTCACAAATCGTTTTTCGTGAAAGATCGTTCAGCCTAGCGGCGGTGATCCCGCTGTCACTATTGACCACTTCGAGCTGCTCCACCTTGGTCAGGGCCGCGACCTTTTCACGGCACGTCTGATGACTCAACTTCAAACCGAAAAAGTCTTCTTTGGCGATCATCGCAAGTTCGACATATTCGTATTCATCTGCTTGAAGCGACTCGATTCGACGTAGCAGCAAGACGTGCCAAAGATTGTCGGCCGCCTCGTAGCCGGCCTTGGTGAGTCGAAAGACTTCTCCCTCGTGCCCCATGTCGGCGGCGTAATAGATCTGTTCGAGCTGATCTAGCCCCGATTCCCACTCGGATTCGGAACGCTCGTTGCCCCTCTTGTTGAGCAAGACACCGCCAGCGGACAGTTCGTGTCCCGATAGGAGCCGTGTGAGAATGATTCTGCTTTGGTCGCCGATTGACGCCAGCGAGAGTAGGGTGTTCGCCTCCGGCTCGAAGGTGACAAGTCGTTTTCCTTCGCGTTCGTTCGTCATCATCTCGAAGTCGTCATCTTTGATTAAGCGGTTGAGCGCCATATCGAGCTGATGCCGAAATTGCTCAGCAAAGTCATTGACGGCGGTGTAAGGAATGTAGAGGCATTCCTGTTTGACGCTGTTTTTGAAATCGCGTACCGCTTGAACTTGGTCGAGGTCTGCGTTGCTCGAAAAATCGCGATCGCAGAAAAACAGCAAGACGCGTTCTGCACCCTTCTTTGCCGCAAATTCCCGAATCTCTTGGACAGTTCCGGATGGATCAGTATTGGTTGGCGTTCCCAATCGTGACCACAGGATGGCGACCAATAGATCGCACCGGTCAAGCAACTGCCCGTTGATCAAGTCCTGTGGATGCCCGCCCTGCACGGCATGCGAATGTGTCTCGACCCGCACCGGCTCAATCAAGATTGATTTCTTCAACGAATGAACAGCGTTCCATTGGTGAACAACCTGGCAGGCCGCATCCCGTTCATTTTGAACGTCGCCGGGGCTAGCGATGAAGACTCGGATGAAGATTCCGTTTTGCATATTTTATCGTCTCTGCTTTTCAAACATAGTTGCTTTCGATATTGACTAGGTCCTGCTGACCGACGGTCTACCTTGAAGAAGATGAACGGCAGCTTCTCCTTTGAGTTTCTTCAGCACCGCTTCTTCGTTTGCGTTCGCTTCATGAATACGTGCGACAGCCCAGTCCCACAATTTAGGGGCGGACGGCGGCATCAACTCCGGCATCGCGACTCGGATGTGAGCGTCGGTAAGAAAATAGGCCTGCGCGATCAGCATGTCGATGAGATACGGC
>JBDNIG010000210.1:0-41439 GCA_041688415.1 Rhodopirellula sp. | reverse complement strand
ATTACAAGTCGCCTCCAACCGCCAACGTGGTCAACGAAAATCACAATGTGCAGTATGCCGCTCCGATGCCAATTTGGCTAAAGGGTGTGACCGAAGGCTCGACGATGAGTTATCAAGGCGATGCGGACCTGATTGACCCGATTAATTTGACGATCAAGAAGGTTGAGGATGCGACGGTGCTCTCGGAAACGACGATCATCGATATTAATGGTGGCCGCCCGTTGAGAGTCGTTGAAGAGAATGAAGAACTGACCGAGCCCGGATGGGTTCTGATGTTCGATGAAAGTGGTGGTCTGCGCGTCGAAAGCGAAGTTCGCGATCAGCAGGAGTACCGAATTTACTCGTTCGCCGAAGAGCGTGGTTTGTAAACGCCAATGACCAAGCAACACGCGTTCGAATACGTTGGCGGCACGACGCCCACGTCGGCTGGCGATGCCCTGGCGATCATCTACGGCAACGATGCGACACTCCGCCGATGGGCGATTGAAACGCTCGTCGGCGACGGGGATTGGTCGCAGTTTGACGGTGATGCGACGCGCTGGTCCGATTTGCGTGACGACCTCGCGACGGCATCCCTGTTCGATTTCGATGCTGGCGATAAACGCACGCTCGTCGTGCGATCGGCGGACAAGTTTGTTTCGGCGCATCGAACGGAACTCGAAAAATACGTCGCCGCTCCCGGCGACAGCACCCGCTTCGTGCTCGAACTGGACTCCCTCGCCAGTAACACGCGTCTTTACAAAGCGGCCGACAAGAACCACTTGCTCGTTGCCTGCGGGAACGCCACCGATACCAAGCAAGGCGTCACGGCAGCGACCCGGCGCAAGTTTCTGACTGGTTATGTCGCCTCGCGGCACCAAGTCAAATTAACCGCCGGGGCGACCGATGCACTCATCGAGATGCTCGGTGAAGAGATCGGCATGCTCGATACGGAAATTGCCAAGCTCGCGCTCTACGTCGATGTCGGCGGCAAGATCGAAGAACCCTTGGTTCGCGACATCGTCGCGGGCTGGCAAGGCAAAACGGTGTGGCAGATCACCGATGCGATCGCCAGCGGCGATGCGGCCGAAGCCCTCCGGCAGCTCGACAAATTGTTCACCGGCGGGCAGAAAGCAATCGCTTTGCTGCCACAGATCTCATGGTCGTTGCGGCGACTCGGTATGGCGACCACCTTGATCGAACAGCGCGAACGCAGCGGGCGACCGTGGCAGTTCGAAGACGTGCTCGCCGCCGCCGGGATTCGTCGGCCCAATGAAATTCAAGCCGCCAAGAAACAACTCAAAACGATGGGGCGTCCGCGCGCCCTCCAACTCCTCGGTTGGCTGCTCGATGCGGACCTGCGACTCAAGGGAACCCACCGCGCCGATGGCCGCGATCGCTTCATGCTCGAACAACTCGTCCTCCGCCTCGCCCGCACCGCGTGAGGCTGGGGGTTTTGTGGTTTGGCGCCATTGTCCCTGCGGATCACCCCTGCGTACCCAGTCTTCTCTCGCCTGCGAAGGAGACCGTTGAAATGCCTCAATGCGGACAATGTAATGCAAGAATACAGGCCCGACGCGCAAGCGAGTGACCTGCTTCCCTCGCTTGCGCGTCGGGCTTGTATTTCAACAGTCTCCGAAGCGATGGAGAGCGGAGACTGAATAATTTCACTTCAGCGTTATGGAAGTCGTCAGTTATTAAATCGACGTCCTTCAAGATCGAAAAACCACTGCGTAATCCGCAGTCCACGCGTCTGGGAGGACTATCAATGAACACTGAAACAAGTGCGATCCCTGTGGACCGACCACCGCTACCGGATGAGCTGCGTGGACTCACTCCGCGATCGGTTCCACCCGATCTCTGGGATGCTCCGTCGATGGCGAAGACGCGACGAGGTTGCCTCATCGCTCTCGCCAGCGGTTTTGTAATCACGCTGTTGGGATTGGCACCGATCATGAAAACGTGGGGCCTGTATTTCTTGCCGCTAGCGTATCTCACGTATATCGGTATTGTGATCGTCGCCATCTCACTTTGGTATCTCATTCGTTTCTGGACGACCGGCGGTAATCTCCGGTACGTCGAGAAGGCCGATGCGGCAATGGCTCAGATTCGTGATATTCAAATTGACGAATCTGAGTTGAACGGCGTCAAGTCATACACGCCGAGGTTCTCGGTTATTTACGAGGACGCCGCGTTGGGGGAATCCGCTCAGCCGATTCTGCGCGAGCAAGTTCTGTCGGCGCCCGGAATCACGGCAGATAAATTGGCGGTCTCTAAGCTGCGTTTTCACGCCGGCGACTGGGTTCCCGTGGTTTGGTTTCCCGGCAAGGCGGAAACGTCAGCGACGTTGTATGACTGCCTCGGCCTCAACGAAACGGGCATCTGGACCACTGAAGATAGTCCGGCACTGACGCCGCTCTGGCTGACACTGGTGCTGATCGGAACAACCGGTTTCTTTTTTTTCTGTTTGATTTGGAGCCTATGGGCGGTGGGGGCGTATAGCCCGATCGAGACACCGCCGACGACTGTGATCGCTTTGTCCATTGGCCTTGGGTTGTGCATCGCCATTCTGATGGCGGGCCTGATCTATTGGCACGGCGAATATGAAAAACGCCGTGCCACGACTGCATTAGAAAGAAACTTGGGTGACTCGCCTTCAACGTCGACCGCAACCGATACCCCCGTCGCAAAGACCGGATTTTTCGCGAAGCTACTTGGTTCGGTTCGCGGTGCATTCATGTTGGTTGTCATGGCCGCCGGCGGAGTGTTGCTGTCGTCCTTGGTCGTCTACGAACTGATGGTTACGGCGAACGCTCTGTTCGATGAATCAGCGGGCGAGATAGAAATTGCCAAGATTGACGACTTGATTCAGGTCACTCACAACGGTGTTTTTCGCGAATACAAAATCGAATATCAGTTGCCCGCCCGTGGTGAACTGGGGCAAGGTCTCTCGCTCATTTCGACCCCCGAGCACATGAGCACTCTCCAGTTCGATACCGCGATCGCGATCGTTAAACCGGGAGCATTTGGATGGCCATGGGTAAGTGAAATCGTCCCAGTGCGGCACATTGTTGATGAGAAATAGGCCGCGATGGGCAATATTGATCAATCCGGACGGAGGGGCGTGGCGCAGATTTTTGGAAAAAAGAGCATTTCGCCGCCACCATTTTCCTGCCGACGCGATGCCTCCTCCATCGGATTGACAATCCGGCGGCTGACGTCGATACTTCGTCCAACGATACTGGGTGCCGCGTCGGTCGTGTTCGAGCGACGCGAAAACAGGGAACTTCGGTGAGATTCCGAGACGGCCCGGCCGCTGTATCCGACGCACGAGCCATTTTCCGCGTTTGTCGCGGTGGCTCACGTCCCACTTCTCCCTCTTTGCCATTGCCGATTGTTCGGCGAGAAGGCTGGGAGTGCGGATCGCGTCGGGAGTCAGAAGACCTACCTGGTATCGGGCGTTGAACGCGGATTTTGGTGTCGACTATGTTGCCACCACGATTGCGCACGGACCTTCTTGGGTGGGGTCAGCGTCACGAACCCGTTTCGTTTTCAGATCGATCGACTCATTGCTCCCGCTGTGCCGCAGCGATGGCGGCATCGATTGTTTGCTCGCTGCCTGTTTAAAAATGCCCACATCGTTGAAACTATTGACAGCAAGTGAACGGGTGTCGTTAACGCGTCAGTCAAAGATGCGTCCAAGGTCGCTTCGCGGCACCGGTTTTACGCTCGTGGAACTGCTCGTCGTGATCGCCATCATCGGTGTGCTGATCGGGCTGCTATTGCCCGCCGTCCAAGCGGCCCGGGAAGCGATGAGGCGGGCGTCCTGCCAGAACAATTTGCATCAGGTCGGATTGGCACTGCACAACTATCACTCGGCCATGGGGTACTTTCCTCCCGGTGCCATTGAGGTTCGGCCGCTGCCACCGGGCGGGAAACAGTTCGCTTGGTCTGCGTTCATTTTACCGTATCTCGAACAGAACACCGTGGCAGAGAAAATCGATTTCCGCCGTGCCTTTGACGATCCCGCGAACGCCGTCGCCGCTCAGACGCCCGTCACCGCCTATCTGTGCCCGAGCACGCCACGATCGGAACCTCTCCGTGGTGGCTTCGGAGCGACGGATTACGGAGGCATGTACGGCGAACGCATCGTTACGACCAACAATCCGCCACGTGGCATGATGATCCATGACGAGTCGCTCGGGTTTCGCGACATTCTCGACGGCAGTTCCCACACGATCATGGTCACCGAGGACGCCGATTTCCCGGATGGACAGTGGATCAACGGACGCAACTTGTTTGATCAAGCCTTCCCGCCCAACGCCGCGCCCCCATTTGAGAACGACATGCGGAGTTTTCATCCCGGCGGTGTGATGACGATGTTCGCTGATGGTTCGACGCGATTCATCGTCGACCAGATCGACATGCAAATTTTGGCCGCCCTGTGTACTCGAAACGGACATGAAGTGACGGCCGACTATTAAGAACCAAGTCAAACCAAGCAAGCCTACAAGATTAATTACAGCCATGAATAAAAAACGAACTCGCGCCGCATCCCGCCGGCTCATGGTCCAAGCACTCGAAGGCCGCAGGTTGCTGGCCGCTGGACCGTACGCGCCCGCAGCGGGGCAGCCCGGTTCAACGGCGATCAGCAATACCGATCCCGCGTTGGTCGGATGGGCGACGGCGGTGGCCGACTATTCGCCTGGAAGTAACGTCGATGATGTGTGGAAAGATACGTCCAACGCCCTCGGCCCCGCCGAAGGGAATCATGATTCGATCGTTTCGCTCGGTCGGGGGGGCTCGCTCACGCTGACGTTTGAGGCGCCGATCCGTGATGGGTTGGGTGCTGATTTCGCTGTTTTTGAAAATGCGATCAACGATACTTTCCTTGAACTTGGGTTTGTGGAAGTTTCGTCCGATGGCGTGAATTACTTCCGTTTTGCATCCGATTCCAAGACTCCGTCCGCCGTCGCGAGCTTTGGGGACGTCGACCCCACCAACGTCCATAACCTAGCCGGCAAGTATCGTGGCGGGTTCGGTACACCGTTCGACCTCGCCGAACTGCGCGATCAAGCGGGATTGGACGTGACCTCGGTCAAGTACGTGCGATTGGTCGACATCGTGGGCGATGGCCAGACACTCGATGCATCGGGAGACCCGATCTACGATCCAACACCGACGTTTCAATCAGCGGGCTTGGATGTTGACGGTGTGGGGGTCATCCATGCCGTCGAGAGTGGAGAAGCGGTGATCGACTTCGAAACGCTCGGTGACGGACTCGGAGACAGCAAGTTCGACAACGGCGCCAGCGGCGCGGGCGAATTCAGCGAAGACGAAATCTCGCTCAACAACGACTATACGTCTCTCTATCAGAGTTGGTCGGGATGGTCGATCTCGCAAGCAACCGACACGACGACGGCGGGCTACACCAATCAATATTCCAACATCACCGGTAGCGGAGTCGACGGTTCCGATACCTTCGCGATGGGCTTTTATGATTCCTCGCCCAGCGACGCGCTGACGCCCCCATCGATTACGCTCGACCCCGCCAGCGGATCACGCTTTGATTCCTTGTACGTGACCAATTCAACCTACGCGACGCTGTCGATGCGAGAGGGTGATGGGTTCGCCAAAAAGTTTGGTGGTGAGAGCGGCAATGACCCTGATTTCCTGCGTTTAACCGTTACCGGCGTTGACGCATCGGGAAACGCGGTCGGTGACGTCACCGTGATGCTCGCGGACTATCGTCCGACGGATAACTCTCAGGACTACGTTCTTGACACGTGGACTCCCGTCGACGTCTCGTCACTCACCGATGCCCGGTCGTTGCAGTTCACGCTCGATTCGACCGACAACAGCCCGTTCGGCATGAACACGCCCGCGTACGTCGCCGTTGATAACGTGACGCTTCGCCGGCCCGCGGTGCCGCTGGATTTGGCCAGCCCCACGACGAGGGAAGACAGCAGCGTGGTGGCCCGCGTGTCGCGACCGACGCTCGATTCCTCAACCGACATGACGGTATCGCTCGAGCGCACCGGCAGCGATCAAGCGACGTTGCCCGAATCGATCACGATCCCCGCGGGAGATCCGTATGCTGAGTTCAACATCACCCCCGTCAACGATGCGGTTCCGACACCGGACCGCGAACTGCAAGTCACCGCATCGGCGGATCTCATGCTGCCGACGACTCGATCGCTGTTGATCGAGGACGACGAAGTCCTCGCGATCCACTTCACGCCATCGGTCGTCAATGCGACGGAGGGTGACGGCCCGAGTGGGGCGACGTTGACCCTGACGCGAAACGATGCCGACGTGAGCACGCCGCTGACGGTGACGCTCACGCACGATGCGACCGACCTGCTGAGCATTCCCACGACGGCGACCTTTGAGGCCACCCAGCACACGATTACGATCCCGATCGACGTTCTCGACGACGACATCGCCAGCGCAGGACAGACGATCGGTGTGCGGGCCACTGCACCCGGGCGCGACCCCGCTGAACTGACGATCGAACTTGCCGACGATGATCTGGCGGCGCTAAGAATCGAGCCGACCGCGGTTCATTTGAGTGAAGATGAACCCACGACAACGCGGCCCGTGAAGCTGTATCGAAATACCGCCGACCTGTCCGACGCGGTGACGGTAACGTTGTCCCTGTCCGATGGCGGACCGCTGACGTTCCCCTCCGAAGTCACGATTCCGGCGGACGCAGATTTCGTCAGTTTCGACGTGGGAGTGATCGACGACTCGCTAGTCAACGCGATGACGGTGTACTCGATCGCGGCGAGTCATTCCAGCTTCCTATCGACGTCTCTCGATGTCGAGGTTGTCGACAATGACGGCCCACCACCGAGTCTGGAGATCACTGCTCCGGACACCGGATTGTCCGAGTCCGACGCGGTGTTCGTCAGCGATTTCGAGTCGCTCGGTGCGAGATTGCTCCCTGGCGAGTTCGACAATAACGCAGGTGCGGCGGGTGAGTTCAACGACGGCGCGCTCCGGTTTGAAAACTCGTTCGACAATTCCTTCGGATTCGACGTGTGGTCCGGGTTCGCGATCAGTCGCGGCACCGACGGCCAAACACCGGGCTTTGACAATCAGTACTCCTCCATCACGGGCGGCGGAGCGGAGGGATCGTCCACCTATGCCGTCGCGTACGCCAGCGCACCGGTCGTGATCGGTCGTGAGAGCGGCACCGCGGCTTTCTCAACGATCGATGTCACCAATACCGCGTACACCGGACTGTCGATGCGCGACGGTGATGCGTTTGCGAAGAAGTTCGGCGGGGAATCCGGCGACGATCCCGACTTTCTATTACTGACGATCGACGGGCTCGATGGGGACGGGAACTCGATCGGAGAAGTCGAAGTCTACCTTGCCGACTATCGTTTCGATAACAACGAGATGGACTTCATCCTCGACGACTGGAGCACGATCGACGTCAGTTCCATCGGTAGCGCCGAAACGCTGTCGATGCAGCTCTCGTCATCCGATAACGGCGAATTCGGCATGAACACGCCGGCTTACTTCGCGATCGACAACCTGTTGCAGACCCCCGAGTCCGCGTCACTGCCAACGATCACCATCACGCGAACCGGAGGCGATACGTCGGTGCCGCTGAACGTGAGTCTGTCTGACGATCGCAGCGAACTGCGAATCCCGACGCAAGTCACCATCCCAGCCGGAGCGAGCGAAGTGAGTGTCCCGGTCGTGTGGCTGGACGACGCCGTGGCCGAAGGAGATCGAACCTGGCAAGTCGACGCATCCGCCACCGGATTCTCCGGCGCGAGCCAGACCATCACTCTGCACGATGACGATGAGGATCAACTCTCGATCACACCGTCGGCAAGTGAAGTCAATGAATCCGTGGGCACGCAAACGATTGGCTTGGAAGATATCGGCGCGACGCTCGGGGATGAATCATTCAACAAGGGCACCGATGGTCGCGGCGGATTTCAATCCGGTTCGCTGCAGTTTTCCACCGCTTACGACCCGACCTACGATAGTTGGAGTGGGTGGGCGGCGTCGAATGTGACCGACGTCACGACGACTGGATACACCAATCAGTTTTCGGCTTACGCGAATCTCGACGGTGACCAACCCGGCGGTGGAACGAACGACTCGACGACGTTTGCCGTTGCCGGCGGTTACGGTTCCTCACCGCTAACGATTTCACTGCCAGCCGGATTCGATGGGGCCTCGTTTGCATCGATCGACCTTACGAATACAACGTACACGGCACTGTCGATGTTGCAGGGCGATGACTTCGCCAAGCAGTTCGGTGGGGCAACCGGCGACGATCCCGACTATTTCCTGTTGACGATCGACGGCGTCGACGACGCGGGAGACACGATCGACTCGATTGATTTCTATTTGGCCGACTATCGCTTCGATGACAACTCACTCGACTACGTCGTCGATGATTGGACGACCGTCGACCTGAGTGCATTAACCGGTGCGACGAGCCTGCGTTTTGCGATGTCATCATCCGACGAAGGAGACTTCGGCATGAACACGCCGGCTTACTTCGCGATCGATGAGCTGAAGATTGACCGCAGCGACGAGGCTGCACCGTCGCTGGTGATCGCGCGGAACTCGGGCGACCTCAGCGAGGACGTCACCGTCACGCTCGACGCGGCACCGTCACTGCCGTTGTCGGCGCCTCCGAGCGTGGTGATCCCGGCGGGTGAAGACCGGGTCCGCGTGCGATTGGAGTTACTCGATGACGCGGTTTACTCCGGTGACAAAACAGTGAACTTGACCGCCTCGGCAACCGGCTTCACGGACGTGTCGACCTCGATCAACGTCATCGAATACGAACTGCCAAACCTCGTACTGGGTGATGCCGACGAGAATATCCAGCTCGTCGAGGGCGGCCCGGCGAACAGCTTCACGGTACAGTTGCCGTCGGCACCGACCGCCCCGATCACGGTCACGGTCACCGGTGGAGAGGATTCGCTCGATGTCTCGCCGATCGAGTTGACGTTCGGTCCCGACGATTGGGACCAACCTCAGACCATCACGGTTGCGGGACGCCTCGATTTGTTGGCCGAAGCCGATCAAGTGATTCAGCTACACGTAAGTAGTTCGTCCGGCGACTACGCACCGGCCGGGGTGTGGGTCCAGCTCGCCGATTACCAACCGGAACAGCTCACCCTGCAACGCACGGACGACACGGTCGAACTGGTTGACGATCTCCGCGATTTCATTTTCGGTCAATACACCGACGACGATCCGATTGCGATCACGCTCAGTGATCAGCCACAGCAATTGACGATCGAACCGCTCGGACGTGACGGTGCCACCGTCAATCTCGGCGGTGGTGACGACACCCTGCGTTTGCACACGGCGACATTCACGCAGATCAACGGAGGGCTCGGTCACGATGCGGCGATTCTCGCACCAACGGATCTCGGCCCCGACGAATCCATCGACGTGGCGGATTGGTTGACCGGACGCGTCATCGGTTTTGAAGATGTGATTTTGGGATCGGCAGCCATCGGTGCGGACACGGCATCGATCCCGTTCACACTCGATGCTGACAAGATGCAAGCGGTATTCGATAGCGATTCACCACATCTGATGACGGCAGCGGATCAGAGCTGGGGCCTGGTCGGCGATTGGCAGATTGGCGAGCCGACGATCGAGGATGGCGAATTTACGGGGCGAATGACTAGCGGCGCCGCGGAGGTGTGGGTTGTCACCGACCAGCCCTACCAGAACTTTGTGCAGCATGTTGACGTCGATGGCAGTGGCGACGTGACGTCGCTCGACGCACTCACCATTATCAACCGCCTCAATGCCGATCCGGAATTCACGTTGCCAGCACCAACATCCGCAGCAGATTTCGACGGCATCTATTATGATGTATCTGGCGACGGTCTCGTTACGTCCCTGGATGCGTTGCAAGTCATCAATTGGCTCAACGATTACGACGTTCCCAACGATCCCGATGCAGTGACGGGGCCGACGAACGGCGGTAGCGGTGAAGATATCAAGACTCTCCATGTGTCGGACCGCCGCGATCGTGACGACGACCCAACGATCGACGGCATCGAAACGGATATCCAAACCGATCAAGACCTATTATCGTCCACCACAGCATCTCGCCCTGGTCCGTTTGCCGGTGAGGCCGCGCCAGTCGGACCGATCCACCCTGCCGCGGTCGACGCCGTGATCGATGACTTGGAATTACTGTCGACATCAACCGAAACACCGCTCCTGGAGCGACCGCGATGACGAAGCTAACTGCGGTTCGATCGCCCTGCATCGGAATTTGCCAAGTGAACGATCGTGAAATTTGCACGGGCTGCCACCGCACGCTCAGTGAAATCGGTCGTTGGTCGATTGCATCTTCGAACGAAAAACGTTCCATTTTAAATGCGATGCGGTCGCGACGCTTTGCCGCGATCACAGCTACCCGAACTGTTACAGAACCAGACTAGAGGGCTAGTTGAATCCTCGATTCTCAATTTCCCACTTCCACTCCGAACTTCTTACTCCATTTGAAAAACAACCCGATGAAATCCATTTCGAACCCAATCCGCGGCTCACTCTCGTCCGTTTCGCTGTCGCAACTCGCGCTCCTCGGTGCTGCCGTGGTGGTCGCGGTTGCATCACGCCTGCTACCGCACCCACCAAATTTCACGCCGCTGGCCGCGATTGGCTTGTTCGCGGGCGCGATCAGCCTGCGTCCCGCGGTCGCAGCGGGGGTGATTTTGGTAGCAATGCTAGTCAGTGACGCGTTTCTTGGTTTTCACTCGTTGATGCCAATCGTCTACGGATGCTTGTTGATCAACTTGTTGATCGGTTCTCGACTGGTTCGTCAAAACGGCGGTTTTCAGGTGGGCGCCGCATCGTGCGGTCGGATCGTCGCGGGCAGCCTGATCGGAAGCGTGCTGTTCTTTTTGATCACGAACTTCGGAGTATTCCTGACCTCGTACCCCGCAACGGGCAGCGGCTTGATGGCGTGTTACACCGCCGCACTGCCCTTTCTTCAGTACACCGTGACCGGCGATTTGGCATACAGCGCCGTCTTGTTTGGGGCGTACGCGCTGTGCACGTCACGCTCGACCTCGCCAGCATACGCCAACGCGTGAGACGTTACTCGGATACGCCGTTGACGTAAACAACAAAGCCTGGGGATCAAGAATCTAGCCATCGAGGGATGTTTTCTCTTGAATTTGTTCTGTCGCCCACTCACGGTCCGCTTGATTCAGGGCAGGCACACATGGTTGATCGTAACGCAAGCGTTTCGAGTAACGCGCCTGGTCATAGACCTGCTCAATCGTCGCCTTCAAATTGAGTAACGCATCGGGATCAGGGGCCGAGAGTGGTATCGCGATTCGTGGCAGCGGCGATTGCAAGCGTCGTGCGTAGATTTCAAATCGCGTTCGCTGTGGCCAACGGTTGACACACACGACGTAATCGAATGACTCGAACTGCTGAAGCTTCCAATTAGGAATGCTCAGCACTCTCGCTCCACTCCTCAGCAGATCAATTTCGACAAGGTGACAATCGGAATCGAGCAGTTGGTGTTGCTTTTTCAGATAGGAATCCTGTCCGGGACCAGGACGCTTGTTGGTGGGGCTCAATAGCTCAATCACCGTTACCAGCTTCATGGCATTGTAGCTGTCCAGGATTTCGATCCTTTTTTGATGAATTTCCAGCGGCTCGACTTCGACAATGACCGCCGTGTCAACGTCATCTTCGGCACTAAGAGCGATCTCCGTTTCTTCGGGCGCACGAACGTGCGGGGATTGAGAAATCCAAACATCTGGAATCCGTTGCTGTGGACCTTCAATGAAGATGCGTTCCTCAACACAGGCAATGTAGCGAGGATCGAGCTTAGGTTGCAATCGATTCGCGATCGCCACGACACAGCGTGAATGAAAGCCTTCCCACAACGTAGGGTGTTCTAAGTACGGGTCCATGCCGGGAAAAGGACTGCTCATCTTCGTGCTGCTTCCGTCGGGTTCTGATGACGATTCAATTTCACCAATCATATTGACTCTCCACACCAGTATACTGGAAATGTCGTCAACACCGAGGGTTAGTACTCTCCTATAAGCTACTGGAGAGGTCGAGAGACTCACTCAGGCTGCGGACAGCCGTCATTGCTGGCTCTCAGCAAATCGGCGTTACGCTGCCCGGCGAACGGCGCGATCTTGCTCGATGCGTCGCCGCGGGATGGCCGAAGCGCCCCTTTCCTCGCCACTGGCGAAGGCATACCACGTGCGTTCGTCGATGATCTCGAGAATCGATTCAGCGACGGCGACGACGCGCGCCCCCGCTGAGCCATCGACGGTCGGCATGGCACCGCATTGCACGCTGATGACAAAATCGTGTAACTCGTCGAGGATGGCGTTGCGCGGTTCGAGTTCCTGAACTTCACACTGCAGATGATCTTGGAACAAGGTGTCCGCATACTTCAGTGGATTGTCTGTTTTCTCAGCGAGATTGAACGTTCGGCACGTCAACGACTCGCTGGTGCGCACCGTCGCGAGGGCTGGTTTGCCGAAATCAATTTGGGCGAATCCCGCAGGGCTATACAGGACCATATCGCGGGCGGGCAGCGGGCTGATCCGCGAAGCCTTCACGTTGGCAACGAGTCCGCATTGAAATTCGATACGTGCTTCGGCGATGTCTTCATGATCCGATACCACCGACAATCCGCTGGCGGAGATCGAACTGACTGGCGAGGCGGTCAGTGAAAGAACCAGGTCGAGGTCATGAATCATCAAGTCCATGACCACACCGACATCGAGGCAGCGACCGGGAAACCGGGATGCGCGAGTAGCCTCGACGTACTTGACATCCACGCCGAAATCGCCGAGCGCGGTGAAGGCCGGGTTGAAACGTTCGACATGGCCAACTTGCAACACGAGCCGACCGGTTCTTGCGAGCGTTGCGAGTCGCCGGGCATCATCGGCTTCGGGTGTCAATGGTTTTTCGACGAACAAATGCTTGCCCGCCTTGAGTAGCGTTGTCGAGATTTCAGCATGGTAGTGCGTGGGCGCCGCGATAATGGCGGCGTCGATCGACTCGATGCAGTCGCGGTAGTCCGCATGGACGGCAACGGGACGATCGTCCGTCGAATGCGCCGTGGCGATGGCTTGCCCTGCCGATTGATCTGGATCGCAAATCGCAACGAGCCGAGCACCGTCGACCTGTCCGAGTAGTTTTGCGTGGATGCGTCCGAGATGTCCGCCACCGATCACGGCGACACGTAGTTCGCGGCTCATGCTGCTTTCTTTCGGCGGTCCCGACCACGTCCGGCCCGACCACCACAAGTGGTATCTAAACAATCAAAGAGGTGCCGGAGAACGGGTCGGATGGGACCCGTTTTGAACATCTCAACACGTGAAGGCTCTATTCCGATGCGTTGTCGATACAACAATCGAAAAGCCTGCGTCAACACCGCGATGTCCTCGTCGGTGTAGTCATGACGCTTCAATCCAACGTTGTTGATGCAGCGAGGTTTCGCGTCGTATCCCTCGATAATCACGTAAGGAGGAACGTCCTGGAGGATGCGACTCATCGCACCAACAAACGCAAGCGTCCCGATCGAAACGAACTGGTGGATACCCGCTCCGCCCGCGATCGTGACGTCATCATGGATGTGCGCATGGCCGGCGATCATGCAGTTATTCGCCAGCACGATCCGGTTGCCGATCAAGCAATCGTGAGCGATGTGCGTGCCCGTCATCAGGTAGTTTTGATTGCCAACTCGGGTCACACCATCCTCTTTCTCGCTGGCCCGATTGATCGTGACTTGTTCACGAAAAACATTGCCGTCGCCGATCTCAACGCGCGTCGGCGCCGCTCGATAACTGACATCCTGCGGATGCGAACCGATCGAGCAGTGCGAGAAGACCTGATTGTCGTTACCCAAACGAGTCACACCGGTAATGCTCACATGATCTTCAATCCGACATCGATCGCCGATCGTGACATCCGGTCCGATCACGCAGAAATGTCCGACACGAACGTCTTTTCCCAAATTGGCTTTGGGATCGACAACGGCGGTGGGAGCGATCACGACACTCATCGGGAGAATCCTTCGGAGAGGAACAGTATGGTGTTAAAATGTGGGGGTTCAGAGGTCAGTTTGTTGACGTGAATTGTCAGGCGACTTTTCCGACGCGACTCTCGCGTGTGGTTGCGGCGCTGGACGGGTGTGTCGATGCTTCTTGATCGGCCATTTGGGAGAGCTGTTGGGCAAGCATGAAATTGATCCGATGTCCGCCGCGGTCAGAGCGAAATTGTCCGATCAGGTCAACTCCGACGAGCGCGAGATCACCAATCATGTCAAGTGTTTTGTGGCGAGCGCATTCGTTGCCAAAGCGGTACGCATTGTCGATCGGGCCCTGAGGGCCGATAACGAGTAGTTCCTGATTGGAGACGTGGGCGGCGACGCCGGCGGTGCGCAACTGTTCAGCTTGTTCGAGCGTGACAAATGTTCGAGCCGTGGCAACCTGCCGCACGAATTGTCTCGGTGTCAGTTCGAACCGAAAGTCTTGGTCAGGAATCTCGCTGCAGTCGTCGTACGCCAACCGATAACCAAAACCTGCCGTTGGGCCCTTGCTCGGAGCGACTTCGATTGTGGCGTTTTCGAAACGAACTTTGAGCGGCTGTTCGATGATCAGTTGCGGTTTGAGCGCGGCTTGGATTATCAATCCCGCGGACTGGAGAGCTACGACGCAGGCTTGACTGCTGCCATCGAGGCCCGGCATTTCTTCGGAATCGACTTCGACGTAGCAATTGTCGATTTCCAAACCAGCCAGGGCGGCCATGACGTGTTCCACCATGGTGAAACGGGCGTCTCCATTTTGCAGATTGGTGCGGAATTGGATACTGTCGGCGTACTCAACTCGGGCGGGGCATTGTGGCTGTCCACGGAGGTCACAGCGCACAAAGACGACACCGGTTCCCCCAGGGGCAGGCAGAAAGCGAAGCCGGACATTTTTCCCGCTCCAGTATCCACGCCCCGCAACATCACAAGCGGACGCGATGGTGTGTTCGTTTCGAAATCCGATCATGACGCTGGCCTCCTTGCCTCGTCCGAGGGGAGACCACCCTATGTGGTCTCCCCGTCTCCCGATTGACTTGCCCGACACACTGCCGGGCAACCCGAATTCGATATTTCGCCGAGAGTTCACCGGCGGCGACAACGGCATCATGCCGTAGTCGTGAAACATCATTATCCCCACCGCCGATATCCAGAGCGGCAATGACCCATGGGCTACTTTCGTGTAGGAGCTGGCTTGCTCGCCACCTTCAATGCACGGTTGAGGTAATCCATCGTGCCACTGGTCATGTCGATCGCTTCGTCATGATAGACGATGTTTTTCATGACTCCGCGGATCACGGACTCACCTTGCGCGAGGTCCATCTCTTCGCTGTTGTAACGCAGCACGAGGTTGACCTTGTGGTATTGGGCGAGAGCTTTCACACCGGCCGCGATGATCTGGTAGTTGTCGTAGTAGATCTTTGCTTCGCGGTCGGCAAGTTCTTTTCGTTTGCGTGCCATATCAAGACGCAGCTTCGATTCCATCGACGCCACTCGCTCTTCTTGGGCGATGTAGTCAGACGATCCTGGCTTTAAAATCTTGAGCTTTTCAGCGTTCGACTTCAGCTCGTTACGCTTACCTTGCAGCTCTTCGTCGAAGCTCGTGAGGCTGTCCTCGACTTCTTTCACTTGAGCTTTAATGCCTTTGTTGTTCTTGAAGATGTAAGCAACATCCACCACCGCGATCCGGTGGCCGCTTTCTTGGCCACTGTCTTGAGCGGTCACGGAAGTTGGGGCGAGAACAGAGAGGGTTGTCGTGGCCAGGGTTAAGGCCGAAAGTACAAATAGTCGCACGTCCGCTACTCCTTGCGTGGTGAATGCGAAATGTCAAAACCGGAAAGGCATTCGATGCCGGCGTCCTTCGCCGTCAATCAGTTGCCCAATACGTCAATGTGGAGTGGCATCACCACTACCTGCGATCTCAACGTGGTCTTGGATTGTGTCAATCGTCAGCGTAGGGGGCAAGAGGAATCGGACCATTTTTCGATGCCCGAGAAAATAAAACTGAGTGACTTCGTCAGGGCGTTTAGCGAGCCCGCAGTTTGATAGCAAACTTAGGTTCCTCGGCGTCGCGGCGGACCACCACGCGGAGCACGTCGCCGGGTGAACGGAGACGCAATTGGTTCATGACATCGTCGATACGTTTGATCGGCTTTTTTCCAACCTTGATCAATCGATCGCCGACACGCATGCCGGCTTCGGCCGCCGGGCCAGTCGCGAGAATTGACGAGAGCACCACCTCGCCAGGTTGTTGGGACAGCGTCACCCCCATCGATACCGTCAATTGACGTCGAATTTGGACGTTTTTTTCTGTCTCCGCATACACCGGACGCTCGGGCACCGTCGCCAATCGCTCGCTGACCTGTGAAACGATATCGGTTATCCGGTCCATGCCGATTAGGTTTAATTTGTCGAAATCATCACTTGGGCGGTGGTAGTCGGTGTGCAGGCCGGTGAAAAAGAACAGCACCGGGACACCGGCTTGATAAAATGACGAGTGATCGCTCGGTCCATAACCACTGCGAACCGGAACGAGCCTGAATTTGGCGTCCTCATTAACCTCCGATAGTAAGTCCTCAAATCCCGCGGCTGAGCCGGTGCCATAAATCGTCAGCTCGTTGTCATTGAGTCGTCCCACCATGTCCATATTGATCATTGCCACGGTCGAGGAGAGCGGGAAACGAGGTTGCTCGACGTAGTGTTTGCTACCCAGTAAGCCGCGTTCTTCTCCGGTAAACGCGATGAAAACAATTCGGCGATGGCTGGCCGGTGCGTGTTCGCCCGTGAGCTTTCGAACCAGGTCGCCTGCCACGCGGAGCATGGTTGCCGTGCCGCTGGCGTTATCATCGGCACCATTGTGAATCGCAATGGTGCCCGGTGCGAGCGATCCAAATTCACCCATGCCCACGTGGTCGTAATGGGCGCCAATGACGAGCGTTTCGTTGGCCAGATCACCACGTCCAGGCAGCACACCGATCACGTTGGGGCTCCGCACGCTCGACGGCGTCAATTCCACGCCGAGACGGACGTGCACGTCAGGCAGTTCGAAACGACGCGGCTGCCAATCGGAATCGATTTCCGCTTCCATGTTTTGCAATTGATTCGACAAGAGCCGATCGGCCAACTCACGCGAGATCGACAGGACGGGAATGGGTGGGCGAGTCGTCGGCCCGTCATCGGTTGAGCTGTCGATGCGAGCCTCGCCACGCTTGGCCTGCGTGCCCGCTTCGACAATGCCGAGCAATCCACGCGCGGCGTCGTTTTGTTCGTCCGATTCCGCCAGCATCTCTTCGATCCGAGCGACTTGGCCGCTGAGCTTTTCACGCGCGTCGGCTGCGTCGGCGGGCAATGCCAGCCACCGCTTGCGGATTTTCGCCAGACGCTCTCGCTCGCCCTGGTACCGCTCTTGGACATCAGCGACCTTTTTCTCGACACTGGTGGGGTCGTTGACGATCAGCACCGCGGAAGCTCCGGCGTCGATTGCGGTGGCCACTTTCGTTTCGAAAAAAGCATGTCGCGTATTCTCGACGCCATCAAACGGGCTGTCAGGATCGTTCGCTCCCGGTTCCTTGCGCAGCATCATGACGACCTTGCCCTGGACATCGATTCCCGCGTAATCATCGTAGTGATATTCGGGAGCGCGAATGCCATAGCCAACCCACACCAATTCACCCCCGGCGGTTTGCTCGCTCGCCCCGATCGCCAGCGGCGTGAAATCGCGGCTCAGCGTCAAGTTTGTAATCTCATCGTCATCGCGTTTCTCGCCACCTCGCGTTGTGATGGTTAAAAAATTCGCTTTGTCCGAAGCGATGTGGGGCCCCACCGCGATATCGAGGAACTGCAGTGGTGAACCATCAAACAAAGCCGTTTCCAAACCGAGCCCACGAAAACGCTCGGCGATATAGCAGGCCGCTTCGAGAATGGTGGGGTCGATGCTGCTGCGGCCCCGGAGTGCATCGCTGGTCAAGAATTTCAAGTCCGCCACCATGGCGTCATGCAAACTGGCGGCGGATGTCGGAGCGGTCGGCGGACTTGACCGGGCATCACGTTCCGCTGCTGACGCCGGTCTCGCTGCAATCACGCAGAGGACGATCATGGCGAGCAAACGCACGCCTTTGGCGGTCGGTAAGGTAGAAGTCATCAGTTGGTGATTTGAATTGTGGAAGGAGGCAGACATTCAATACGAGTATATCCAGCCCTGCGATGCGAATGAAGCTTGGAAATTGACGTGTATTGGCGTGGCGCAAGCTTCCAGCTTGCGTTTCTCCAATCGCAAGCTGGAAGCTTACGCCACGTTGTTCCCACGCTCAATCTCGGCTGGATGCTATGGCGGATACGGCGTCATTTGTCTATCTTGGTAGGCACAACGCAGTCACTCACCGGTGGCCGAAAATAACCTTTCGGCCACCGGCGCGGGACTGGAGTCACGAAGAAATCTCTTCGCCACTTCTCTTCTAATGATGGTTTTGCTTTGTCCGCCTCGCCTTTTGAGCCGGAATCCGCCGACGATTTGCGCGATTCCAACACGCACGAATTCTCCCCGCAATCCGACGTCGACCCACGCTCCGATGTTGAGCGACGCTCCGATGTTGAGCGACGCTCCGACATCGACCAACGCTCCGACGAGGACCAACGCTCCGACGAGGAGCGGGCTGGGCCCGGCCCGTTCATTGCCGACCAACGGGTAGCTCACGCCGGTTCGATTCATCTGGTCGATGCTGCCGCCGTCGACGAACCGTATGCTGGCTCGGAGGCGAAGCTGCAGCGGTGCCAAGAGATCTTGCAATACGAGTTCCAAGACGTCGCGCTGCTGAAGTCCGCATTGACGCATGCTTCGGGGGCTGCCAATCGCTTGTCGAGCAATGAACGGCTCGAATTCTTGGGTGACGCGGTGCTGGGGATGACCGTCTGTCAATGGTTATTTGAGACCTATCCGGAATACAGCGAAGGTGACCTGACGAAGATCAAGTCAGCGGTGGTCAGCCGGCGGACGTGCGGACGAACCGCGACGAAACTCGGACTCGATGAATGTTTGATTGTCGGACGCGGAGTGACCCGCAATCGAAGCTATCCGCGGTCTCTCGTCAGCGATGTGTTTGAATCGATCATTGCCGCGTTGTACCTCGACGGCGGGGCCGACTTGGTGCGTGATCGGCTCCGAGAGTGGCTCGCGGAGGAAGTCCGTCTATCCGTCGAAACACAAGGATCGGGAAACCACAAATCCGTACTGCAGCAGCACGCCCAGCGAGAACTCGCCGCGACGCCGGTATACAAACTGATTCGGGAAATGGGCCCGGATCACCGCAAAGCGTTTCTGATCGGTGCGGTGATCGGAACCGAGGCTTTCCCGCCCGCGTGGGGCAACAACAAAAAGGATGCCGAGCAGCGCGCCGCCGCCAACGCGCTCGCCAGCCTACATCATCTACCGATACCGCATCCTAACGAGACGGACAGCGAACCGGTCAAATCGACAAGCTAGACCTCGAAGCTCTTGCCATCTTCCTGGTAGACAATTTTGTACATATCGCGTTTTCGATCGTTCCAGTTTTGGACTGAGCCCTGTTCGCGGTGCCTGCGGAGTTGCTCGAAGTCCAGGTCATGGATGATCAGAGTTTCCACGTTGGGATTGCATTCCGCTGCAATCGCCTCGCGGGCAAACTCAGCGTCCGCCGGTGTGAAAATCCCCGACTGAGCATAGTGGATGTCCGAGTTCTCAACGAACGGGAGATTACCGGTGCAGCCTGAGATTGCGACGTACAAATGGTTCTCGATGCACCGTGCCTGCGCGCAGTACCGCACCCGCAGGTATCCATGCTGCGTATCGGTGTTGAACGGCACAAAAACAATGGATGCTCCCTTTTGAGTCGCGATTCGAGTGAGTTCGGGAAACTCAATGTCATAACAAATTTGAATCGCGATTCGCCCGCAATCGGTATCAAATACCTCGACCGACTTTCCGGGGCTCACGCCCCACCATTTTCGCTCGCTCGGCGTGATGTGAATCTTGTATTGTTTGCCAATCGATCCATCACGGCGGAACAGATAGGCAACATTATAGAGCGTGTCGTTCTCGATCACGAATTGCGAACCACCGATCACGTTAAGGTCGTACTTGACGGCCATCTCAGTAAACAGATCGAGATACTGTGGTGTGAATGCGGCGAGTTGCCGAGCGGCCTGACCGGGGCGAGTGGCGTCGACGCATGACAGCAACTGCGTTGTGAATAGTTCGGGGAACAGCACAAAGTCGCATTTGTAATCCGATGCCGTGTCGATAAAGAACTCGCACTGCTGGGCGAACTCTTCGAAGTTCTTAATCGTCCGGAGTTGATACTGCACAACGCAGACTCGGATCGGTTCGATCACGTGGTGGAAACGCCTTTTGGCGCCGGGGACGTGCTCCAAGTTCGTCCAAGTCGCATACGTCGCATATCCGCAGGACTCGGTGTCGGACGGGAGATAGTCTGGAATCAGTCCGCGCACGATGAATCCGTTCGACAGTTGGGCGGTCAGAACGGGATCGTAGTTGTTCTTCTCCAGCACACTGTCGATGTATTCGCGCGCCGACATTTCGTCAGCGTGTCGATGGTAGCCTGGGATCCGGCCACCAATGATGATCTGGGCCAGATTCATGCGGCGGCACAGATCTTTGCGTGCGTCGTAGAGACGCCGCGATAGTTTCATGCCACGGTACTCCGGATCGACCATGATTTCGATTCCGTACAGCGTATCGCCTTTGGGTTTGTGATTGCGAATGTACCCGGAGTCGGAAATTGCTTTCCAGTTATGCCATTCCAATCCAGCATCGTATTCCAGGATCAAACTGGATGACGACGCGGCGAGTTTACCGTCGATCTCGACCACGATCTGGCCTTCGGGAAAGAGGGCGAGCTGGCTCTCAAGTTCTTCCCGCCCAAAGGTGGGCATGTCGGGAAAACACTTTTTCGCCAGCTCGGACAACGCGTCAAAGTCATCGACCGTCAATGGTCGGACTACCGTTTTCCATTCAAATTTGGCGAGATCAAGCGGTTCCATCGAGCGGTGCCTTGGGGGAATCGAGATTGACGAATCGGGAAGTGATCCGAACTTCACTAATCAGTAGACACGACACCGCGATTTTGCAACACGGGCCATCAGCAAGGACCGTTCAGCCAATAGTTGTCCGGTTTTATTCCGTTTCGTCCCCTCGCCGGCTTGTCCGGCAGGAACGCACGTTTTGCAATTAGATACGACAGCGATTTAGTGAGAAATACGAAATCAGTTGACGAATCCAGAAGCGTCATGCTTCATTTGGCTTCGTATAGAACTTGCTCAGATCGAATTCCTGCCGCTGCTCCTGCTCCATCAGCTTGATGCGAGATTCGAGGCGTTCGATACGGCGGAGCATCGCGGGGATGGTATCGCGGTCGGTCTCCACTTTGACGGGCCGTGGCACGGGTGGATAACCCAGGTGCCGCTGCATCGCACCGAACAGGTAGACGGGATCCTTGCGGCGGTTCGCTAAGGCAATCCGCCCCTCCTTCTCGCCAAACAGAAACGGCCCTTTGCCCGTGAGATCCAGCCCCTCGGCGACCAATCGACGTCGATACTCGTCGCTGGCGAGAAACAGCAAATCGGCCAAGTCGACCAGACCTACGTTGGCACGCAGATTGAGCAGCCACTTCGCCCAATCGAGATCGAACACGGGGTCGTTGCTCATCGCAGTCAAACCGGCGTCATAACCGAGACGATTCCGCGACAAGACTTCAAACTGAAAAAAGAAAAACCCACTGCGTGCTCGCTGAGCCATCCCCGCCGCGGTGAGTGTCCCACCCCGCGGCACGACTTGGAACGATTCACCGAGGTTTCCCGCGACGTCGATGGACTCCAGTCGCGCCGTGTAGTCGGCTCGCAGTTTGGCGTCGGCCTGCAGAACCTGCAGCGCCAGGTGGATCGAAAACCGCCCCGTTTCACGTTCTGATTCGCTAATCAGAAATGTTTGAAACGAGGCGAAGTAATGTCCCAACCTCGCCATCGCTTCGCCCATCAGTCCGGAATGGCGCAGTTCCGTGAGCATGTACTCGATCGCCATCGGTAATCGGGTTGTCGCCAGCAATTCATGGCGGAGTTGGCCGAGCAACTCCTGCATTGGCGTCCCCACGGCGATCCGATCACGCAACAGGTCAAAGAGATAAGCCTGTTCGACGTATTCAGCGTGATCGAGCATTTGCGACACTTAGAACCTATGGAAGATGCTCATTGTTCGAGCCGGAAGATTGTCGTGCCCAGTGGCGGTAACGTGACCGCGATACTGTCTGGACGCTCATGATGGCCAATTCCCCGCGTCTGACAACCGGGATAGTTGCCCACGTTGCTGCCGCCGTACGCTTCACTGTCGCTATTGAAGACTTCTTTCCAAAAGCCCGCTTGGGGGACCCCGACCGGATAGCCTTCACGGACAACGGGCGTGAAATTACAACATACCAGGAGCGGCGCATGACTGGCGTCGCCTTTGCGAAGATAAATCAGCGTGCTGTCTTTTGCATTTTGACAATCCACCCATTCGAAACCTTCCGGGCCGAAGTCGAAGTGGTGAAGTGCGGGATTCTCGTTGACGAGCCGATTCAAGTCTGAAACGAGTTGTTGGACACCGCGGTGGGTAGCGAAATCGAGCAACAGCCACTGCGGTCCGTCGTCTTCATTCCACTCGTTCCACTGCGCCAGTTCACCGCCCATGAACAACAGTTTCTTGCCGGGGTGCGTCCACATGTACGAGTAGAGCAGACGCAGGTTGGCGAATTTCTGCCACATGTCACCCGGCATCTGGCTGATCAAGGAACCCTTTCCATGAACCACCTCATCATGCGAAAGCGGGAGCATGAAGTTCTCGGTGAACGCGTAGATCAAGCTAAAGGTGAGTTCGTTTTGATGATATTGGCGATGGACGGGCTCGTTGCGCATGTACCGCAGCGTGTCGTTCATCCATCCCATGTTCCACTTGTAGGTGAACCCCAATCCGCCGTCGCTGGTCGGTTTGGAAACGCCTGGCCACGCCGTCGATTCTTCCGCCGCCGTGACGACGCCCGGATAGTTTTCATGGACGGCATCATTGAAATCTCGCAGAAATTCGATCGACTCGAGATTTTCCCGACCGCCGTAGCGGTTGGGAACCCACTCGCCGTCCTCACGGCTGTAGTCGAGGTACAGCATCGACGCGACGGCATCGACGCGGAGACCATCAATGTGGTATTTGTCGAGCCAGAAAATGGCGTTGGCGATCAAGAAATTCTTCACTTCGTTGCGACCGAAGTTAAAGATCATCGTGCCCCAATCGGGATGCTCGCCCTGGCGTGGATCCGAGTGCTCATAGAGTGGCGATCCATCGAAAAGCCGCAATCCATGGTCGTCTTTGGGGAAGTGCGCGGGCACCCAATCGACGAGCACACCGATGCCGTGTTGATGCAAGTGATCGACAAAGAACATGAAGTCCTCGGGGCTGCCATGACGACTCGTCGGTGCAAAGTACCCCACGCTTTGGTAACCCCATGATCCCGAGTAGGGGTGCTCGCTGATCGGCATCAATTCGATATGGGTGAAGTTCATCCGGTGACAATAGTCGGCAAGCCGGCGGGCGAGATCGCGATAGTCCAGCCATCCGTTGGTGCGCCCCGGACCTTTTTGCCAGCTTCCCAGATGGACTTCATAAACGTTCATCGGCGCGTGCAGCGGCTCGAACTCGCTCCGGCGGTGCATCCAATCCCCATCACTCCATTGATACGAGTTGATGTCCGTGATGATATTGGCGGTCAGTGGTGGCAGTTCCGAAGCAAACGCCATCGGATCACATTTGTCCATCCAATGACCGTGCTCGCTGTGGATACGGAATTTATAGCGTTGGCCGACCCGGGCGGCGGGAATGAATAGTTCCCAGATCCCCAGATTCGGTAGTTGGCGGGCGCCGTGTTGGCGTCCATCCCAACCATTAAAATCACCGACCACCTGGATCGCTCGCGCGTTCGGTGCCCACACGGCAAAGTTCACACCCGCGACTCCATCGACGGTGCGCAGATGCGCCCCCAGGCGTTCGTAGATCTGGTGATGGCGACCTTCACCAATCAGATACCGGTCAAAATCCGTCAGCAGACTGGGCGTTGCGTAGGGGTCCGCCGTTTCGGTCGTGTTGCCTTGCTTGTCTATCATTTCGACCTTGTATTTACTCTCAGAAGTTTCCTAAAAAATAGCTTCGAACACACCCTCAGGGTGCAAGCGTCGCATCGGGCGTTTCAATCCCGAGGCGGAGTCGGTCAAGAAAATCGAATGAGCCTGGGGCTGAAACATGCGAATCGCGGTCGCTGGAGTACCACGATAGTCGACCGAGTGCCGACCAAGCAAACTGCTGGGGTCGGCGATGCTGCCGTCGAGGAGCGATTGGATACTGGAGAGGGTGAGCTGCGTATTCATAACGGGTGTGCGAACCGAGAAGAGAGGGTGGCCGAAATTTGTGTTGGGAGAAGATAAAAATAAATCGCAAATGAATTGAAAATAATCGCTCTTAGTGGCGTTGGGCTTGCGAGCAAATGGTAACCCGACGCGTTACGACTCATTGATTGAAACCACTTTGGCGACGCAATCGTGAGCCGAGTGCCGTAAGGCACCGGGCAACACCGCGAGCCCGGCTGCTACCATCGATCAACGGTATCTAATGTTCCGTTTGGCCGATCATCGCGATCCGATGTGCCCGATGACTGGTGTCGACCGCCGATTGCAGCAGCCAATCACGAAGGCGATTGCCGCTGTGTGGTGAGGAGGGTTCATCGTGTGGCGAATCGATCCGCGTCGGCTCGACACGTCCAGCCGAAGGAGCCGAGACCGTCAAACTCTTTTGCGGAGCGACTGCCGCGGGACGACTCACCATTCTCGCGGTCAACAAACAGGCTTGGACTTCGTGAATACTGAGAGCATGATCGATCCGTCGCCATAGGTCGGCATGCTGTACTTCGACTCGCCGCCCAAAATGGTCCCACACGAAATCGCTACGTCGCCACCGCGGCAACGAATCGGTGAGGGAGCGGATCAGGTAGCGATTGTGACTCAGCAGCGTTACTCCGGAAGGGCCATCGATGGCCTCCAAACCGCGGACGGCCGCTAATAGCGTCAAGCGGTTCAGATCGCCTCGTTCGCAATCCTCGGCTTCCAGAACGGGCTCGCCGCCCGCGGTTTCGATCGCGAATTGCCAGCGGCCGTCGTCCAGCGTGCTGCTCTGAGCCGAGACGACCAGCAGCAACGATTTCAAGTTCGGTGCCGGTGCGCATCCGGCGTCCACGTTCGACTGGAGTGATCGACCGACCGCACGCTCGGCAAACTGCAGGCGATCGAACGCCAACGAATCGGAAGCGATCTTGATGGAGTGTTGGGTCATAGGAGATTCCATCCGCCCAGCGGCGGTGTGCAGGCAAAGGGAGCGTTTGTGTGCTCAAAACGTCGGCGGCGGCCTGGGTCGGATCGGAGGGGGGTGAACTCGGACCTCAGGCCGCCGCCAGTGACCCGTCAACCGACGGATCATGACAAGTGCGTTACCGGCTGTGCGGGAGGGACACACAACTCGGACGCAACTCGTCGAGACACTGGCGTGGTGCCACCACTGCCTCGACACAGGAAGTCTTCGACAAACTTGACGGCTTCGCCCAAGTCAGCTTGCCCAAAAAGGTCGACCTACCTTGCCAAGGAACCGACTAATCGGAACAGGCGATAGAACCCGTCAGGTCACTGCATCTTGTTCCCAGGCTCCCGCCTGGGAACAAGATGCCTTGGAGGCGCCGCCCCCACTTCCCTGAAACTGGCTCGTATCGACCAAACGGACGAAGTGCATGCCACTGCCCGATTGTCGTCCGACCGCTCCGCCGGTTGGTCCCGAGCGATGTGCGTTTCGCACGAGGCGTCTGTGTCGGCAAAGTCCCGCGAGCCCGACAGCCAAGACGGACGGAACCGTCTGGCTAGCGATGGCTGCAACACTCCGAGCGATATCGCCTAATCAAGTCTTTTGAATCTAATTTTGGCCTCGAGATGCTCGATTGGTTTCTGCTGAACGCCGTGTTGCCGACGTGCGCTGGCCGAATTGCTCTTTCTCGCAACAGTCTACAGTCTCAGGCGTTCAATTGTATCGTTTGGACCTCGTTTGATTCTCCGTTGTGGGTGCGAAACGTTAGCACACGGATTCTAGAAGGCGTTCAGCTGAGGCAAAACACAGGTATGTCCCCAAGTCGCCAGTTTTCTCATGGTTGCCTATTCAGTTCAGGGCTTGGTGCATCCTCGATAATCAAGTCCGCTAGAGCCGAAGTCGGGTTCGTGAGTGCGGGCATGACCGGCAGCATTACACACGGCCTGCCTCGTGCAATCGGTGCTTCATGACGCTCAGGCCAGCGCCATAGGTCACGCCAAGAATCAACTGAAAGCCAAATCGTTCATAGAATCGTATGGCTGCTTGGTTGGTCGGGTCGACTAACAGCAACAAATACTCCGATGGCTTCTTGCGTTCACCATTCATCCGAAAAGCCTCAGCAACGAGATGCTTCATGATTTGGCGAGAGTATCGCCATTCTGGGTCAAGAGGCCGGCCATGGAAACTCTGGTCGATTCCGAGCATGGGGATGTACAGCAATCGCGTATACTTTCCGTCAGGCAGCGGCCAACGCCAATTGACCAGCCCAAGTGAGCCATAACCAACCACCTGGCCCGCTTTGATGCGGTACAGCCATACCGATGAGCCTCGGTTTATCGAGTCGAAGGCTCCCGAGCCCATGATCCACTCGGTGCAGAACTTTCCAGACTTCGATTCACCACAAGAAAAGCCGACCAAGTCACCTCGGTCGGCTTCGGTGAATTTATCGGCGTAGAGTTGGAACTCACTCATCCGAATGGACGCTTTCCTTCCACGATGGCAACGACTGTCCCTTGATCGTTGATCGTGGTTGAGAGTCGTCGCGAAGTGCCGTTGCCATCGCTTCGCTCATCACTTGGCCTTCTTGCTCAAAGGCCGCAACCGAATCCAAGTAGTCAACCACTTCGATATCAGGCCACAACTCGCGCACATCAACCTGCAGCGCCAATGCGATTTTTTCGAGAGTCGATCGTTGCGGGCGGCACTTACGGTTGAGCATTTGAGAGATCGCCGGCTGCGAACATTCGACTCGCTCGGCAAGTTGTTTTTGTGTGATGTGTTTGTCCTTCATGATTTGCCGCAGGCGGTCAGCGAACTGTGCCTCTTGCGAATCCATCTTCGCGACTTCGGTTTGTAACGCGGGAAATTTCTCAGCAGCACCCGTCTCGGATCGAGCGAGGTCCATGCCGTAGCGGCCCTCGGTGTCCGGCAGCAAACGAAACTGATCCAGCAGAGTGTGCCAGGCCCGCCCCTTATCGCCAGGAAGGGACTCAGGATCGTCGATGATCGCCATCAGGCGTTCGGAATTGGCCCGAAGCTGATCGCTACATTCGGTCAGCGCAGCAAAGAATGCTTGTTGTTGAGTTCCGTGCAACGAAAGAATCATTCGCATCAGCGAAGTATTCGTGTTTTCAAGTGGCGTGTCGGGAGTTTCTGTCGTGCTCATGGCAATCCAAACGGGTTGTCGTGGCTAATGTGCATCCGCTCCAGCACGACGTTCAGTCGCATCTGGAGGATCTCAATCAAAAAGTCGGTCAGTGGTTCGTCCAGCGTCATCACCGAAAGAATCCAAATCGCTTGACTAGGTTCGGTCTGCGTGAAGATGACACGATAGCCAGCGGCGACCGCGTACCCTTCGTTGACGACCAGTTCCCAAAACGCAGTTGTGGCAAGCTGACGAACCTCAACATCGAAAATCTGGCCGTCACCTGAGTCCCACCACTGCAACTTCAGTGCCTGTCGCCGCAGCCTCGCTCGACCAGTCAGCCGAGGCAAAATCACGTGTGCATCGCGGAACGCGGACAGACAAATCCGTACTTCGTGCCGTGGAGGTATCACAGGAGGCTGCAGGTCTTCCATCGGCCCAGTATAACTAAAGTATAAGTCACGATTCCGTTTGGCAAGGGGTTTTGCACAAAAAACAATCTACCAGACAACAAAACTACTATCCAGTGACGTTGAACTCGTCCTAATAACAAGCAGCTTGACCTGTGCCGTGGTTTGTTGTCAAATCTCCACGTGGTTGCTCAGATTCTGTCCAGCCGTAAAAAAACCCCGGTGTTTGAGCACCGGGGCGACTTCATCGACGCCCTTTCGGGAAATCAGGGAAGCCATACCTGTCCACGAGTTTGATCGCTGGACCATTCCTGGTCAACGAGCTGGCGGCGGTGAGGTCACTTTTCACCGTTTCAAGGGTCACGTCGCAGCATCTGTGAAGACACTTCCACTCGAACGCTCAGGAGAAACCGAATGAGCAGTCAGAACTGCCTCTGGAATGGCACAAACTTCCAGATCCTGCCGCAGGATAGCAATTGGAGTGAAAAAGCCGGCGTTTACATCTTCGCTGGCAAGAATAGCATCGGCAAACAGCAGGCCTAGCGGGAACTGTTGCCTGTGTTTGGGATTCCGGCGGCGGTACCATGGGATACCTGGCTCCGCCCCAGTGGCAGGCGTTCTTCCGCACCGTCGGCTATTCGCGTCTCGCCCGTAGTATCAATAAGAAGTTGACCTGCGGGTAACCGCGAGCGGCAAACGGAAAGAGAAGAAGGCTCAGGCGGCGATCAGGGATGGTCGCCGACGCGGGCCAGACCCACGAAACGCCCGGCAACAAGAAAACAACACGACGTTATGAACCATCAACTCAAATCTCTCGGCGATATCGCGGACATCATCAATGGTGTCTACATTGCGTCGTCGAGCCTTGATGGTTCAGACGAGGGTGTTCCTGTTCTGTCGGTACGCTCGCTCACGGGCGATTCAGTCAACCTATCTAAAATTGATTTCGTTCGAAGGGACAGAATTGAATTCGACATCAGAAAGCATTCCGCTGCACCGGCTGATGTCTTGATTGCCTCCCGCAGCACCAACCTTGCCACCGGCATCGTCCCTCACGAGCTTGGTGGTTCGGTTTTCAACTCCACGCTGATTGCCGTTCGCACGCGCGGCGAAACGATTCACCCACGTTTACTGGTTGCCTGGATGCAGTCAGCATTGGGGCGGACACATTTTGATTCGCTGTCCCAGTCCACCACGATGCAGATGAACGTCACCGTCAAAGAACTATCCACCCTTCCTGTTCCCCTATTTAGTGCTTCTGAGCAGGCCATTTTGGTCGCCGCGTTGGAAGCATCCGATACCGCATACGAAACCGCCGTCAAAGCGGCTAATCATCGTCGCGACATTGCACTGCAACTGGTGACCGATGTGCTGATCGGCAAAACGAAAATTACGGATTAACGATATGGCTGAATCAAAAACCAATGAACGTATCGTCACACGCGACGAACTTGATCGTCATCTTTGGGGGGCCGCTGACCTGTTGCGCGGCAACACGGATGCGGGTGACTTCAAAAATTACATTTTTGACCTCGTTTTCCTCAAACGGCTCAACGATGTCTTCATCGAGCGGCGGGATGAGGTCATTGCCCGCGCGATCGACGATGGGCTTACGCCTGAAGAGGCGGAGGAGGTCGCGGATGATCCCGACGAGTACGGCGACGGCGCGTACTTTGTCCCTGCGGAGTCCCGCTGGAGTGTCTTGATTAACACGCCGGAGAACCGTGCCGAGGCGATCGACACGGCATTGGAACAACTGCAGGAAGCCAATAGCCAATACTTTGATGACATCCTGACCACGGTTCGCTTCAACGACGAAAAGCGATTCGGCGGTGGTCCCGATCAACACGATGCGTTCATGCAACGGTTGTTGCTGCACTTCAATGCCCTGCCGCTGGGCAATCGCAACTTGATCGATCCCGATATTCTGGGCGAGAGTTATGAATACCTGATCGACCAATTTGCCGATGGTGCCGGCAAGAAAGGCGGGGAATATCGGACGCCGCCGACCGTGGTCCGTACGATTGTCGAAATCCTCAAGCCAACCGAAGGGATGCGGATTCATGATCCGACCTGCGGATCAGGAGGGATGCTGATTGGCAGCGGTCGTTACGTCGAAGATCACGGCGGTAACAAACGCAATATCACGTTGACCGGTCAGGAGAAGAACTACAGCACGTGGGCCATCGGCAAGTTGAACATGTTGCTGCATCAGTTCCCCGATGCCGACATCCAGCTTGGTGATACGATCCTGAATCCGAAATTCACCGACGCGGCGCGGTTGCAACTGTTCGATCGAATTCTCGCCAATCCGCCGTTCAGTTTGAAAGAGTGGCACGGCGTGGCGGCAGTCGCCAAGAAGGAAGGTGACAAACCGAAAGTTGATCGCAAGGACGTGACGGAGCGTTGGACCGCAGACGTCTACAAGCGTTTCAAACGCGGCATCCCACCGACTACCAAGGGTGACACCGCATTTTTACAGCACATGGTCAATGCTTGCAGCGACGACGGCATGGTTGGCGTGGTGATGCCGCACGGCGTGCTGTTTCGTGGTGGCAGCGAAGGTGAGGTTCGCCGGAAATTGCTTGAAGAAGATCTGTTCGAAGCCGTGATTGGGCTCCCATCGAGCTTGTTCTATGGAACTGGCATTCCTGCTTCGATCTTGATCCTGAACAAGAACAAGCCGAAGCGACGAAAGAAGCAAGTGCTGTTCATCGACGCATCAAGCGACGGACTGTTCCTCGAAGGCAAAGCCCGGAACTCACTCAGGTGGCAGGACATCCTGCGGATCGTTGCCGCCTTTGAAGCCTACGACAAGCCGGACCAGTTGCCGAAGATTGCTAAGCGTATCGCTGGTGACTGGATCGCAGGCAGCAACCTGCACCGTGAGCGACAACTGACGCGACTCTCTGCCTCTCCTCGCTCCGCTTCGGTGAGAGGGGTTGGGGGTGAGGGGCTTTCCGGCCTCGAAGAAAAAGTGACGGATCTGTTCGATCAAGAAGTCCGCGACTACGAAGCTGCCGCTGTTGCGGTCAAGTCGTGGTACGCGGCCAAGCAGCCCGGCGGACGGTCGGCTTGGGACAAGTTTGCCCGCGTTGTACCCATCGCCGAGATCGCCGATGAGAACAGCCACAACCTTAACATCAGCCGCTACGTCGATTCATCTGACCCACCACCGCAATTGAACGTGAAGAAGGAACTGAAGAAGCTTCGTGAGTTAGAACAGAAAAGAGACGAAGCCGAAGCACGGATGAACCAGTTGCTGGAGGACCTGGGTTATGGCGGCTAAGAACAACGGCCATTTCGATCTTCGCGATATCGCAAGCTTCGTTACGAGTGGCTCACGGGGATGGGCTCAGCATTACGCCGATGATGGGCCGCTCTTCATCCGAATCGGTAATCTAACGCGAAGTACTGTTGAACTAGACTTGCGTGACGCTCAGCATGTTCGACCCCCTGAATCCGCAGAAGGTCGTCGCACTCGAATTCAGTCGGGCGATGTTCTGATTTCTGTGACTGCTGATCTTGGAATCATCGGTTTCGCACGAGAGACGTTGGGCGAAGCCTATGTGAATCAGCATATCGCCGTTGTTCGACTGGACAAAGAGAAAGTGGATCCGGAGTGGGTTGCATTGGCGCTTGCAAGCGAGGTTGGGCAAGAGCAGTTTCGCCGGTTATCAGATAGTGGCGCGAAAGCTGGTCTAAATTTAGACAACGTGCTTTCACTGCGGATTCCGAAAGTATCTACTGCAACACAGAAGTCGACAATCATTTTTCTCCGAAGTATCGACCACGTGATCGAGTCAACACGAGCAGTGATCGAGCAGACACGCAAGCTCAAGACCGCTTTGCTGCAAAATTTGCTCACCAACGGACTACCGGGTAAGCACAGCGATTTCGCAACAGATCATCGGCTGGGGCATTTCCCCACGTCCTGGAAACCTGAGCGTCTCGGTGATATTGCGCAATTGGTAACGAGTGGTTCACGTGACTGGCGCCGCTTCATTGCCGATGAAGGCGCCTTTTTCGTTCGGAGTCAGAACATTGGCTCCGGCAGTGATTCCCGGTCAACGCAAAAACACCGTGTTTTCCGGGATCAAACATTGCTAGCGTCTCGCGATGTTTTCGGACGCCCGATATCGATAACTGATTGCTGCATAATAGGTTAGGTTCTTTGCGACCGAAAACTCACCGGGAATGGCAACAGTTTATGGCGCTGAAGTCATCGTTGAGTCGGGGGCTTCTGGCGGGCTGCAACCCCATATTCGCAAGGTAAACTGAGTGATGCAATGGTTATGGGCGTTCTGGAATCGGCTGTGTTCCGTATTTAATTCCGACAAGAAAAGAAAAGTGGATACCAAGAATATGGCTAGCAAGATTTGGCTCGATTTGAGTCCGCTTGAGAGCGGCACGATCCTCTGCGATTGTGATTTAACGGGCGATGAGAGTTCTCAACGCCAGTACTTTAGAGCTGTCATACCAGGCGTAAGTATAAGGGAATTCAACCGAGTGTTCTCCGGAGAGTCTCTCGACTGGAATGTGGAGACAACCGGAATTCTTGAAGATGGCCGACATTTTACTTCACGCATTGGGACGATCAGCAAGTATTCACCTGTTGGTCCAAACACATTAGAGATTGAAGGTGAGCTTTCGGAGTTTAGGGCAACTACACCATCTATTGGGACAGCAGCCAAGTGGCGATTCAAGTTAACAAACCTCAAATTCCGTTTTGCAGATCTTAAGACGCCGAATAGTACGGGCGGTTGGGCTCTCGATGCGATTGAGTTCGTCGTCGGAAATAAAACATGGAGACTGACAGACTCGTGGGTTGAGCGATGGAAAGATGTGTCGAAAGCCGAGAAATCAAAGATCGTTTTGAATGGATTGCTCGAAACGAACTTCGATCATGCTGACGATGAAAGTGAGATTACTGAAACGGTTGATGATATCTGCAGTCTGCTTTCGTTCGCGCTTAGTCGATCTGTAAGTTGGTTGACATTTTCCTTAGTTGCAGAAGATGGGACTGAGATTCAAGGGCTGCAGAGATCCACTTGGGTGACCAGCTTTAACAAACGTGGCTTGCAGCCAGTGACCAATGACTCTCCTGGCTCGTTGAAAAGTCTAATTGAGGGCGGGATCACCGTTGTCCAAGAGAACCGAGATTGGTTTCGGAAAACGCTAGGAATGCTGAATCAAGCTCAAATTGCGGACATGGCTGATGTCCGTTGTTCAATTCTCTACACGCTGACTGATCGTATCTCAAGCTACGTTGTCCGCCGCACGGGCACCGCCGAAATTGATCCGCAGTTGAAGCCGCGAGCACGTCAGCATGAGTTCATCCAAGAAGTTCACGGCGTATTGCAAAAGCTAAGTCCGGAAAACTGGACGCTTGATCTGACAAAAGCGGTATTGAATGAGATCAAGCGATGGAATAGCACGCCCCATTTTGCGACAAAAATTCAACGAGCTTGTAGCCAGCTTCACCTGCCTGAACCAGATCGAGATCTTCTAGTTCCGCGAAATGACCTTCTGCACGACGGCGAGTTGAATCCTCGAGAAGACGATTTAGTCGCACACTATCTTGAGCTTGACTGGGTTGTGCTGACGATGGTTCTTCGATTGCTCGAATACTCTGGCACTTACTACCATCCAAAGTTCGGCCAACACCCCGTCGTCCTCCAGGATCAGCTCACCACTGGCCAATTGGAGCAACCGTAATGGCTTGTAGTGATTGGGACAGGTTTGGCAAATGAGAAACGGTCCAGAATTCACCGACGTACAAAAACCCGCGTTTGAGTTGCTGCGAGATCAGCTTGGCTATCGGTACGTTCCGGGTGAGGAGCTTGGGGACCAGCGTTCTTCAGATTCGGACGTCATCTTGATGGACGTTTTGGCGGGTCGGTTGCGGGCGATTAACCCCGGCATCACGGTCAATGGGATTCGGGATGCGGCCGAGGCGATTCGACAACCTCTGGCGCGGAACTTGATGGACGCGAATGAGGCATGCTACCTGTACCTGAGCCGATGGGTGACGATTGATGAGCATCGTCACGGAAAGTTGGTTTCGCCAAGCATCAAGTTTTTCGACTTCGAGAACCCCGAGAACAACGATTTCTTGGTGGTCGATGAGTTGACGGTGAAAGGGCCGCGTAAGACGCGGCGGTTGGATTTGGTCATTTTTGTCAACGGCATTCCATTGGTGGTGATCGAATGCAAGAACCCATCCGATAGTGATGGCATCACCCAAGCGGTTGAGGACTTGACAGCCTATCAGTCAGTGGACGACGGGGTTGCACGCTTGTTCCATACGACGCTGCTGACGGTAGCACTGGCAAAGTATGACGCTCGGTACGGCAGCGTGGCGACGCCGCTGGCACGGTACGCACGGTGGAAGAGCGTTTTCCCGCGAACCAAGTTTGACGTCGAGCGGTTGCTCGATCGCGAACCGACAGTGCAGGACAAGTTGCTCATTGGCATGCTGTCCAAACCGACGCTGCTGGACTTGCTTCGCAACTTCGTGGTTTTCGACCGCGATGACGGAAAGGTGGTCAAGAAGCTGGCCAGGTATCAGCAATTCGAGGCGGTGAATTTGACGATCGGTAAGATCGTTGGAGACGCTGGCTCGAATGAAGTTCGGGAGAAGTTGAAACGATACTCGGTTGGTGACATGGAAGCCCCTCACTCCCAGCCCCTCTCCCCGAAGCGGGGCGATGGGAGCCAGCGTGGAATGGGGGATTTGGCAAAACGCAACGCAGCGAGCCGGGATTCAAGCAAGGCACATGACTACGCCGATCGCGGCGGGGTGATCTGGCACACGCAGGGCAGCGGAAAGAGTCTGACGATGCTGTGGTTGTGCTTGAAGTTAAAACGACAACGTGAGCTTGAGAATCCGACGTTGTTGATCGTAACCGATCGAATGGACTTGGATCGTCAGATCACAACGACCTTTTTGAACTGCAACTTCGAGAACCCGGTCCGTGCCTCGCGGGTAACCCACTTGAAGAATCTGCTCTCTGTTGGTGGTGGTCGAACGGTGATGGCAACCATCCAGAAGTTCCGCGATGAGGTCGATGCACCCGAGAAAAAACCCAAGGATCGGGTTCTTTCCAAAGACGGCAACATCTTCGTCCTCATTGATGAGGCGCACCGAACCGAATACGGCCAGTTCAACGCAAACTTGCGAGCGGCACTACCGAATGCGTGTTTGATCGGATTCACAGGCACTCCCATCCCGAAGACGTTGCAGCATTTCGGCGGTTACATCCACCGCTATACGATGCCACAATCGGTCGCTGATGGTTCGACGGTTCCGATTCTTTACGAGTCGCGGATCGCGGATTTAGAATTCGATGTCGCGATCTGGGGAAGCAAGACGCCAGCGGATTTCAGCGAGGCTGATGCGAAAGAACTGGCCAACCGAAATCGGAGTTTGATCAAGTTTGGTGAAGAAAAGAAACGCATCGCTGCAATCTGCAAAGACATCGCTCAGCACTACCGCGAGAATTTCGAGGCGGATGGATTCAAGGCTCAAATCGCAGTTTGTTCGCAGCGTGCGGCGTCGATGTACTACGACAACTTGACCGAGTTGATGGGCAAGCGAATTGCGGTCTTGATTTCCGGGACGAAGGATAAATCGAGTCCACTGAATGATCTCCGTGACCAGTTCACGCCCGAAGAAGACTGGATTGAGAAGCTGAAGACTTCTGGTACGGACGAATTGGCGATGTTGATCGTCGTCGACAAGTACCTGACCGGATTCGACGCGCCGATCGTGCGAGCCCTGTACTTGGACAAGCCGCTAGCCGAACACAACTTGTTGCAGGCGATTGCCAGGGTGAACCGGCCGATGCCCGAAAAGGGCAAGGAGTGGGGACTGGTCGTCGACTATTGGGGCGTGGCCAAGCATTTGAATGAGGCATTGGCATTGCTGTCGATTGACATTCAGCCAGATGATGCGATGAAACCCCGCGGCGGAAAGGCATCCGTTGAACGTTTGCGTCAAACCCGCGATGACGCATTCGATTTGTTCGACGCCGATTGGGACCGAGAGGACATCGAGCCTTGGATTCTTCGTTTGGAGAAGGAGGATATTCGAGCGGTTTTCAAGTTCCGCCATCGCGAATTCTACCGAGCCTTGGAACAGATTCTGCCAGAGCCCAGGGCGTTGCGCTTTGTCCGGGATTTCGCGTGGATCGAACGCGTTAAAAAGGAAGCAAGGGAATTCTATCAAGAAGCCGATGACTCATCCGCTTCTCCGATCGCCGAACGGGTTCGGCAACGAATCGAAGAATCTCTCTTTTCCAAAGGTGTCGATGTGCTGCTAAGCCCGGTTCACATTCTTGACGATCAGTTCACTGCCGAACTGGACAAACTGAATTCCAATCGCGCGAAGGCGAGTCGGATGGAGCACAAGCTAAAGAAGACGATCACGATCAAGATGCACGAGGATCCAGCGTTCTATTCGTCGTTGGAAGATCGAATCGCTGACATCATCGACGAACATCGCGCCAATCGGATTTCTGATGTGTTAGCGTTGCAGAAGTACGAAGAAGTGCGCACGACAATGCGTGAAGGACAGAGCGAATCGGCAGAGACGCTTGGGCTCGACGCGAATTCGTTCGCTGTCTATGGACTGTTGGGAAAACGGATGGCCGGTTCCGATATGAAGCAGGAGGACATCGTCGATCTTGCGGCTGTCATCTACGAAACACTTCAGAGCGAGGCGGTGCTGGATTGGATCAGTAAGGAAGACGTTCAGCGGGAAATGCGTCGAAAAATCAAGCGGCAGCTTCGCCTGGCGAAGTGTCCGAAGGAGCGAATCGAGGAACTCACAATGGAGATCATGGATTGGGCACGAACCGGAATCACAATCAGAACCGAAAGCTAGTTCGCTGGCAAAAGACAGAGCTTCGCATCGGCGACTCGATCGTCCCGATGTCGGTTACGAGAACCGAGGATCGTCAAACCTTGGCACTCTCGGTACATCCCGACGGCGAGGTGACGGTTGTCGCTCCCAAGGGTGAACGGCTCTCGAGGATCGTAAAGGCGGTCGCTGGCAAAAGTGAATGGATCATTCAGCAACAAGAGTATTTTCGTCAGATTCATCGAACCTGGCCCCGTCGCTTCGTGAGCGGTGAGTCGTACTTTTACCTCGGCCGGCAATTTCGGCTGAAAGTCACTCGGAGCCGACGCGTCAACCAGCCAGCCGCCGTTCAAATGGCTGCCGGAAAGTTGAACGTGCTTGTCCCAAAGGAAGTCGATTCAAATGTACAGGCTGATTTTGTGCGAGCTCAAATGGTGGATTGGTATCGCGAACGAACGCATTCGCAACTCAGTCAAGTAGTAAACCGCTTTTGCGATACGCTCGGAGTCGGCGAGCCCGTCATACGTGTGCGTGACTTTTCGAGGCGGTGGGGAAGCGCTCAACCAGCGGCGAGAGGTTCATGCGGCACGCTGACATTCAATTGGCGAATCGTGATGGGTCCCCGTCGCCTCATCGAGTACGTGGCGGCGCACGAGGCGTGCCACCTCATCCACAACGATCATTCACAAGAGTTTTGGCGGTTGCTTGCTCGCGCAATGCCCGATTGCGAAGAGCGTCGGATTGAGCTCGCCATCGAGGGTGCCAAGTTCCAGCTCTGAAGTTTACGATTCCGAGGAGATAGCTCACGATGAAAGTAACCCGGCAAGCACGTCCAAACGAATTCCCGTTTCCGATCAAGAAGGCGGGGCGAGAGGCAAATGCGCTGACGTGGGTGCGGAATCACTCGAGTTATCTAACGGTCGGCGGGATTCTCAACTATCTGCAAATCGCTGGCATCTACGTTCGCGGGATAATTCTCAACCTGATGGTACTGGCTCCGGCTCTACTGATCGCGGCGGCGGCCATTGGAAGCTGTCATCATGTCTTGCTCAATCATCCCTTCGGAGCAACTCTGACCGGAGTGATTGCATTTATGGTTGCGATCGTCGTGTTTCTGGCCGATGGGCCCAACAGATTGATTCAGACCGTTTCAGCGCGACTTCGCGGTGTTCCCGAGCACTAAGGAAGCGTTGTTCGAATGGCGCGTGAGCGATTCATTGCGTGGACCCTGTTAGCCAGTACATCGGAACGATCACGCGACCGCTCAGTCGTTTGGCAAAGGTAGAGGTTCCGGAAGTCAGCCCGTTGAAGAAACTTTCTGCATTTGAGAAAATTCAGAAAAAGCGACAGGAACTCGACGATCTCGCTCCCCTTCGATTTTCGAGCAACCGTCGAAAACGTACGCTATCCGATCCATGGTCTTGGAAGCAGGGGAACACCTCGCAGAAATCAATGAACTGCAACGACATGAGTTGTTAAAACACAGTGCGGAGGAGGCGTTTGAGCAACTCAATCAGATCAGCAGCGAGAAGCTCGCGGAAACAGACGAAGATTTATCGTCGGAGGATGCGACGACGCAGCTCATACTCGATGCGATGTCGGCCCGATTGTTTTCGATCCCACATGGCGAGACACAAGAAAACGCCGGACTCACCATTCAGGAAGCTAACGAACAACTCGAAAGCCAGTTCCCAGGCGATGCGAATTTCGAGATCATTTCGACGATGCGTTTACCGAACCGACTTGCAACGGAGTATCTCCGCTTTGCCAATCGCCTCGACGAGCTCGAGCGGTACGCATCGAACAAACCGTCGCTCGATGCGGTCCGGAATGGACCCAAGTTCTTTGCAGCGGTCGATCGCAAGAATTTTGATGTCAGTCGAGACGAATCGTATTGGTTGCTACGCTTGCCCCTGATGAATCAGGTTGACTTGTGGGCTGAAGAGCTTGACGACGTTTTTTTGAAACTGACCACCATGGACGCACAGCGGGTGAAGTCGATTCTTCGTGACGCAAAATTAAGAAGAATCATGGATTCGCTTTCAGTTCGTCACCGTACGCAGTTGCTCGACACGCGTGATGTGATCCATCGTTGGTCAAATGGTGCCGATGCTGTAAGCACGAAGGCGGAGTTAGCGTCCACCATAGACGACGCGATTGGTGATCTTCGGGTGGCATTGGATCAGCCGTGGAGTCCAGTGCGTCGAAAGGTTGTCGAGGGCAAGCTAGTGGACTTCGCCGGAAAATGCGGTTTTGCAAACGAAAAATCGCTCAAGCAGTATTGCTTCCTGTCGCTGTTCCGGCAAGCGATCCGAGAGGATTCTGATTCTGCACTCGCCGCTCGTGCTTCACTGGCAGAACTTTATAAGCCTACGATTGATGAAGAGCGAATTCCGGGAGGACTCAATGGGATGACTGTTTACCAGGTCACACCAGGTGAACAGTTGAGTCACGAAGCTATCAGTCAGATTTTGGCCGCCCGGTTCACCGATACCGCGAACGCCGAAACCCTCGCTCGTCATATCGTTCTTGGCGATTTCGGCAACATGGAAGGGCTGACGTTGCTTAATGACCGCGTGTTCGCGAGAACTCTGTGGTCCAAGCTGGTTTATCTTCTTCTCACGGCTTCATTGCTTTCGGTTTTCGCGTGGCTCTTCATTGACATCAATCGAACATCGGCACACGGATTCTATCGAGATCGTCTTGCCCAAGCCTTTCTCTTTGAGTTTGATTCCGATGGTGTTGTTCATCCCGCAGCAGACATTCGATTGTCTGAACTATGCGACTACCGTCTCGGGGTCGCTGGCGGGGTTGGCGTGCTCGGGAGGTGGAGTTCGCTCGGCCGCGATCAATCTTGGGATCGCTCAAGCATTGTCTGAAACAGAGGTCTTTCCGTTATTCGACTATATCTCGACGGTGTCAGGGGGCGGCTACTTTGGGGCGAGCGTCAGCACCACGATGAGATCGGCAAGAGCATCCATCGACAGTCGTCAAAAAAGCTCCACCGAAACGAAGCACGAAGAGTTTGTCGTTGGGGAAGATCCGTGGACTACCGGCTATCGATGGATCGTGCGACCAACTCGCTACCTGCGTGAAATGACGAGTTGGCTCAGTGAGCAAGATCGTTGGGTGAACTTATCGGACGGTGGACATATCGAGAATCTCGGAGTGTTTGAGCTTTTGCGACGAAAATGTCGTCTGGTCGTCGTTGGCGATGGGGAAGCGGACCCAGATCTCAGTTTCCCAAGTCTGACGCTTGTTCTCCAGGCGGCGAAAGCACGCCTGAACACCCGAGTCGAATGGTCACAGGATAGCATTCATCTCTGGGAAAAAACGGAATCAAACAGCACCGCTGACCGTCCTCATTCCGGATTGGGACGAATCTGGTACCCCGGTGACGAGACACCGGCGTACATCATCTATTTGAAGTCCAGTATCAACGGCGATGAACCGTCGGAAGTAAAGGGGTACGCTCGGCAACACGAGGCGTTCCCTCACGAATCAACATCGGATCAGTTTTTCGATCCTTCGCAGTTTGATGCCTATCGAGATCTTGGGATTCACATCGCAAGATCTGCGTTAAGCCAGATTGGATTGGAATGGAACGGCGATGGAGCAGACAATCCAACCGTTGACGCTATCTGCAAGCGAGTGGATGCCTCGATAGGCTGATTGGTAGCTCGTATGTCGATGTTGGATGGTGAAGTCGGTTCGCGACAACTCGCGTTTTCCTGCTGAGACAACCGATGAACATGGATCGTCACAGATGGTGCAGTCTACTGACCCGTGGGGATATGTGGCAAAATAAAGTCAGCATACCTCCTTCCACTTCGCAGGTCTCCACCATGCAACGGCCGGTGACGTGGAGGCGGTTTTTGGCGAACATGCGGTAGCCGAAATCGAGAAGGTGCGTGATACCGGGGAGGAGGGTGGACCAGACACGCCAACTGTCACACGAGACTGTCGACGAGCGTCTCCAGTTCATCGAAATTCTTGTTTACTCTCAGGTACCACTCAAGCCCAGATCAACGTCGGTGGATGACAATCCCTCAACAACTCGCCCATTAGCCAAAAATAGCGATTCCCCACCGTGTTTCATAGCCTCGCAAAACTTTTTTTCAAGTTGGAGTCGGTCTGAAATATCTGCATCGAAGAAACCCGTCGTCCGAAGATGATCTTCAACAAATCGAACGACGCGCGTGCGATAGATGTCCGCTGCCCGCACGACTTTCACTTGGCTTAGCTGGATTGCAGTCGCGCCATCCAGTTCCTTTTCTTTCACATACCAATTTGCGATTTGCGGATATCGCTGGAGCAATTCCTCCTGCGCTTCTTTTTCGTCCTGCTTGGAGGGCTTGAAGGGTTTGTCTCGTGGGTGATTCGGTGGAGGCGCCAACTTCTGCGACAAGTAAGGCTCATCCGACTGAAGCGTGCGCAGGACTGAAGGATGCTGAAAGTACGGTGTATGGAAAAAAAAGCGTGGACATGCCATTCTGTCAGGGAGATTTCTAAAGTCATCCTTTGAAAGAACGCACATGTCCACCACCTTAT